>SXID01000132.1 GCA_005772955.1 Planctomycetia bacterium
ACGGCAATTACAACCGCATCCTGCTGTCGAACGTTCTCAACGGCACGCAAGACGCGAAGGAAATCTTCCTCAACCCACTCGCGTGGTACGAGGAAAACGGCATCACGCTGCATGCAGGAAAGAAGGTCACACGCATCGACCGCGACGCGAAGCGAGTGTACGCGGACGATCTTTCCGTGGATTACGACTACCTCGTGTTCGCGACCGGCAGCCGGCCGTTCATCCCGCCCATTCCCGGAACGCCGCTTCACGGGGTGTTCGCGTTCCGCACGCTTGACGATTGTCGCAACATCGCGGATTACGCGAAGCAGTGCAAGACCGCGGTTGTGATCGGCGGTGGGTTGCTTGGCCTTGAAGCCGCTAAAGGGCTGATGACGCACAACGTCGAAGTCACGGTTGTCGAAATGGCACCGTGGCTGATGAGCGTGCAACTCGACGAAGCCGGCGGGAAAGTTTTAGGCCAGACCATCGCGAACCTCGGCATTAAAGCGCGCACTGCGACAAGCACGAAGGAACTGCTCGGGCACGTGAGCGTGACCGGTGTGAAGTTCGGTGACGGTACCGAGATTTCCGCCGACATGGTGGTGATCTCCGCCGGTATCCGCCCGAACGCGGAACTCGCAAAGGAGTGCGGCATCGTTTGCGACAAGGCGATCGTCGTGGATGACCAACTCCGCACCAACGACCCGGCAGTGTTCGGTGTGGGCGAGTGCGTACAGCACAACGGCATGATCTACGGTCTCGTCGCGCCGCTGTGGGAACAGACGAAGGTACTCGCGAAGGTACTCACCGGCACCGATTCCACCGCGACCTACGGCGGCTCGAAGATTGCGACGAAGCTCAAGGTGATGGGCGTCGAACTCGCGAGTATGGGCCGCATCAACGACCTTCAACCGACCGACGAAGTGGTGCAGTTCAGCGAGCCGGCGCGCAACGTGTACTGGAAGGCGATCATCCGCAACGGCCGAGTGAACGCGGCGTGCTTGCTCGGCGATCTCGCACCGGCTGACGACCTGATGAGGATGTTCCAGTCCGACGTGCCCGCACCAGAACGCCGTCCCGAACTCTTCTTCGCGGCCGCGTCTGCGAAGAAGGAAGTGTCCCTCGCAGACCTTCCCGACGCGCACCAAATCTGCGACTGCAACGGCGTCTGCAAAGGCACCATCGTCACCGCGATCAAGAACGGGAAGTGTACCGTTCCCGCAGTCGGCAAAGCGACGCGCGCCGGTACCGGTTGCGGTTCGTGCAAGAAGCTGGTGAAGGGACTCATCGAAGCGGTCGCGGGCGGAGTGAAGGCAGAACCAAGCGAATCGTGGTACGTCGCCGCGGTGCCGCTCGACAAGCCGACGCTGGTTACGGAAGTGAAAGCTCGCGGGCTGAGGAGCGTCTCCGCGGTGCTTCGCGAACTTGGAACGGCCGACGACGAGAAAAGCCGCAACGGTCTCGCGTCGATGCTCAAAAGCATCTGGGGCACCGAGTACATCGACGATCGCGACAGCCGGTTCGTCAACGACCGCGTACATGCGAACATCCAGAAAGACGGCACGTTCTCGGTCATCCCGCGCATCTACGGCGGCATCACCTCGGCCGACGACCTCATCCGCATCGGCATGGTCGCGAAGAAGTACGCCGTGCCGATGGTGAAGTTCACCGGTGGGCAGCGCATCGACCTGCTCGGCATCAAGAAAGAAGACCTGCCCGGCGTGTGGGCCGATCTCGGTATGCCGAGCGGCCACGCCTACACGAAGGCGCTGCGCACCGTGAAGACGTGCGTCGGCACCGAGTTCTGCCGCTACGGAACCAACGACAGCACCGGTCTGGGCATCGACCTGGAGAAGCGGTTCCAGGGCTTCGAGTTCCCCGCGAAGGTGAAGATGGCGGTGAGCGGGTGCCCGCGAAACTGTGCCGAATCCACCGTCAAGGATGTCGGCGTGATCGCCACCGAAGGCGGCGAATGGGAGGTGAGTGTCGGCGGCGCGGCCGGCGCGCACGTCCGCAAAACGGACGTACTGTGCCGCGTGACGACGAAAGAAGAGGCCCTTCGCGTGATCGGCCGGTTTCTCATCTATTACCGCGATAACGCGAAGTGGCTCGAACGCACCTACGACTTCGCGCCGCGAGTCGGCATCGAGAACCTTCGCGACATCATCGCGAAAGATTCGCTCGGGATCGGTTCGCACCTCGACGCGGAAGTGGAGAAGACGATGGCGGCCTACGTCGACCCGTGGCTTGAGCGAAATGCGCCGGTGTACGCGGGCCAGTTCGATGAGGTGAAACGTGTGTCGCTACCGGTGATCACTTAGGCCACCAAATGCGTTATCAACGAGCCGCGACCGCAAGGGAGCGGTTTCGCTTTGCCGCTCCCTTGCGGTCGCGGCTCGTTGAAGGCGAAAGGAGTACACCCATGGCAGCCACAACCACTCGCGTTTCGCTTTGCACGCTCGACGAACTCCCGCACGGTCTCGGCCGCGCGTTTGACGTGGGCGGGCGCGCGCTCGCGGTGTTCCGCAGTCGTGGAGGACAAGTGTTTGCCGTTGATGGAAAGTGCCCGCACAAGTCTGGCCCGCTCGCCGACGGGATGCTCATCGGCGAACAGATCGTGTGCCCGCTGCACGCATTCCGCTTCGATGGCACCACCGGCGCGTGCGATCAAGAGAGCGTGTGCGGCATCGAAGCGTATCCGACCGAAGTGCGTAACGGCGAAGTGTTCGTCACGGTGCCGGTCGCGTGAGTGCCATCCCACCAATCCCGCTGACCACGCTTGCACCGCAGTCGCTGGGCGTTCGCACGCACTGCCCGTACTGCGCGTTCCAGTGCGGCATCCTGATGGGCGAAGACCTCGGCGGCGGTATGCCGCGCGTCAGCGGCGATCCGAACTGGGCGGTGAACAACGGCCAGTTATGCATCAAGGGCTGGACCTCCGCCGCGCTGCTAGACCACCCGCAGCGAGTCACGACACCGCAGATGCGCGACGCGCGCGGTGAGTGGCGCGAAGCAAGTTGGGACGAAGCACTCGACTTCGTGGCCGCCAAACTTCTCGCGATCCGCGAGCGGCACGGCGCGGACGCGAACGGCGTGTTCGGCTCCGGCGCGGTCACGAACGAGAAGGCTTATCTGTTGGGGAAGTTCGCTCGCGTCGCGCTCGGCACGGCGAACATCGACTACAACGGCCGGTTCTGCATGTCGAGTGCTGCGGCGGCAGCGAACCGCGCGTTCGGGCTGGATCGCGGGTTGCCGTTCCCGGTCGCCGACCTCGAACACGCCGAAGTCATCATGCTGGTCGGCGCGAACATCGCCGACACGCTCCCGCCGATGATGCAGTGGTTCGACCGGCAGCGCGCGAACGGTGGGCGGCTCATCGTCGTGGACCCGCGGCGCACCCCCACCGGTCGCGTCGCGGACATCTTCCTTCAACTCACTCCGGGCACCGACCTCAGCCTCGCGAACGGCCTGCTCTACGTCGCAATCGAAGAGCGGCTGACCGACGAACGCTACGTCGCGGATCGCACGAATGGATTCGACGCGGTCCGCGCCCTGGCAATTCAGTATCACCCGGCCCGCGTCGAGCGGCTCACGGGCATTCCCGAATCGCAACTCAGGAAAACAGCTCGGTGGCTCGCGACTGCACGCAGCGCAATGGTGTTAACCGGGCGTGGGACCGAGCAGCATAGCAAGGGTGTGGACAGCGTTCACGCGTGGATCAACCTGATGCTCGCGTTGGGGAAAGTGGGGAAACCGCACAGCGGTTTCGGGACGCTCACGGGTCAGGGCAACGGCCAGGGTGGCCGCGAACACGGTCAGAAAACGGACCAACTTCCCGGCTACCGGCTCATTGAAGTGGACACGCACCGCGAAGCCATCGCGAAGGTGTGGGGCGTTGAGCCTTCGTCACTCCCGCGAAAGGGAAAGAGCGCTTACGAACTCCTCGATTCGTGCGGGGAGAGTGTGAAAAGTCTGTTCGTGATGGGGTCAAACGTCGCGGTCGCGGCGCCACATTTGTCGCGCCTTCTTCCGAAGCTGAAGTCGCTCGAATTGCTTGTTGTGGCGGACGCGTTCCACAACGAAACCTCCGCCCACGCGCACGTCTTCCTACCGGTACTCCAGTGGGCTGAAGAAGACGGCACGATGACGAACCTCGAAGGCCGCGTGATCCGGCGACGAGTCGTGTCACGCCCGCCCTTCGGACCGCGTAGCGACATCGACGTGCTGCACCACCTCGCGGCGCGCCTGGGGTGTGGCGAGAAGTTCGCGTTCCGCACCATGGAATCTGTGTTCAACGAACTGCGCCGCGCCACCGCCGGCGCACCGGCCGACTACTCAGGCATCACTTACGCGAAGATCGAACAGCAAGACGGCGTGTTCTGGCCGTGCAAATCCGATGACGATCCCGGCACGCCGCGGATGTTTGCGGAACACTTCCACCACGCCGACGGGCGCGCGAAGTTCTTCGCGGTCGAACACCGCGCTGCGGGCGAGGAGCCGAACGCGGAGTTCCCGCTGTTCTTCACAACGGGGCGCTACAAGGAGCACTACAACTCTGGCGCGCAAACGCGAACCGTCGTGAAGTTGCAGAACGCGCAGCCCATACCGCGACTGGAGATGCACCCGCGACTCGCCCGACGGCACCGCGTTGTCACGGGCAGCAAGGTCACTGTCGAGAGCCGGCGCGCCAAGGTCGAGTTCGTGGCCGAAGTGACCCCCGACATTCGCCCGGACACACTGTTCGCGCCCTTTCACTGGGGCGGGCAAGCCGCGGCGAATCTGCTGACCAGCGCCGCACTGGACCCAACGAGCAGTATGCCGGAGTTCAAGCTCGCGGCGGTGAGGATTGTGAAAGTAGGTTGAGCCGCTCGCGGCTTCGCGGGGAATGCGCCCGCGAAGCCGCAAGCGGCAGCACGAACGAGGACCACATGAAGAAGCGCCTCGCGATCATCGGCAACGGAATGGCAGCTTCACGCCTGCTGGACGAATTGGTACGCCGCAACGCGACCGATTCGTTCGAGATCTCGGCGTTCGGTGAAGAATCGCGCGGTTCGTACAACCGCATTTTGCTCGGGCGAGTGTTGTCGGGAAGCGACCCGGAAGAGATCGCGCTGAAGCCAACCTCGTGGTATGCGGCACGCGGCGTGACGTTCCATTCCGGCGTGCGCGTCGCGAAGGTCGATCCGGTTGGGCGTCGCATCACCACGATCACCGGCGACCTGCACCCCTATGACGTGTGTGTCTTCGCGACCGGAAGCTCGCCGCTGGTACCGCCGGTTCGCGGACTGAAAGGCGACGACGGTTCGCCTCGCGACGGCGTTCACGTGTTCCGCACTATCGAAGACTGCATGGCGATCCGCGACCGCGCCCGGCCCGGGAGCAGCGCCGTCGTGGTCGGTGGTGGCTTGCTCGGACTCGAGGCCGCGAAGGCGCTCTGCGACCTCGGTCTGCACGTTACCGTTCTGCACCTCGACGCGGTGTTGATGAACGCCCAACTTGATAAGTCGGGCGGCGAACTGCTCCGGCGCGCGATCGAGAAAATGGGCATCTTCGTTCGCACGAGTACCTCGGCCGACGAGATTCTCGGCAACGGGCACGTCGAAGCGGTACGAATGCGCGCCGGCGATGTGGTGCCGGCGGACCTCGTCGTGTTCGCGTGCGGTATCGTTCCGCGCGTCGAAGCCGCGAAGGCTTCAGGCGTACCAGTCAACCGTGCGATTCTGGTGAACGATCTCCTGGCAACTCAAGTGCCCGGCGTGTACGCGGTCGGAGAGTGCGCCGAACACGACGGCAAGGTGTACGGTCTCGTTCAACCGATCTGGGAACAGTGCGCGGTGCTGGCCGACGTACTCACCGGCGCGAACCCGCGTGCCCGCTATCTCGGCTCAAAGGTGTACGCACGCCTGAAGGTCGCGGGCGTGGAAGTCGCGAGCTTCGGCATCACCGACGCGGAGTTCCCGACCGACGAAGTGGTGCAAGTGTTCGAGGAGCGCCGCGGCGTTTACCGGAAGCTCGTGGTGCGCGACGGCAAACTCGCGGGCGCGATGCTCGTGGGCTGTGCCGAAGCCGCGCCCGCGCTGGTGCAGATGTTCGACCGCAACGAACCGCTCCCACCCAACCGCCTTGACGTGCTCGCGACCGGCAACGCACCGACCACCGCGGCCGAGCGCGAGGTGTGTAACTGCAACCACGTAACCGAATCGGCCGTCGTCGAAGCGATCCGCGACGGCTGTGATACTCTCCCCGCGCTCTGCGAAGCGACCCGCGCCGGGACCGGTTGCGGGTCGTGTCGCGGGCAACTGACGACTCTCCTGGCGAACCATACTCAGACCACCCTCGCGTAGCCGCGACGCACAGCGAAGCGATCGCGCTCCGCTGTGCGTCGCGGCTACGCGAGAACACCCAACCCAGGTTTCATCATGACCCCAGACCAACTGGCGGCCGGGCAGCGTGCGCGCGTACTGACGCTTTCCACCGTTGCGTTCACGCTGTTGTTTACCGTGTGGCTGATGCTCGGCATGTTGAGCATCAAGATCAAACCGGAACTCGGACTCACCAACGGCCAACTCTACAACCTCACGATCGCGACGATCCTCTCAGGCTCGCTCCTGCGATTCCACTTCGGCATCTGGACCGACCGCTACGGCGGGCGCCGTGTCATGACCGCGCTCATTTTGCTCACCGTGGTGCCCACGTTCTTCGTGAGCCGCGTGACGAGCTATTCCGAACTGCTCATCTGCGCGATTCTGTTCGGTGTCGCGGGGAACTCGTTCTCGGTGGGTATCGCGTGGAACGCGGCGTGGTTCCCGAAGGAGCGGCAGGGGGTCGCACTTGGAGTCTTCGGCGCGGGCAACGTCGGCGCATCGGTCACGAAGCTGTTCGGTCCAATGTTTATCGCGATCGTGCCGGCTGCCGGGATCTTCGACGGTGTGATACCAGGCGGCTGGCGGTTCGTGCCGTTCGTGTACGCGGTGTTGTTGGTGACGCTGGCGGCAGCGGTGTGGTTCCTGTCGCCACGCGAGGACCGCACACCGGCACGCGGGCGGTCGATATCGGAACTCGTCGCCCCGATGAAACATGCCCGGGTGTGGGAATACAGCCTTTACTACGCCGTCGCGTTCGGGGCTTATGTCGCGCTGTCGGGCGCGCTCCCGCAGTTCTACTTCGGCACGTATGGGAAAGAACTCGCGGAAAGTCTAAGCCTGAACGAAACGCTCATCGCGGATTTCGACACCATCAAGGAACTGAAAGGCGAAGCGTACATCGCGTACGCGGTCGCGAACCCGGCCGTACAAAACGACCTCAACTACCTCTCAAAGTGGATCGGGGTCCTCGCGGCTTTCGGGTTTGTACTCCCGGCGAGTTTGCTCCGCCCAGTCGGGGGGTGGCTGGCCGACCGGTTCGGCGCGCGCACGGTGTTGGCCGGAGTGTTCGCGGGGATGCTCGCGACCGGCGCTACTCTGGCACTACCACTGGGATTGAGCGTGTGGACGTTCACCGTCACGCTGTTGGTACTGGGCGCGGCCATGGGAGTGGGGATGGCGAGCGTCTTCAAGATGATCCCGGACCACTTCCCACGCGAAGTTGGTGCGGTTGGCGGGTTGGTGGGGTTACTAGGCGCAATGGGTGGGGTGGCGCTGCCGTTGGCGTGGGCTTCGCTGCCGGTCAGCACGTTCGCCGCGCTGTTCGTGCTGACCGTGGTGAGCGCCGGATGGTTTGTTCTGAGCGGTGGTAATCCGGGCGCGGGCGAACCCGCACTCACGGACACACAACGAAAACGCGAAACGTCCCCGGTCAGGTGAACACCGGTATCACGCCGTCGGCGCATCCGGCAAGCCCGTGGTCGCGACCCCGCTGTCCGACGACAAACTCACGGACCGCGCCTGCGCCTCAACACCGACGGTTCCGACCCTGATTACTCCATCCATGTCCAAATCGCAGACCCTCAATTCACCTATGCGTGTCCTGGTCAGCCAAGTCTAAACTTCGCCACAGGTACCACGACGCGACCGATCGGTACGGCTCCCACGGTTTCGCGATCTTGATGAGTTTCTTGGCATCAGGGAGTTTGCGGAGGTTGAACAGGTTCTTCACTGCGACCTTGATCCCATAGTCTCCGACGGGCCAGACATCGGGTCTCGAAATGCCAAAGATCAGGAGCATGTCCACGGTCCACGGGCCGATACCCTTGATCGCGACGAGTTGCTCCCGGATCGCGTCGTCTTCGAGGTTGGGAATACTCGGCAGCAACTTGGGGTTGGCCTTCACGTGGTCGATGACCGCGCGGAGTGTGCGCTGTTTCGGCCCAGAGATGCCGCACGCTTGGTATTTTGCTTCCGTGAATTTCGACAGTTTCGCGAGCGGCACGGTTGGGGTGCTGAGATGAGACAAGAGTTTGCCGTAGATCGAATCGGCAGCCTTCGTGGAGATCTGTTGCCCGATCACGCACCGCACGAGGAGCGTGAACGGGTCGTCGCCTTTCGGCACGAGCGTGCACGGCCCGACGCGGTCGATGACCGGCTTCAGCACCGGGCAGTTGTCGGACAGGTGCTTCCGCACCTTCTTGTAGTGTGGTGTGGACATGCGGATAGTATAGGGACTCGCCACACGTTTTCGATCATCGTGACGCCGCCCTTCTCCATTTGACCAGCGCGCGAGTGACCGCGAACAACGCGACCGCGGCGACCGCACCGAAGTAGATCCATACCGTGCGCATCGAAATTGGCGGCGGCGGCAAGGGTGCGTCGGGCGTCGCGAACAGCGGTTCGTCGGGGGGTGCTCCTTTCGCGTCTGCGGCCCTGGTCACAGCTTCGCGGTGTTGCATCAATATCTTGCGGTTGCTGTAGGTGAACGTACTCACGCACTCGTCCATGATCTTCCGCGCCGCGGAGAACTCACTCTTCGCCGCGTAGACCTCGGCGAGCAGCCAGTAGAGACGCGGGTCGGTTGGGAACCACAGCACGAGTTGCTGAACGATCGCGAGCGAGTCGGACGGCAACTTCGCCTGCTCCGCGGGCGCCAGTACGCCCGGCTCGTAGACGCCGGCCGCGTTCACGAAGTTCACGTCGAAGATGCGATCTGGTAATTCGCTTTCCGGCGCGGGCTTGGCTCCACGCGCCTCTTCCATTCGGAGACGCGCGAGCTTCAGTAGTGACCCGGAGTTCAGTTTGAGTTGCCACGCGAGTTGTTGTGGCGTGAGGCCGGGGAACTGCTTTGGCGGTAGCTCTTCGTTGACGATGCTGAAGAAGTTGAAAGCCCGGCCCCAATCACCCTGAGCCACCGCGATGTGAGCCAGCGTGACGTTCCCCAGGTATCCCTGTCGATGTTTGGCCACGAGGGCGCCGTCGGCCTCGCCAGGCCGGCCGAATCGGAGTTGATCGACCGCCAGCGCCACGCTTTGCACCTGGGTGCGGTCGCGGAGTTTCAACCCCTTGTCGATGCGATCCTTTACAATCCCGCGATCGCTCTTGAGCCTCTTCGTGGGGTCGTTTGGATCGGGGCCGTCGAGTGGCCATTGCGGGTTGCCCGCGTTCAGCAGCACCAACCGGCGGCGGCCGAACTCGTCGAACGGGAGCGGTTCAGGCACGCCCGCGGCGCTCACCAGGACCGCCATCGGGTCGTCCGGGTGGTGCAGCGATGCGCGCCCTTCCAACAGCGCGAGCAAGGTCGCAACGACGGCACCGAGAGCGAGCATTCCGGGACGGATCACTTTCGCTGTCCTTCTGGTGAATTGACACGCGCGAGGGCGAAACCCCTACTCGGCGATTCCACCGCCGCGAGCACGGCCGCGGTGCAGTCTGCTCCACCGCTAATGTTCACCCAGACGGCCCACGGGGTCCACAGCAACCCCCACGGGATGCCCCACGGACCCAGCAATAGCGCCAGGAAGCTGTACCACACACCCCAGAAGTATCGCTGGTGCCAGGAGTTCGTGAGAAAGACTTCGGACTGCCGGCGCACGGTTACGAACACGAGCGAGAAGCAGTATTCGAATCGCACGCAGCGAGCGCCGGCGGCGACCCGTGTGCGCAGTTCCTCGGCGAACAGCGGCCGTGTGCCGCGCAGATGGAGGAGTTCCGAAGACGAATGTTGATTCTGGACTGCTGTTTGCATCGGGTTCCATCGTCTTTGAAAATACGCTTCCGGAACCGCGAGGCACGAAGGGCCGAAGAGTACAACCGCTACGTCGCTACTCGAGATTGTTACGCAAAGCGTTTTCGACCGGACCAACCGTCGGGTGAAGAACCTCGAAGTCGAAATCGCAACCGGCGGGGACCGCGTTGTCCTTCGCGGTCGGACCAACTCGTATCACGTCAAGCAACTCGCACACCAGGGCGCGCGAAGCGATTCCGAACGCCCGCCTCGACAACGTTCTCGTCGTCGAGTGAAAAGCGATTGAAAGCAGATTAACCACGAAGGCACGAAGGGCACAAAGAAGGCAAGAAACAGAAGTGGTTTCAAGAACTACTCTTCGCTTTCGGTCTTCTTTGTGTCCTTCGTGCCTTTGTGGTTAATCCGCTTTTGTTCTGCTCTCATACTCGCACACCACCTTCGTGGTGATGCCGCCACGCGGTGTCCACACCGACACTACCTTGCACCGCACCGGCTTGCACGTAGCCACGAAGTCGTCGAGCAGTTGGTTCGTCACCTGTTCGTAGAAGATACCTTGGTCGCGAAACCGTTGGAGGTAGAGCTTCAGCGACTTCAGTTCGACGCACGTCTCGCCCGGTGTGTACGTGAACGTGATGACGCCGAAGTCCGGCTGGCCGGTCTTCGGGCACACACTGGTGAACTCCGGGCACACGATCTCGATGGAGAACTCCCGGCCCGGTCGCGGGTTCGGGAACGTCTCCAACTGCTCAACGGATGGCGTTTCGGTCGGTTCCATGCTGCGGTTCTCGTGGTTACTATCTTGATAGGCGGAGGGCGAACGAGGTTCTACCCCCAGTGAGCCGCAAGCCGAAGGCGAGCGCGTGCATGAAAGCAGTCGTTCTACTCAGTGGCGGGTTGGACAGCACCACGGCGCTCGCGGTCGCGCGAAGCAAAGGCTTCAAGTGTTACGCGCTGTCGGTCGATTACGGCCAGCGGCACCGCGTCGAACTCGACCGCGCAACGACCGTCGCGAAGGCGCTCGGCGTGATCGAACACCGCGTGGTGAAGCTCGACCTGCGCCAGATCGGCGGATCGGCCCTGACAGCGGAGATCGCGGTACCGAAGGACCGGTCCGCGAACGACATGAGCCACGGTGTGCCGGTGACCTACGTCCCGGCGCGCAACACAATCCTGCTGGGCTTGGCGCTGGGCTACGCGGAAGTGGTGTGCGCGTTCGACATCTTCATCGGCGCGAATGTCCTCGATTATTCGGGCTACCCCGATTGCCGACCGGAGTTCCTGAGTGCGTTCGAGAGCCTCGCGAACCTCGCGACGAAGGCCGGGACCGAGGGCGCGGGGCGGTTCCACGTTCACTCGCCACTGTTGAAGATGACGAAGGCGGAGATCATTCAGGAAGGAGTCAGGCTCGGCGTCGATTACGCGCTGACGTTGAGTTGCTACGATCCCGACGCGACCGGCCGCGCGTGCGGCCGGTGCGATTCGTGTACGCTGCGGAAGAAAGGCTTCGCCGAAGCCGGCGTACCGGACCCGACGGTGTATCAGTCAGAGTAGTAGGCACACGCCATGTGCCTCCGCTTCATGCATCGAATCGCGACGGCACACGGCATGTGTCTACTACTTTCGAGCCTCACTCTTCCTTGCCTTCGCCCTTCTTGCCCTTACCGCCGCCCTTACCCCTCTCACCACCGCCGGGGAACGGGAAGCCGCCTTTGCCCTTCTCGAAGCCGCCTTTGCCCTTCTCGCCACCACCGGGGAACGGGAAGCCGCCTTTACCGCCGCCGGGGAACGGGAAGCCGCCTTCCTTGCCGAACTTGCCCTTCATTTCCTTCAGCTTCTCCGGGTCGAACTTCCCGCCGCCGAAGCCGCCGAACTTGCCCTTACCTTCGACCTTCTTCTCGCCCTCGACAGCGCGAGGAGCCGGGGCTTCGTCCGCGGCGGCGTTCGCGTACAGCGTGACCGTGCAGGCCAGTACGAACAGACCGGCGGCCAACAACTTGCGTGACATGAATACCTCTTTGGCTTGGAGAATGGATCAGCAACCGCTACTTGGTAAACACCACAGTAGCCGCCGCGGGACGCGCAATCGTCTGATAAAGCGGTGAGAGTCACGTTGTTCCGCGACGCGGGTTCATCCATGATCGATCTTGCTGTTTCGCTCGGCCGGCTCACGCTCCGCAATCCGGTACTCGTGGCTAGCGGCACGTTCGGGTACGCGAAGGAAATGGCCCCATTCGTGGACTTCGCGAAACTCGGCGGTGTGATCCCCAAGACCGTGACGCACGCGCCGCGAGCCGGCAACCGCCCGCCGCGCACGGTCGAAACTGCGTCTGGCATGCTCAACGCGATCGGTCTCGACAACGACGGCCTCGAACACTTTCTCGCGCATCACCTACCGTACCTTAGCACGCTCCCGACCGCGATCATCGGCAACATCGCGGGAAAGAGCGAAGACGAGTTCGTCGCGATGGCCGCGCGTGTTCACGCGAGTAAAGACGGACTCGCGGCGTTAGAGCTGAATCTATCGTGCCCGAACGTGGCGGGCGGCACCGACTTCGCCAGCGACCCGGAACTCACAAAACGCATCGTCCGCCGCTGTCGCGATGTGTGCCCGGACTTGCCGCTCATCGCGAAACTCACGCCGAACGTGACCGACATCACGCTCATCGCGCGTGCCGCGGCCGACGGTGGCGCCGACGCCGTGAGCGCGGTGAATACGTTCGTCGGAATGGCAGTCAATTGGCGAACGCGCAAGCCGATCCTCGGCAACGTGACCGGTGGATTAAGCGGTCCGGCGATCAAGCCTTTGGCGCTGCGAGCGGTGTGGCGCATCTCGCAGTTGAAGGCGATTCCCGTTATCGCGGTGGGGGGGATCGCAACAATTGACGACGTGATGGACTTTCTCGTGGTCGGCGCGACCGCGGTTCAGATCGGCACCGCGAACTTCTACTCTCCGACCGCAAGTGTGATGCTCGTGGACGCTCTGCCTGGCGCGATCGAATCGCTCGGCGTGCGGAGCGTGCGTGAAGTCGTCGGAACGTTGAAGGTGTGAGGAGTTTTTGTTTTCCCCTCTCCCCTTGCGGGAGAGGGCAAGAAACAGCGTTACGCGGCCCGATTCGCGAAGTCGAACGCAAGCACCTCATCGCTTTCCGCGTCGCTCGCTTCCGGCACCACGTCGCCCCAGGGCAACTCGGTTGGAGGCAAGTCCGGCGGTTCTGGCAGGTCCATTTCGAGCAACACCCCGGCCATGCGTTCGACCTCCTCGCGAAGCGCGGCCAGTTCCGCCGGGATTGCGGGCCGTGCGTCGTTCACTGCCGTCGCGAACGGGATTCCATCGTCGCTCGCCTGGCGCGCGATCAGCGCCTCTTCACGCCGGGCCAGGCTGGCTTCGAGGTGCTCACGCTCCGTGTGCCATCGCATTTCGAACGCGACCAGTTTCGATTGCCACGCTTCGAGCCGCAACCGGAGTTGCCACAGTTCGTAGGCGTCCTCACGCCGGCGAGCATCGGCGCGACCGAGGCGGTGCTCGCGGGCGTCAAGTTCGCTCTCGCGGTGTCGAAGCGTGCGGGCGAGGTGTTCCATCTCCACAACGGTGGCTCGCTCGGCTTCTTGCCACCCAGCGCGAGCGGCGGCGAGTTGCGCGAACTGTTCCGCGAGCAGTCGGCGCCGGTCGTTCAACCCGTCCTTGTCGCGCGCCACGCTGGCGAACATCGTCGTGACTGTGGCCCGCTCGACGTTCATTCGGTCTTCTTTCCTGGCGAGTTCATCAGCCCACTTGGTGAGGTCGCGGTCAGTCGCGCGATCGAGCGCGACGCTCAGTTCCATCGGCGGTTCGGCGCCCGGAACGGGCGCGAGCGCCTCAAACCGCAGTTGTTCGCGTTGGCGTTCGAGTTCGTCCACAACCTGCCGGGCATTGCGTGATCGTGCGTCGAGCGCGGCGGCTTCTTCGCGAAGCACGGCGACCTCACGCTGAATTTTGATTCGCGCGTCCGCTTCACCTTTCTCGCGCGCCGCGAGCGCGACAGTGCGGGAATCGATCGCGGCAGTCTGCGCCGCGTGGAAACGATTCGCCTCGTCCCATTCGTCGGCCAGTCGCTGTTGGCGCGCTGCGATTTCGGCCCACGCGGCACGCTGTCGCTCACGGTCGGCCACGGTTGTGATGTTGAAGTTCGACTGTGCCTCGTTGAACCGTGCATCGCGCGCATCGAGTTGGGCACGGTCGGCGTCGAGTTGAGCTCGGGCCGTGTCAAGTGTGTGCCGGAGTCGGCGCGCAAGTCGGCTCGCGAGGTTGCGGGCGCGGCTCCGTTCGCGGTCGGCGGTGCGATGCGCAGCACGGGCCTCTGCAAGCAACCGGTCCCGTTCGCACTCGTTCTGCGTCTGTGACATACACCACCTGTCGCCGACGGAAAAACCCTCATTTCTTATCGGCGCGTGGGGGCGGAATCTTAAGATGAAGGGATTCAGAAGAGGGGAGAAGGGGAGAAGGGGAGACACGAGAAAGGGAGAAGCCTCGTCGGGCATTTTCTCCCTATTCTTGTGTCTCCCCTTCTCCCCCTTCTTTTCGTTTACGTGTACTTGTTGATCAGGTTCGCCAGTTCGTCGGGCGAGAGGACACCGCTCTCCGTGTGAACGGGTGTGTCGCTGCCCTTGAAGAACAGGATGCGGGGGATGGTCATCACGTCGTACTTGACGGCGAGGCTGGGGTTCTCGTCCACGTTCAGTTTGCCCACCTTCACCTTACCGGCAAACTGGTCGGCGACAGCGTCGATGGTGGATGCGAGCCGGCGGCACGGTCCGCACCAAGGCGCCCAGAAATCCGCGACCACCAAGGTTCCGCTGGTTACATGGTCATTCCAGTTGCCCTCGGTGAGTTCGATTACGTTCGGGCTTGCCATACGCGAATCCTCGGTTGGAGCTGTGGAAACGTCCGCGACCCGCGGGCGGTTCGTCTCCCATTCTATTCAGAAGATTGTACCACACCAACGATCTGCGCTTACGACTGCGTGTGTTTCAAAGTAGTCGGCACACGCCATGTGCCGTGGCTTCGCACATCGAGACAGCCGCGCGGTTTTGGCGCGCAAAGCGTCGGCACACGGCGTGTGCCGACTACTTTGACACACTGGCTTACGACCCCGTTGCCACTCCTCCGTGCCGCTGCTAAGAATGGTGTGTCCTCGGCATCGCCGACTGGTGTGGCCCTATCGTCTAGTGGCCTAGGACACTGCCCTTTCAAGGCAGGAACTGGAGTTCGAATCTCCATAGGGTCACTCGCGCAGTTGAGAGTGGGCAGTGAGCAGTGGGCAGCGAAGGCACCTGCCTTTTCTGCTCACGGCTCACTGCCCACGACTCACTTACAGGGGCTTCTCGATGTTCGGTCTCCCGCTGTGGGCCGTGTACGTTATCCTCGCTGGGCTGGCGTGGGGCACTTACGTTCCGCTCATTTTCTTCGGCGGGCAGATGCTCAGCCCACTTGGCCCGCAGGGGCAAGTGGTCGGCATCGGTGGGCGGCTCGCGTCCATCCTTTCGGTTGGCGTCGCGTACATGGTCATGGCTGTCGCAATCCCGGTGGCACTGATGGCGACCCGCGAGGACGCCAAGCCGGACTGGCGCACGGTTGGTCTGGTGTTCAGCGGTCTCGCGGGCATAGTCGGGGCGGTCGGCGCGATCTGCGTCATCTTCGCGAGCAAGGCCGCGGTCGATGAGGCGAAGTTCGACGGCGTGAACCCGGCGACCTATCGCGTTTACATCGCGCCCCTCATCTTCTGCCTTGCACCGCTCATCAACACGCTCCTCAGCCTCGTCTGGCACCCGAACGCGAAGACCGGTGAGTGGGCCGTATTCCATTTCGACATGCCGGGGTGGAAACTGTGGGTCGGGGTTGCGCTCGTCGCGGCAGGCACCTTCCTCGTGCTGAAGTCGAAGGAAGATGCGGAAGCGTCGAAGGCGAAACCGCCGGCGCCACCCGCGGCCCCGGCCATCGGTACGGACCCCAAACCCGCGCCGACGCCATGAGTCCTGAAGAGGCTGTGCAGCGGTTGAACACGGTCCTCGCGCACGCCTGGATGATCCGCACGTTCCTGAAACACGCGGACGAGATCCAGGAGAACGAGGACATGCTCGACGTGCCGCGGACGCTCTACGACAGCATCCGCGCCGTCGAACCCGCGTTCCAGCGCGGCGATTACGGCGACTTTCTTCGCCGGCTGAAGGGCAAGTTGCCGAAACTCCGCCGCGCCGCGGAGTATTTCCGCGATCACTTCAAAGAGTTCTCCCCGCACACCAACTTCGAGATGGCCTCCGCGAGTTTGCTCGGCGTGGTGCGGCACCTGGAAGAAGTCTTCGCCGCGGTGAACTGGGACGAGGTGCGCACGCTACCGAAGGCGGATCACGACCCGCTCGACGACATCGAGATTCCCGAAGTGTGATTGCCCGCGTTCTGCCGCTTCTTCCGATCGTGCCACAATTCTCGGCTGGGCAAATTGCGGGTTCTCGTTGACTCCGATCCGAACTTACCAAATCATCACAGTGTTCCACCGAATGCCCCGGTAGCGGTGCTTCATCTCTACGAACGTTGCTCGCGGAGTTTCCTCCGCCGGAGGCCGTACGGAAACCGTCTTCTTGGTCTGCACGATCCTCGGCGGCACGCTCGTGGTTTGCCTGCTCGCGGCGGGAATGTTCGGCTTCGGCGGTGACCACGACACCGACCACGACCACGACGCCGGGCACGGGAACGTGTTCTTCGGAATGCTCTCCGTTCGCGCGATGACTTCCGCGCTGCTGTTCTTCGGTCTGGGTGGGATGACGGCGCGCTACTACAACGCGGACGAACTCGCCGCTTTCGGCATCGCGGTTGGTTCGGGCGTCCTCACGCTCTACCTCGTCGCGCTGGCGATGAAATCGTTGAAGCAACTCAAGGCCGACGGCACGGCCCGCGTCGAGCGCGCGGTCGGTTGTACCGGCACCGTCTACCTGCGGATTCCCGGCGCGAGAGCCGGCGCGGGGAAGGTTCAACTGATGTTGCAGAACCGCACCGTGGAATACCAGGCGATGACCGCCGGGGAAGAACTGACGACCGGCCGCCCGATCAAGGTTGTCGCGATCATCAACTCGGACACCGTCGAAGTCGAAGCCGCGTGACGCGCCCGGCCTCACAGAGGCCGGAGCGACGAAAGCACATCCACGAACTCCTCGCCTCTTGGAGCCACATCATGCTGTCACTCGCTCTCCTCGCGCAAGCGAAATCCGGCGCCTCGGACATTCCGTGGCCGGTGATCAGTGCGGTCGCGGCCGGGATCGTCGCGTTCGGCCTGCTCATGCTCATCGTGAAGCGCTACAAGCGGTGCCCCAGTAACCGCGTCCTCGTGATCTACGGCAAGACCGGTGGCGGCAACGCGGCCAAGTGCGTTCACGGCGGCGCGGCGTTCGTCGTGCCGCTCATTCAAGACTACTCGTACCTCAACCTCGACCCGATCCAGATCGAAGTTCCGCTCAAGGCCGCGCTCTCGATCGAGAACATTCGCGTGAACGTGCCCAGCGTGTTCACCGTCGCCATCGGCACCGACGCGGAGACGATGCAGAACGCCGCGATCCGGCTCCTGGGACTCGGCACGCAGGAGATCAAGGAGCAGGCCCGCGACATCCTCTTCGGTCAACTGCGGCAGGTGATCGCGTCGATGCGGATTGAGGACATCAACAGCAATCGCGACCAGTTCTTGGAGAGCGTGCAGCGCTCGCTCGAACCGGAACTGAAGAAGATCGGGTTGGTGCTCATCAACGTGAACATCACCGACATCACCGACGAGAGCGGGTACATCGAGGCCATCGGCCGGAAGGCGGCCGCGATCGCGATTCAGCAGGCGAAGATCGACGTGGCGGAGCAAGAGAAGAAGGGGCAGATCGGCGTGGCCGAAGCGGAGCGCGAGCGCGCCATCTCGGTCGCGAACGCGACGAAGGTGCGCGAGATTGGCACCCGCGAGGCGACCCGCGAACAGGCGATCAAGGTTGCTCAACTCGACAAGGACCGGCAAGTCGGTGAGCAGACGGCGCTGCTCGAACAGGAAACGCTTATCAAGGAATCGCAGCGGCAACAGGCCATTCGCATCGCCGAACTCGACCGCGATCAGAAAGTCGGTGAGCAGCAGGCCGGCTTCGAGCGCGAGTCGCGTATTGCCGAAGCGGACCGTGACAAGCGCGTGCGGTTGGCCGAAGCCAACGCGACCGCGATCGGCGGCGAAGCGACGGCGCAAGCAACCATCGCCGCGGCGCAGGCCACGCTCGCGGTGAAGAACGCGGAAGCGTATCAACTCTCCGAAACGAAGACGCGCGAGGCCGAGGCCAACGTTCTCGAAGCGCAAAACAAGGCGATGGCGCGGGCCGCGCTCGCACAGGCCGACAAGATCGAAGCGGAACAGCGCGCGGCGCTCGAAGCGCCAGCGAAGGCGCAGAAAGCGAAGATGATCGTGGACGCGGAAGCCGCCGCGGAGCGAGTGAAGCTCGAAGCGCAAGCCGCGGCTGCGACGATCTACGCGAAGCTCGAAGCCGAGGCTCGCGGGCAGTACGAGATTCTGGCGAAGAAGGGCGAGGGGTTGAAGGTCATCATCGACGCGTGCGGTAGCCCGCAGGCCGCGTTCCAACTGCTCATGCTCGAACACATGGACGCGCTCGCGGAGGCAAGCGCGAAGGCCATCTCGAACATCAAGTTCGACAAGGTGGTGGTGTGGGAAGGCGGCGGGAACGCGGCCGGCACGTCGAGTACCGCGGCCTTTCTCAAGGACATGGCCAGGATGATGCCGCCGATGATGCAGGTGATGAAGGACATCGGCGGCGTGGAGGTGCCGGAGTACCTCGCGAAGCTCACCGCCGACGCGCCGCCGGCCGCGCCACCGAGCACGAACGGCACGCCCGCGCCGGCCGGGTTATTCTCTATAAGCACTTCAGGAACGCGACCAAGTCCTTCTTCTCGTCCTCGGTGAGCTTCGTTTCCAGCACCAAGTTGAAGAACTCCACCACGTCTTCCAGCGTGAGCAACCGGCCGTCGTGCAGGTACGGCGGGCTGTCCTTGATGCCACGCAGTGGGAACGTCTTGATCGGCCCGTCCATGTTCGCCGAGCGACCCATCACCGTGATCGGCTTGAAGAACCGCTCGGTCTGGAGGTTGTGCATCGTGTTGTCGGTGTAGTACGGGGCCGGGTGGCATGTCGCGCACTTCGCTTTACCGCTGAACACCACCTCGCCGCGTTTCTCGCTCTCGGTTGCGGTCGCGTTGAGCTTGCCGAAGATGTCCAGTTTCGGCGCGGGCGGGAAGTCGAGCAGCGACTGGAACTCGCCCATGAAGTGAACCTGACTGCCGCGTTCGAGGATGTTCACGCCCTTGCGGGTTGCCGCACCGGGGTCGCCATCGAAGTACGCGGCGCGCTGCTCGAACTCGGTGAAGTCCTCGATGCTTCGCAGCGAGCGCTGCGAGCCGAAGATGCGCTGCACGTTCACACCGCGAAGCGACGGCACGTCGATACGGTGCCGGAACTCGTGCGGGCGGATGTCGCCGACGTTGTGTGTCGCGGCGTTGGTGTGCCCGTTCACGTGACAGTCGAAGCACGTCACGCCGCGATGCGCCTTCTCGCTCCGCCGGTCCGCGGTCGCGTTGAACTGCGCCTGCGGGAACGGTGTCACGAGCAACCGAAGCCCTTCGAGCTGTTTCGGGTTCAGAATGTCCTTGAACAGTTCCTCGAAGTTGTCGCCGGTGACGAGTTTGCCCTTCGACACGTCGCCGAGATCGAGCCGCGTGGTTAGGTACATCGGCGGCGGGAACTCCGGCAGGAAGTGGTCTGGCAAGTCGTAGTCGAGATCGAATCTCGTGAGGTCGCGTCCTTCTTGCTTCTTGATTTCGTCGATGAGGAACTTGGGGAACAGCATCCCGCCTTCAAAGTGGTTCGCGTGCGGCAGCGGGAGGAACCCGCCGGGGAACAGTCCCTTCTCGCGGATGTCGTTCGGCGACATCGCGGCGAGCGCGGCCCATGTCGTACCGGCAGGGAGCTTCGCGCGTGGTCCGTGCTGCACCGCCTTGCCGCGTGTCATCTTGCTTTCGCCGGACTTGTCCGCGAGGTCGTAGCGCTCGGCGAGCAGCGCCATGTGCTTCTTCGCCTGATCCGCTTTCGCGGCTTTCATCTTCGCCATCATCGTGGCGAACTCGTTGGCCGCAGCCGGTTGAGCCGCGACCGGTTGCGCGACAACGGGAGGCGCATCGACGGGCTGCGCCGTCGCCGGCGCGCCAGCGGGCACCAGTTGCCACGCCGCGAGCGCGATCAGCCCGCCGACAGCGAGTGCCGGCAGCGGCCAGTTGGTGTTACGAACGCGACTCATGGGTGATTCCTCGGAGAGGTGAGGTGGTTCGACCGGCACCGCGTCGGCCGACCCGCAAACCTGACGCGAGTTGTACCACGGATCGCAGAGGTGGTGAACGCGCCAACTTCCAACATGAACGATAGGACGGCAGTATGCGACGCGGATCACCGCCGGCGGTTCCACTCGTCGCGTGAGTACTTCTCGGCAAGCAACTCTCGCGCCTTCTCCAGTGGGATGGGGGCGTACTCGCCATCGGGCCGCCACTCTTCGAGCAGCAGCCGCTTCAATTCCGCCGCGCTTGCGGGCAGATTCGTGACGAACTCGGTGTGTGCGCGTGCGCGCCGGTACTCGGGCTGGCGCTCCGGCGGGTTGAGGTACTTCGCCACGAGTGCGAGGTCGAAGCCGCACAGGAGCGTGCCGTGGTGCAGGAAATGCTCGCGCTTCCGCTGTTGCGCGTTACCCGAAAACTTCACGCCATCGAGTGCGAGGTCACTCAGCCCTTCGACCGCGGCGGGAACGACCGAAGCGAGTGCGTTCACGAGGCGCGCGAGGATATACCGGTTCGACGCGGGGATTTCGTTCAGCCTTTGGGCGTGATCGTAGCTGAGTACGAGGCTGAAGCAGAGGCAGCCCGGACCGAGCAGAACGGTTCCGCCACCGCTGGCACGGCGCAACACAGGGATGCCGTCCCTCGCGCACGCCGCGAGGCTCACGTCGATAACGACCGAGCCGCCGGAGCCGACGACGACCGCGTACGTCGGCAGTTCCCAGAGGCGCAGGACTTCGCCGCCGGTGCCGGTTTCAGCCGCGACGAGCAGCGCTTCATCGAGCGCGAGGTTCATCGCGGGATCGGGCAGCGTATAATCGAGCAGCTTCATTCAGGCGTTGACGGCAATTAGGGGAAGCGTATTTCAACACCGTTGTTGTACGCGAACGCGAACCGCGAGGTGCTCTCTCATGTCCTCTCCCCGACTGGCCCATAACGTATTCTTCAAACTGAAGGACGCTTCTCCCGCGAAGGTCCAAGAGCTGGTTGACGCGTGCAAGAAGTATCTGAACGTGCAGCCCGGCATCGTGTTCTTCGCCGTCGGCGCGCTGTGCGCGGAACTCACGCGTGAGGTGAACGACCGCGACTGGCACGTCGGGCTACACCTCGTGTTCGTGGATAAAGCCAGTCACGACGCGTACCAGGACGACGCCACGCACCACAAGTTTGTGGACGAGAACAAGCCGAACTGGGCAGGCGTCCGCGTGTTCGATTCGCTCGTGTGAGACGTTCCCAATGACTGAAATGAACCGCTTGCAACCGCACGAGATCGCGAAGTTCCTCCGGTCGTACCGGCTGGTCGGCGGCCGACTGCGCACGGTGAAGGTGGTTCACAAGGGCGCGCGTGTGGTCGCGGTGGAGTTCCGCACGCGCGTGCGCGAAGCGATCAGCGATCTGGGCAAAGACCCGCGATACGTGAAGCTCCGTTTGCGGCTCGACGGCGTGGAGGAGTTCCGTTTCCAGATGCGCCCGTCTCAACCGAAAGCGAAGATCACCGACGCCCGCATCGGCTACCACAACGGGCTGTTCTTCGTGACGCTCGACTCCGTTGGCCTGGAACCCAGCGAAGTGGCGCAAGTGTTCGACTTCCGCGCGAGCGAAGTCTACGCCGCGGGTCGCGAGCTGTTTTGGGACGTGGTCACGCCGAAGGAAAAGGGCGCGTGAGGCGCGTCTTGTAGGGTGGGTCAAGGCTTTGCGCAGGCCCACCATCTTCGTGTCGCAATGGTGGGCCTGCGCAAAGCCTTGACCCACCCTACAAGTCACTTCGCGACGCTGAACTGGTACACGGTTGTCTGCTTGTAGGTCTCGCCGGTCTTCAGGATCACGTTCGACTTGTCCTTCCACTCCGGCTTGTTGATCGAATCGGGGAACTTCTGCGGTTCCATGCAGAACCCATTGTACTGCTTGTACACCGCGCCGCCCTTGCCCTTGTTCGTGCCGTCGAGGAAGTTGCCGGTGTAGAACTGCAACCCGGGTTCGGTGGTTAGCACTTCCAGCACGCGACCGCTCTTCGGGTCGGTCACGCGAGCCGCCAGTTCCGGGCGCGCCGACGTACCCTTGTCCAGCACGTAGTTCAGGTCGAAGCCGATCGGCTTCCCGCCGGCCTTCTCCAGATCGGTTCCGATCGTCTTTGCCTTCACGAAGTCGAACACGGTCCCCGCGACCGGTGCAATCTTGCCCGTGGGAATGAGCGTGTCGTCGGCCGGGGTGTAGTTCTTCGCCGCGATGGTGACCTCGTGGCCCTTGATGTCGCCGGCCGCGTGCCCGGCCAAGTTGAAGTAGCTGTGGTGCGCGAGGTTGCAGAGCGTCGTCTTGGTCGTGGTCGCGCGGAAGTCGATCACCAGTTCGTTGTTGTCGGTGAGCGTGTACGTCACCTCGACCGCGAGCGCGCCCGGGTAGCCTTCTTCACCGTCGGGACTGGTACGCTTGAACGTGATGCTCGGGCCGGTCGCGGTGAGCGACGGTTTGCCCTGCCAGAATTTCTTGTCGAAGCCGCTCTTGCCGCCGTGCAGTGTGTGCGCGTCTTTTTCGTTGCCCTTCGTGACGGTGTACTCTTTATCATCCAGCTTGAAACGCGCGTTCGCGATGCGGTTCGCGACCCGACCGGCGTTCGTGCCGAAGTACGGGTGGCCGCCCATGTAGCCTTCGAGCTTGTCGAAGCCGAGCACGATGTCCGCGAACTTCCCGTCCTTGTCCGGCACGTGCAACTCGGTGATGATCGCGCCGTAGTCGATGCACTTCAGCGTCACGCCGTTCTTGTTGATGAGCGTGTACTGGTACACGCCGATGGTCGGCGACTCGTTCTTTTTCTTCTTGTCTTTCAACTCTTCTGGGCGCGGCATGGTGCCGTACTTGGTTTCCTCGAACGCCGGTCCGGTGCCGGGTCGCGGTTGCGCGGATGCGCTTGTGACAAGTGCGAGCGTGACGGCGAGTGCGGGGAGAGCGCGCATGAATGCTCCGTGAAGCGGGATGGGGTGGGGACATGGTATCCGAGCGTGTAATCTAAGGCGAGCGGGGGGCGTAAGCCCCCTGATTGTTACGCCAATCGTTCACGCACTTGAAACCATCAGGGGGGCTTACGCCCCCCGCTCGCCAGGAATCACCCATGCCGTCCGACGTTCTCGACACGCCCGAAGCCGCCTACCAAATCGTTACCACCGGGAGCGGCCCGTCCGGCGCGCTCCCCCTAACCGACGAGCTGCTCCGCCACTCACCGAGCGGCAACCTGTGCGGCTGGACGCAGAACGTCGGCATGGGCTGGAACCCGGCCCTCATGGGCGGGAAAGAGTTCACCATCCTCAGCACGCACGGCGGGCTTCGCGCCGAAGACGGCACGCCGATCGCACTGGGCTTTCACTCCGGGCACTGGGAAGTTGGGTTGCTCGTGAAGGCCGCGGCGGAAGAGTTCGCGCGACTGCGGTGCATCCCGTTCGCAGGCGCGATCACCGACCCGTGCGATGGCCGCACGCAGGGCACCGCGGGCATGTACGACAGCCTGCCGTACCGCAACGATTCGTCGATGGTGATGCGCAGGTTGATGCGTTCCCATCCAACGCGGGCCGGCGTGATGGGCGTTGCGACCTGCGACAAGGGCCTCCCCGCGATGATGATGGCGCTGGCGTCGCAGCACGACCACCCCACGATTCTCGTGCCCGGCGGCGTGATGCTCGCGGGCGAAGCCGAACACGAAGACACCGGGAAGGTCCAGACGATCGGCGCGCGATACGTTCACGGCGAGATGAGCATCGGGGAAGCCGCGGACGCGGGTTGTCACGCGTGCGCTTCGCCCGGCGGCGGGTGTCAGTTCCTCGGCACTGCGGCCACGTCGCAAGTCATCGGTGAAGCGCTCGGGCTGAGTCTGCCGCACTCGGCGCTCGCACCGTCGGGGCAACCGATCTGGCTCGACCTCGCCGTGCGATCCGCACGCGCGCTGTTCCACATGACGAACAGGGGAATTCGCACACCGCACATCCTGACGGAAGCGGCGTTCAAGAACGCGCTCGCGGTGTTCGCGGCGTTCGGCGGCAGCACGAATCTTCTGCTGCACACGCCCGCGATCGCGTTCCACGCCGGCGTTCGGCGACCCACCATCGAAGACTGGACGTTCTACAACCGCCGGGTGCCGCGACTCGTGGACGCGCTTCCGAACGGCCCGATGAACCACCCGACGATGCGTGTGTTCCTCGCGGGTGGCGTCCCCGAGGTAATGCTTCACTTGCGCGAACTCGGATTACTCGAACTCGACGCGCTGACGTCGTCGGGCCAAACCCTCGGCGCGAACCTCGACTGGTGGGCCAAGTCTGAACGCCGCTCGCGGCTTCGCGAGTTGCTTCGCACGCGCGACAAGGTCGATCCGGACCTCGTCATCATGTCGCCAGAAGTGGCCCGCAAGCGCGGCCTGACCAGCACGGTCACGTTCCCGCTCGGGAACCTCGCGCCAGACGGGTGCGTCATCAAATCAACGGCAATCGACCCTTCGGTTGTGGACAAGGACGGCATCTACCGGAAGCTCGGTCCGGCGAAGGTGTTCATCACGGAGAAGGCCGCGATCAAGGCGATCAAGGGCGAAGGCGACCGCAAGGTTGTGCCGGGTGATGTGCTGGTGTTGTGCTGTCGCGGGCCGCTCGGCAGCGGGATGGAAGAAACCTATCAGGTGACTTCGGCACTGAAGCATCTGAAGTGGGGGAAGCAAGTCGCGGTTATCACCGACGCGAGGTTCAGCGGTGTATCGACGGGCGCGTGCATCGGTCACGTTTCGCCCGAAGCGCTGGCCGGCGGTCCGATCGGCAAGCTCCGCGACGGCGACCTGATTCAAATCGTGATCGACCGCAACAAGCTGGAAGGCACGGTAGACCTCGTGGGTGATGTGACCGGCGCTCATGGAGTGGAATGGGGTACGGCTGAGTTGGCTTGCCGCGTAGCACGCGAAGACCTCGCCCCGGACCCGGCGTTGCCCGCGGACACACGCCTCTGGGCCGCGCTCCAGCACGCGAGCGGCGGCGTCTGGGGCGGTTGCGTGTACGACCCCGACCTGATCGCCGCGAAGCTGGTGGGGAAGTGACAATCCATTCACCCAGCAAGGAACTGACATGTCAAAGACGTACATGGCGGTTTCGTACGAACCTGACGATCCACCGCACCCCATGAGGAGCGCGGTCGTCACGAAGAAGCTCATTACCCTTGAGTGGGAAGAGGGCGACTACCTCGTTGGCCTCAGCGCCACTTCGACAGACGGGGCGCTGTATGAAGGCACCTACGAGTACCGCGGTTACCCTGACGAAATCTAACACGTTCGTCTGGGCCTCTATCGCGGCCCGAACGGGGCGATGTTGCTGTTCGGAGACTGGTGGCAATTCCCGAACGACCCACACCAGCCGTGGCTGATCCATTCAGTTGTCGCGTCCAAGTAAGTTCACGTTCGCGGGTGCTGGGTCGCCAATCTGGTGTTGGGGAAAGAGTGACGCTAAACTTGCGACAGGAGGAAACACCCATGACCGCCAAGCCGCCATCGGTCCCGTCGCGCCCGGTTCCGCGCCGGCCGTTCCGGTTCACTCGCGAGCAGTATTACGAACTCGGCGAACTCGGCTTTTTTTCGGGAACGCGAGTCGAGCGGATTCGCGGGGAGATTATCGAGATGAGTCCGATCAACTGGCCGCACGTGGTCGGCTGTCGGAAGACCGCAGTGCTGTTGGAACAGGTGTTTGCCGGAATCGCCTGGGTGTCGCGAAACGAGCAGCCCTTGTCGTTGACTGATAGCGATCCGCAACCGGATGTGATGGTTGTCGCGGGCCGATTCGAGGACTATTCCGGGCACCCGACCACGGCGCTGCTCGTCGTCGAAGTGGCCGACGCGACGCTTTCCTACGACCTGACCACGATGGCCAAACTGTACGCGACCGCGAGTGTGCCCGAATACTGGGTACTCGACGTCGAGAACCGGCAGCTTCACGTCTTTCGCGATCCGCAAGCGATTCCGCTTCCTCCCGATCTCGCCGCGACCGCGTACCGCACGCACCTCACGCTCGCATTCACGGATCACGTGTCGCCGCTCGCCGCGCCGAATGCGTCCATTCTGGTGAGCGATCTTCTGCCGTGAAACGAAGCGACGCGCGGCGAACTTTACGCTGCGCGTCGCGGCTACGCTTCCTTACTTCACACTACTTCTCGCCATACGCCTTGTACTTGTAGGGCGAAGTCTTCGACTTCAGCGACACTGGCAGGTCATTTGAAGCCGACGTGCCCGCGGGCGGGATCGTCTGCGGGTCGGCCTTCGGCATTGGAACCGGGTTCGCCGGGCCGCCGTCGTAACGGAACGTGCCGTCGCCGGGCGCCGCGGGCGGCGCCATTGGCTGCGGGATCGGGCGCGAAAGGCTCGTGCCAAGTGGCACGGCCGGCGCCGCGTTGCCGCCGATGCCGAGCGTGAAGCCGACACCCGTGCTGCACCCAGAGTAGTACGTCGGGTACACCGGGTACGTTTGATAGTAGGTCGGGTAGTACACGCGCGGGGTGTAATAGTACGCGGGGCGGTAGTACCCGACGTTGTAGGTGCGGTAGCTGGTGTAGGAGCCGCTGCTGTAGTACCCGCGATACCCGCCGTAGCCGTAGCCACCGCGATAGCCGCCGTAATAGCGGTAGCCGCGGGCCAACTCGTTGTCCTCGGTCGCGGCCTGCTCCGCGGTGCCCCTTCCGCCAAGCGTCATCGTTGTGCTAGGCGCTCCGTCGCTCGTGCGCAACGTGTCGCTGTCGTCGGCGCCCGCGGCACCGCTCACCACAAGCACCGCGCTGAGCGTGAGTGCTGGTTTCCAGGTGTTCCAGATCATCAGTTCGTTCCTCCTCGAACCTCCGTCGGAATGGCAATGTGTTCCGCCGGTGCCATTTGGTGTGATTGTACGCTGCCCGCGTGCCGTGTGGAATCGCAACACGAGCGAAAAAGGTTCACGAACGCGGCTGACGACACGCGTGTGCTGCGGATACACTTTCGTCATGCTCACACCCGCCACTACGTCACTGCTCGTCGTGGACGTGCAGCGGGGTTTCACCGAACTCTGTCCTGCGGAACTGCCCGTTCCGGGCGGGGTCGCGATCGTTCCCCAGGTGAACGCGCTGCTCGCGATTCCGTTCGCGCGCGTTGATGCCACCCAGGACTGGCACCCCGCGGATCACCGTTCGTTTCTCCGAAGAGCGGACAACCTCTATCCGCCTCACTGCGTGATGAACACGCCGGGCGCAGAGTTCCTCCCCGGTCTGCACACAGAGCGTTTCAACGCGATTTGGCGCAAGGGCTACGACCCAAACTTTGAAGCCTACGCGGTGACCACGCAGCACCCGGGATTCGCACCGTTCCTGTCCGCGTCCGGCATCACGGCGGTGGTCGTGTGCGGCATCGCGACGAACATCTGTTGCTTCTTCGCCGCGCGCGACTTGCGTCGCGCCGGCTTCGACGTGTGGCTCGTGGAGAACGCGAGCGCCGGTATCGACGTGCCCGCCGCAGGCCTATTCCAGGCGAAAGCGAAGGAAGAGGGGCAGACGCTCGGTATCCGCTATTGCACCGTCGTGGAAGTAATGGCGGCACTGCGGGCGTGACTTCAGACCATCCGATCCGCAAGCCGCGTTCGGACGCGAGCCAGTAACATCGCGTGGTCGAACGCGAGCGCTGGCAGCTCATCGAGCGCGAACCACCCGACCGCGCTGGCGTCATCGGCCGCCACGGGCTTCACCGCGTCCGGGGCCACCTGTGCCAGATATGCCACGCTGACCGTCCAGCCACGCGGATCGCGCCCCGGATCGCCAGCCGTGTACAGTTGTTCCAAGTCCGCGACCGTCACGCCGGTTTCTTCGACCAGTTCCCGCCGTGCAGCGTCCGAAAGCCGCTCGTTCTCCTCGACGAAACCTCCTGGCAGTGCCCAACTTCCGGCGAACGGGTCTTTTTTCCGCTGGATCAGAAGCACACGCGGCCGGGGTTCGCGCGTCACGATCGCCACATCCACTGTCAAGGCCGGTCTCGGGTATTCGTAAGTGTGTTTCGGACCATCTTTCGCGGACACGTCAACCCCTCGTCTGGCCATGATGTTGCGGCAACATTCGCGAACTTACTTGAGTAACTTAGCCGCTTCTCAGCCACCTGCCTCCAGCGCGAAAATCGAACCCCCTGGTACAATACTGGTGTTTGCTGGGGAGACCGGAGAAAGCGCAACACTTTCGAGCCGAACCCCAATCTCAAGCCGCTCGCGGCTTCGTGTGTTTATAGGCGAGAGCGTTAAGGAGAGGTGCTTTGTGCAGTCGCAACACGCTGCGCCAGTAAATGATACGGCGCTCCAGAAAGTCTTTGTGTGGGAAGCGTTCGACGCGACGGACCTCATGACGCAGGCCGCGGCGAAACTTTACGAGCATACGCTGACAGCGGACGAACGGATTCCCTGGATGTGGATCGAGCAGTCGGTTCAGGATCGCACAAAGAGTAAACCGCGGTCTGGCGAGTGGAGCCGGCACCTTCTGCTGGCGGCGCCCGAAGGTCGCCAGGATGATCCCGACGCGCTCGCGGGTTATGTGTACGGCGCGCTGCTTCCGGGCTACGGCGGTTACCTCTGCTACATTGGCGTCGCGAACTGGGCCCGGCGCATGGGCGTCGGCGGTCGGCTCTACGAGCAGTTCTTCAAGGTACTTCGCGTCGATGCCGGGGAACTGGGCGAACCGCTGCCGTTCGTGATCTGGGAGAGTCACCGCCCGGACCCGCTCGCGGAGGCGGGCGACTGGGAGAACTGGACCGCACGCACGCGACTCTTCGACCGCGTTGGCGGGCAGTGGGTGGACGGCGTCGACTTCCTTTCGCCGAACTTCGCGGCGGATGAGGAAGATGACGCGGCGCCACCGGTGCCGCTGCAGTTGTTCGTGAAGCCGCTGGACACGCCGGAAGCCGCGTTCACACCAGAGCGGTTGCGCGAAGTGGTCGGCGGGCTGCACGAGCGCGTGTACCACAACCTGCCCGGCACGCCAATGTACGACCGCACGCTCCCAGCCAGTTGCGAACCGCGACTGCGCCCCGCGAGGGCTGCGGGGGTACGTAAGAGCGAACGCGGCGAACTTGTATAAGTTGAGAGTCGGCAGTGAGCAGTTGAAGACAAGGAAGCGTCACCTGTCTTCAACTGCTCTGTCCGCTCTCAACTATCGAGTAGGTCGGGCGGGAATCGAACCCGCGTTTGTGTGCTTATCAGACACACGCCTTACCACTTGGCTACCGACCTGAATATCTCAACTTCATGTCGCGAACGTACACCGCGCGCTACGTGTTCCCCGTCAGCGGGCTTCCCCTTCCGAACGGCACCGTCACCGTTGGTGACGAGCGCATCGAGGCGGTGTTACCACACGGCAAGCGCACCCCGGACGAAGACTTCGGCAACGTCGCGATCATCCCTGGTCTGGTGAACCCGCACACGCATCTCGATCTGAGCGGCGCTCGTGGGTTGATCCCACCGACGGACCCCGACCACTTCACCGACTGGTTGCGCGGCGTGATCACTTACCGCCGCACGAGCAACCCGGAGCAAACGCAAACCGACATCCGCGACGGCTTAGCGGAATGCCTGCGTCACGGCACCACACTCATCGGCGACATCGCCAGCGAGGGCGCATCGTGGGAGCCGCTCGCGGCTTCGCGGCTTCGCGCCGTGGTGTTCCGTGAGGTGATCGGCGTGACGACAGCCGGCGTCGAGCGGTGGACGGAGGCGGTGCGGTGGGCGATGGACCGGAGCCGTGCGCGAATTCGCGCGGCGTACAGTCCGCACGCCCCGTACAGCGTGAACGCCGACGTACTCGTGAAGTCGGTCGGGTGCGGGTGCCCGGTCGCGATCCACCTGGCCGAGTCGCCCGCAGAAGTCGAACTACTCGACCGCCGAACCGGGCCGTTCGTCGGGTTCCTTCAGCAACTCGGTCTGTGGGATGGGGCAGTGCTCCCGTCGTCGCTCGGCGGCATCGTGCCGGACACGGCAAACGCGGGCACGCCGATCCGCGAACCGTACCCGGTGCTTTACGTTCACGGCAACTACCTCTCACTGAGCACCGAACTGAAGGCGCATCAGTCCATCGTCTACTGCCCGCGAACGCACGCGGCGTTTGGGCACCCGCCGCACCCCTTCCGAGAGTTCCTCGCGCGCGGTGTTCGCGTGTGCCTCGGTACCGATAGCCTCGCGTCGAACCCTGATCTCGACATCCTTGCCGAAGCGCGGTTCGTGCGATCGCGTTACCCCGACTTCCCCGGCGATCAGTTGTTGCGGATGGTCACGCTTTCGGGCGCCGAATCGCTCGGCTGGGTCAACGAGTGCGGTAGCCTCGAAGCCGGCAAGAGCGCCGACTTCGTGGTGGTGCCGCTGCCGGACGCGGACGCGCCCGACCCGCACGAACTGCTGCTCGCGGATCACGCGGGCGCGCGCCGCACAATGTTTCGCGGACAGTGGCGAACGTCGAGTACCCCGTGAAGGAGTCGAACCTTCCAGCCGGGCTTCGTAGACCCAGCACCGCGCCGTCGGACGGGGCGTAACAAACACATCAACAGAGGGCCGGGTGGGAATCGAACCCACTACACGCGGGTTAACAACCCGCTGCTATTCCGTATCAGCTTCCGACCCAAGAAGCAGTACACCATGCGGGAGTCGAACCAGCCAACCGGGCTTCGGAAACCCAGCGCCGCAAACCGTCGGATGGTGCGCAGTCAGGATGGCAGGAATCGAACCTACTTGAACGAGTTCCCAAGACGCGCGGCCAGCCAATGGCCCACATCCTGATATCAACAGTCGGGAAGACAGGAGTCGAACCTGCGATCTCGCGCTTCCGACGCGCGCGGCCACTCCACCTGGCCCACTTCCCGATGGTGCCAAAACATCAACAGAGCGTTCGGCGGGATTTGAACCCGCGCGTCCTGGTTGGGAACCAGACCGGCTACCGCTGACCTCACGAACGCAGTTCTCATCAGTCCCGGCGGCTGGAGTTGAACCAGCTCCTCCGCGTTTTCAGCGCGGCGCTACTACCGAGTTAGCTTCACCGAGTACGTCCAGAACAGTACCTCGCCAGGGGATCGAACCCTGCGTCTGCCGGTTAAAAGCCGGCGGCTTCGCCATTGAAGCGTGCGAGGCGTCACTCACAGTTCCGGGGGCTGGAATCGAACCAGCGACTTCCACCTTCAAAGGGTGGCATCAGTGCCAACACTGAATCCCCCGGAATCAATTCAACAGTTGCCGAGGCTGGAATCGAACCAGCGACTTCCACCTTCAGAGAGTGGCTTCAGTACCAGCACTGAATCCCCGGCATCACGTCAGCGAGCAGCGGTGGTAGGAATCGAACCTACAAATTACGCCTTAACAGGGCGCCGCCTTACCATTCGGCTCCACACCGCTGTGCGTGCAAAAACACCATCGGCCTGGCATCTCGTTGCGGAGATACCAGGCCGATGGGTGCTGAACCCTGCTCGGTATGGCATCATCCGGTCTGGATGCGAATCGGAGTGCGGAATTGATTCGGGAATTGGTTGGGTCGATTAAACGGCCCAAACCCGAACCCGCGCGGTTGCGGTCGTTGGGGGTTACGCGGCTGTTTAATGAACCCGGTCATGGCTTGCTCACTGGTATGCGAAGTCGTCACAACTATTGACGCGGCGCACACCCATTGGTTCGCGGTGTGCGCCGAATTGTTTCCGAATTCTCAACTCGCGGTTCGCTTACCATTGGCGTCCGCGGTCTTCGATCACCTCGACACGAACCCGCAACCCGCGGTCTTCCAGGCGGCACGCGACACGCTCGGCCTCGCGCCGCGTTTCGTACCGGCCATAACGGTCCCAGTGCCCGTTGTGCCGTACGTACACCACGTAGTCGTGATCGTGCCACTGTTGCAGTTGCGGGACAAACCCGCCGCCCGACCCGCGGAGCGGTTCGCCGGCCGTCGCGACCTGCCCGCTGACCCCGATCGCCACCACGGCCACCGCCCCGCGAATCAACTTGCGGATCATCGTTATCTCCATTCCTCACCAGCGTCAGGAACTTGAGTTGTCTGGCGGTTTTCTTCACCCGCCAGTTGCACTCAAGTAATGGGCCGCCACGGCCGACTTGCGCCCTACAGTTTTCTTGTTGAGAAATTCCCGACCGCGTAGTGTGAGGGGAATGCGATGTACGGCGAAGGGAACGTGGAATCGACCGCCGCCCAACGGGATCAGGATGCCACGACCCGCACCCCGCTGCCCGCAGTCGGAAGGATGCCGCGCATGACGCGAATACCGCTCTACCCGTTACGTTTCGACCCGATCTTCACCACGAACCTGTGGGGCGGGCGGCGCTTGCCCGCGTATCTGAACCGCACGGTCGCGCACGACGACCCCGTTGGCGAAGCGTGGGTGTTGAGCGACGTGGACGGCAGCCTCAGTCGCGTCGCGGACGGCCCGCTCGCGGGGGCCACGCTCCGCGAGTTGCTCGCACACGATCCGTCGCGAATCGTCGGCGCGGCGAAGACCCCACAGGGCCGGTTCCCGCTGTTGCTGAAGTTTCTCGACGCGCGCCAGGAACTCTCCGTTCAGGTTCACCCGAACGACACGCAGGCCGCGCTGCTCGGCCCTGGAAAGTTCGGCAAGACGGAAGCGTGGGTTGTCCTCGACCGCGACGCCGCAACCAGCCGCCTCTACGCCGGGTTCGCGGAGGGCGTGAGCGCCGCTGACTTCCGCGCGGCACTCGCGTCGAAGACCACGCCCCGTACGCTACACGGTTTCACGCCCAATCCAGGCGACTGCGTGTTCCTCGAAGCGGGCACCGTTCACGCGATCGGCTCGAACCTGCTCCTGTTTGAAGTGCAGCAGACGAGCGACATCACCTATCGGCTCTACGACTGGGATCGCGTGGACGCGAAAACGAAGCTCCCGCGACAACTTCACATCAACGAAGGTCTGGCGTGCGCGGACTTCCAGCGCGGCCCGTGTTATCCGGTCGGCCCGGCGGTCGCGGTGCGCGACGGCGTGCGCCACGAAGGTCTGGTGACGTGCGATTATTTCACACTGGAACGCCTCACCAGCGCGGTGCCGTTTCGCGTGGGAAGCCCGACCCAGTGCCGCGCGGTCGTGTGTGTGAGCGGAAGCGGCGAACTGGAATGCGCCGGCTCGCGGTATCCACTCCGCACTGGGGATGTGTATCTGCTCCCAGCGGAACTCGGCACCGCGATGGTGCTGCCCGCGACCCAACTCACGCTGCTCGAATGCGGACTGCCCAGCGAGTGAATAACACGTACCCCCCAGCCCCCTCCCTGAAGGGAAGGGGAGAAAGAGACGCTTGCGGCTTCGCGTGCGTTCGGGCGCCGCGACTCGCGAAGCCGCGAGCGGCTCAGACAAGCAAGGTTTTGCTCCCCTTCCCTTCAGGGAGGGGGTTGGGGGGTAGGTTATCTTTCGCAGCACTCGCACTTTTTTCTGAACACCTCCCCGCGTGAGCGGACATGATAGGGGTAGATGCTCGCTGGGAGTGCCCCCGATGTCTGTCCGCGTTCGACTGCCGAACCCGCTCGCCGCGCTCGATGATCGCGTGCTGTTGAGCCGTTTTGCGGAACAGCACGACCAACCGGCCTTTGAACAACTCGTGAAGCGGCACGGGCGGCTCGTCTTCGGAGTGTGCCGGCGTGTTGTTCGCGACGCGCACCTCGCGGAAGACGCGTTCCAGGCGGTGTTCCTGGTGCTGGCGCGCAACCCGCGGGGCGCGACGGAAGCGACCTCCGTGGGCGGGTGGCTGTTCGGTGTCGCGCGTCGCGTTGGCCTCGCGGCGCGGCGTCACGAACAGCGTCGCGAGAAACGCGAACTGAAGGCGCGCCAACAAGGGGCTGACGCCCTCCCCTCGCCAACAACCGATTTCGATGATCTCCTTCGCGTGTTGGACGAAGAACTCGGCGCGCTGCCGGACGAGGTTCGCGCGGCACTGGTCGCGTGCTTCCTCGAAGAGCGCACGCACGACGAAGCCGCTCGCGAACTCGGCTGGAGCCTCAGCACACTGCGCCGGCGGGTCGATCGCGGGAAGGAACTTCTGCGCTCGCGACTCGCTCGTCGCGGAGTGACGCTCGCGCTGGGGTTGCTCACGGGTGCGATTGCGTCCCCGGCTCGCGCCGCAGTTCCCGCACTCGCGCCTTCACCCGCAAGTGCCGCACTTGCCGCCGAAGCGTTCAAGCGTGGCATCGGAGCGAAGCTCTCGGCTGCTGTTACCGTGATCGCCCTCGCGGTTGGCGGAATCGCGTTCGGCCTCGCGAACGAACCAACTGATGCGCCGCTCCCGATCACCGCGAGCGCGGCGCAACCAAAGCCCGTGTTCGACGTGGCACCGGCCCCGCGTGCAATCGTGGTGAAGCCCTGGGTGACGGTATCCGGCCGCGTGGTCTTCCCAAAAGACCAAGCGATTCCAGATGTGAAGGTGATCACGACCGGCATCAAGGACGCGGAGGTGTGGAAGCCGTTCGCGCCGCTGATGTCCGAGGATGTACTGGTTCATGCGGAGAATCGCGGCATCGCGAACGCGATGGTGTGGCTGCGCCCGGATTCGGACGACAAGAAGGACGACTTCCCCGCGGAGAGCATTCACCCCGATCTCGCGAACCCGAAGCCGCAAGAACACCCCGTCCTCGCGGTTCGCGGGCAGTTCCTGCCGCGGGTGCTCGCGGCGCGAGCCGGCGATCGCGTGACGTTTGACAACCGCTTACCGGTCCCGACCAACGTGCTCTACACCGCGTTCCAACTCGACAACGGCGAGGGGCGAGAGTTCAACGTGCTGGTCGGAAAGGGCATGTCGCACACCGCGAAGCCGCTCCCCGCGATGCGCTCGCCCGACACGTACACGTCCAGCATCTACCCGTGGATGAAGGGTTACGTGTGGGCGTTCGATCACCCGTATTTCGCGGTCACGGACGCCAACGGCAAGTTTTCGATCGCGAACGCGCCCGCGGGTAAGTGGCGGCTCGTGGTGTGGCATGAAGCCGTGGGCTACCTCGGCGGCGCACCGGGCAAACTCGGCGCGAAGGTGACGATTCCCGAAAGCCGTGACGGGAAACTGGAACTCGACCCGCTCCCGTTCAAGAGCGACGACTGGCCCGCTCCGTAACGTTTCCAGGTTCCATTACCTCAAGGTGTTCCCATGCGACTACTGTTGTCGTGCGTGTGCTGCTGCGCGCTCGCGTCCGTCATGACCGCGCAAGAGAAGTGGGTGACGGTCAAGGGGCAGGTGGTGTTCCCGGCTGACAAGGAAATTCCAAAGCGCGCGGCGCTGAAGGTAGACGGCCCCGACAAGGTCGCGTGTCTCGCGAAGGGGGCAATTCTCGACGAGACGGTTCTGGTGAACCCGAAGAACCGCGGGATCAAGAACGTGGTCGTGTACCTGCGCCCGGATAACGCCAACAACCTGAAGGCCGAGTTCGCCGCGAACGAGATTCATCCCAACGACGCGAACCGCAGAGCCGTCGACGTGGTGATCGACCAACCGTGTTGCATGTTCGTGCCGCGCGTGACGTGTGCGCGTGTGGGCGACACGATTGTGGTGAAGAACCCGGCGGCGTTCGCACACAACTTCTTCTGGGACAGCGTGAACAACGGCACGCACAACCCAAACATCGCTGCGACCGCGAACTGGAAGATGCCGAACGCGCTGGTGAAGGAAAGCACGCCGATCCAGTACAAGTGTACGATTCATCCGTGGATGACCGGCTACGTGCGCATCTTCGACCACCCGTACTACTCGGTGACTGACGAGGACGGGAAGTTTTCGATTGCGAACGCGCCGGCTGGGAAGTACCGCATCGTGTACTGGCACGAGAACGGCGTCCGCGGTGGCGCGAAGGGGCGTGCCGGCGACGTGGTCGCGATTGCAGGGCCGCAAGGCGCCAAGACGATGGAGATGAAGCCCACCGACTTCGACGTGAGTCCGAAGTAGCCCGCCGCTTGCGGCGTAGCGGGCGTTATGGGGCGCGCATCGTTCGCACGCACTGAACGACACACGCCGCGGCCTCGTCGATCTCCTCGACGGACTGGCTCGGCGCGAAGCTAAAGCGGAGCGCCGACCGCAGCACCTCGTCCGAAACGCCCATCACGCGAAGCACCGGGCTGGGCAACAGGCTACCGCTCGAACACGCGGACCCGGTCGAACACGCGACCCCTGCGAGGTCGAGTGCCATCAGGAGCAGGTCTGCACGGCAGCCTGGGAATGATACGTTCAGCGTGGTCGGCACCACGTCCGGCGTGCCGATCTCCGGGCCGTTGAGCACGACCGGTTCGCACTCGCTTTGCAGTGCGTTCCAGAACCGGGCGCGGAGCGTTTCGAGTTGGGTGCGGTTGTTGTCCAGGTTGCGCACCGCGAGTTCCAGCGCGGCGGCCATTCCGACCGCGAGCGCGACCGGTTCCGTGCCCGGCCGCCGGCCGCTTTGCTGGTGCCCGCCGAATGTGCGCGGCTCCAGGTGCGTGCCGCGCTTCGTGAGCAACACGCCCACACCCTTCGGCCCGCCGAACTTGTGTGCGCTCGCGGTGAGCGTGGTCGCGCCAAGCGCGCGGAAGTTCACCGCGATCTTGCCCACGGCTTGCACCGCGTCGCAGTGGAGTCGCGCGCCTTTCGGCAGTGACAGCGCGATGTCACGCACCGGCTGAATCGCACCGGTCTCGTGGTTCGCGAGCATCACGCAAACGAGATTCACGTTCTCATCTGGAACGCGCCACTCGATCACGCCGCGCGCGTTCGCGGGCAGCCATTCGACCGCGACGCCAAGTGATTCGAGGTGTCGAAGGGGTTCGATCACGCACGGGTGTTCGAGTAAAGAACCTACCCCCCTCCCTTCAGGGAGGGGAGCTTTGTCTGTCTCCCCCCTCCCTGAAGGGAGGGGGGTTGGGGGGGTAGGTTGCCTTCCCACCAACCCAAACACCGCGAGGTTGTTCGCCTCGGTCGCACCGCTGGTGAACGTCACTTCGTCGGGGTGTGCCCCCAATAGCGATGCGATCTTCTCTCTCGCGTCTTCGAGTGCCTGACGTGATTTGCGCCCGACTGCGTGCGCCGACGACGGGTTACCATAGGTTTCCTCCATCAGTGGGCGCATCGCGTCCCACACGCCGGGCAACAGTGGTGTGGTCGCGTTGTGGTCGAGGTAGATTGGTCGCATCGTACCATCTTACGCCGTCGAGGATTTGCGGAATGAACTTGCGACCGTACTCGCATTTGAGGATACTCAACTCTCCTCGCTGACCGTTCGGCCGCGCGCTGATCTGATTCGTTTCCGTCGATTCCTCGTCAATTCTCGATGGGGGGATGTCATGTGTCGGTTTTGTCGTTCCCCGCGTTTCGTGCGGGGTGGGTTCACGTTGATTGAGTTGTTGGTGGTGATTGCGATTATTGCGATCCTCATCGGGTTGTTGCTCCCGGCGGTTCAGAAGGTGCGTGAGGCCGCCTCGCGAACGCAGTGTACGAACAACCTCAAGCAAATCGGGCTGGCCGCTCACAACTACCACGACGCGTTTGGGAAGTTCCCGTCTGGCTCGGAGAACGCCGCCGTTTGGGGACCGTCTCCGCACGCGTACCTGCTGCCCGTGATCGAACAGGGGAACGTCTCGGCGCTGATGACGCAGTCCTTCGCGCACGGGGCCAGCGCCCAGGGCGGGACCGGGGCGCCTGTGACCAACCACGAATCGGGATCGACGACGCGGCCGAAGGTGTTCGTGTGCCCGTCCGACCCGAACACGTTCGCCGGTCTGGTGTATGGGTTCACCAACTACCACACCAACTACGGGCGGTGGGTGGGCCTTGAGAGCAAGTGGGACGGCGTGTTCGGAACGAACTTCGTCCCCTACGGGAGCGTCCCCGCGATGGCCGCGACAACGATCGTCGGCATCACAGACGGAACCAGCAACACGGTGTCGTTCGCTGAGGTGGCCAACGGGGCCAGTGGCACGTCCCCGACTCCGCGTGACGCGCGACGCGACTGTTTCGACGGCGGCGCCATTCCTGTCAACACGAACAACCCGACGACGGTTCGGAACTATTTGTTGGGGTTGAACATGCAGACCGCGGGGACGCTCGGCTGGAACTGGCGCGGCTACCCGTGGCGCGAGGGGTCAATCTGGCGCAACGGGTTTAACACCATTCTCCCACCGAACAAGCCCTGCTATCGGCCCAATAGCGGCGAGTGGTGGCAACTGGTCACTCCCGCGAGCAGTTTCCACAGTGGTGGGGTGAACGTGTGCCTGGCAGACGGGTCCATCCGGTTCATCACCGATTCCGTAAACCCCGACGCCTGGACCGCGGCCGGCTCCCGGGCCGGCGGCGAATCCCTCCCGCTGAACTGAGAGCAGAAGAGGGAAGAGAAGGTTTCGCGTTCACCCAGAGGGGCGATGAGGCGTTGCCCAGTCGAGGCGTCTCTGGCCCCTGCGGGTCCAACGCTACACTTCCTACCTCTTCTGTCCCCTGCTCCCGCCTTCTGCTCTCTTCACGAGGTCACACCATGTTGTGCGCCCTTCGCATCGCGCTACTCGTCTCCACTGCGATGGTCGCAGGCGGGTGCGGGAGTGCGGAACCAACTGCACCGAAAGAAGAACTCAACGACAAGGAGAAGTTGCAAGTGAAGGATCTGAACGAGCAGCGCAAGGAGGAATGGCAGAACACCAAGACGAAGAAGTGAGCCGGGTGTTGCGAACCCCGCGCCTGTGGGCGATAATCTCCGTTGACCTTTCGAGGGAGTGTTGTGACAAGCAGAAGAGTACGTTCTCCGGCTCGCAGTTGTTTTCTCGCGCCGGGTACAGCACACTGATGGGATTCCCGCTGTGAGAACCGCCATGCCCACATTTCGCCACCCCACTCTATCCCGCCGAACCGCCATTCAAGCCGGGGCCGTCGGGCTTCTCGGTCTCGGACTCGGTGAACTCAACACGCTGCGTGCCTCATCGAAGCACAGCGCGAAGTCGGTCATTTACGTCTTCCTATCGGGCGGGCTGGCGCAGCACGAGAGCTTCGACCCGAAGCCGGACGCGCCCGACGCGATCCGCGGCGAGTTCGGCACCACCGCGACCAAGACGACTGGGTTGCGCATCACGGAGCATCTGCCGAAGCTCGCGGCGTGTTCGGACAAGTGGTGCGTCGTCCGCTCGCTCACGCACAAGTCGAACGACCACTCGCTGAGCCACCACATCATGTTAACCGGGCGCAGCGATGCGCCGGTGGGCTTCAACCCGAGTTTGCCGAAGCCGAGCGATCATCCGAGCCTTGCGGCTATCGCGGGCGCGGTCACGAAGGCACGCAACAACCTGCCGCCCGCGATCGTGCTGCCGGACCGGATCGTCCACAACACCGGGCGTGTGATACCGGGGCAGTTCGCCGGTGTGATGGGCCGCGCCCGCGACCCGTGGTTCCTCGAAGCCTCCGCGTTCGAGCCGAAAGCGTACGGCGCGTACCCAGAGTACGAGTTCGACCACCAGCAGCGTCCCACCGAGTTCAAGCGGAAGACGTTCACGATCCCCGATTTGAGCCTGCCGCAGGGCGTGGACGGCGACCGATTCGGCGCGCGGCTCGACATTCTCAAGCACCTTGACGCACAGCGCAAGACACTCGAAGACAACGCGAACGCGGGCGCGTTCAGTCGCTCGCGCGCGGACGCGGTAAGCCTGCTGACGGACGCTCGCGTGCGGGTCGCATTCGACCTGAACCGGGCGCCCGCGAAAGACCTCGAGCGCTACGGCAACAACGCGTTCGGTTGGTCGCTGCTGATGAGCGCGCGACTGGTCGAAGCCGGGGTGAACCTCGTTCAAGTGAATCTCGGTAACAACGAGACGTGGGACACACACGGCAACGCGTTCCCGCACCTGAAGGACAAACTTCTCCCGCCGACCGACAAGGCGCTCTGCGCGCTGCTCGACGATCTCGAACAACGCGGGTTGCTCGATTCTACCCTTATCGTGATGGCGGGCGAATTCGGGCGCACGCCACGGCTGAGTACGTTGGGGCAGTTCTACAAGGGTCCGGGCCGCGACCACTGGGGGTCGGTGCAATCGGCGTGGCTCGCGGGCGGCGGCGTGAAGGGTGGGCGCGTGATCGGCTCGTCCGACAAGACCGGCGGCTACCCCGCGACGGACCCGCAATCGCCGGAGAACTTCGCCGCGACGATCTACAGCGCGCTGGGCCTCCCGAAGACGGCCGCGTGGACGGACGCCGAGAGCCGCCCGCACCACCTCTACCACGCCGACCCCATGCCCGTCGGGTGACCGAAGCCCGCTCCTTGCGGTCGCGGCTCGGTGTGGTTGTGCGAGATACGAGAACGCTCAACGAGCCGCGACCGCAAGGGAGCGGGATGCCTCCATGAAGTACGAAGTGCGGTGCGCGTGCGGGAAGACGCACGCCGTGAGCGCCGCGGATGCCGGCGTGTCACTTCGCTGCGCCTGCGGGCGCACGGTCGAGGCGCCGGCCTTGCACATGCTCCTCGCGTCCGCAGGTGAAATGGGCGTGTCGCCGGTTGTGCAACTTCAGGCGATGCTTCTTCAGAACGAGTTGCCCGGTACGAACGACTGCGATTGCTGTCACCGCGGCACGGAGCATTTGATTCGCGTGTCGGTTGTGTGTGAGCGCCTCATCGTGAAGGATCAGTCGAGTCCGGGGGTGGCGTTGCTCGGCTGTGCGCTGCTCGGTCTGCTCGCGGGATTGGCGATTTACATCTCCCGCTTCGGTGGGACACCGACCGAACGTGGAGCAGAAGTTTCTTTCGTGCTTCCGGTACGTGTGTGCGAGGTGTGCGAACGTGACGTGACTGCCCCCGGAGCGGTGCGCCAGGTCTTGCGGACGACCCCCCATCTACGCGGCCCTCTTCGATCAGTACCCGAACGCGATCGTCCGCAAACTCGGCTGATTCGCACTTCACTTGTCTGGCTCACTTCGCTTGCTTAGACTTCTCGCTAGCACAGAACCCGACTCAGGATACTCAGCTTCGCGTGGAGGAACCCTTATCATGGCCACTGACACCAGCTTTCGCGGACACGTCTACGACGACATCACGCAGACCTTCGGCAACACCCCGTGCATTCGGCTTCGCAAAGTGGTGGGCGACGCGAAGGCCACCGTCATCGGGAAGTTGGAGAACTTCAACCCGCTGTGGTCGGTGAAGGACCGCATCGGGGTCGCGATGATCGACGCCGCGGAGAAAGCGGGAAAGATCCGCCCGGAAACCTTGATCATCGAACCGACCAGCGGCAACACCGGCATCGGTTTGGCGTTCACGTGCGCGGCTCGCGGGTACAAACTCGCGGTGACGATGCCCGAAAGCATGTCGCTCGAACGTCAACGGCTTCTGAAGGCGCTGGGTGCACAACTGATCCTCACGCCGCGCGAACTCGGCATGAAAGGGGCGGTGTCGCGTGCGATGGAACTGTTCCAGGAGTACGGCGGCGAGCCGAAGGCGTTCATCCCGCAGCAGTTCAAGAACCCGGCGAATCCTGAGATTCACCGCAAAACGACCGCTGAGGAAATCTGGCGCGCGACCAGCGGCACGATCGACATTCTCGTGAGCGGCGTCGGCACCGGCGGCACGATCACCGGGTGCGGCGAAGTGCTGAAGTCGCGTAAGCCGTCGGTGAAGTGCATCGCGGTGGAGCCAACGCAAAGCCCGGTGCTGACGCAGCACATCGTGCAGGGCATTCCGAAGGATCAGGTGAAGCCGCTCGGACCGCACAAGATTCAGGGCATCGGGGCCGGGTTTATTCCGGACGTGCTGAACTGCGCGATCATCGACGAAATCGTTCAGGTAACCGACGACGAGGCGTTCGAGATGGGTCGTCGTTTGGCGAAGGAAGAGGGCATGTTGTGCGGCATCTCGTGCGGTGCCGCCGCGAGCGCCGCGGTGAAAGTGGCGCACCGCCCGGAGAACGCCGGCAAGGTGATCGTGGTGATCCTGCCCGACCTCGGCGAACGCTACCTCAGCACCGCGCTCTACCCGCAGGAGTAGGAGAAACTACGATTCCGTTTCTGGCTCGACCGTCGATGCTTGGCGCAAAGCCAGAAACGCTTGCTTGAGAGCGAAGCTCACCGCGCTATCTGCCTCGCTCAACACAAGGGCTTGGTACGCGTCGACAAATGCGATGCGGTGCCGATGGAACAGATGAAGGAAGTGCCGCAGGAAGCCCACGCAATCCAGAATTGCGAACTCAATGCCGTTGGTTGTTTGGTAGACACTGGAAGCGTACTCGCGCACCGTGGGGTCGATGGCATCCGTCGTCACGAAGATGTAATTGTCGATTGAAGGCAGGCGCGGCAACTTCTCGATTGCGTGGTTGATGTCCCAGGTTGTCACAGCCTTTCGCTTCATCTCGTAGACCGTGAGAACTTTCTCGTCGGAAGTCAGGCAGATTTCAACGTCTCCTCCGGCGCCCGTTTGTTCGTCGGCAGCGTTGTGGGACGAGAGCGGCTTTGCCTGCTCCCCGAGTAGCGCGCAGACGGCCTGGTAAGCAGCGCACACGATGAGAACAGGCAACCGACTGGAGTGTGGGCAAGCGAGATGCTGTTGGAGGAGATTAACGATACCTTCGGAGGAGAGTGGAATTGTCGCGCCCGTTGGGCGCAGCGAAGCTTGCAACGCGGCGAGTTGTGCGTCTCTTTCTGCACGGAGTCGCAGCAGCACGCGAAACGTATCGAGCAGCACCGCTTCCGCCGTTTCACGGTCTTCCGCTACTTCTTCGAGAAGATGGAGCGCATCAGCGTACAACGCTCGCGGGCGTCCGATTACCGCTTTGTCGGGCGTCAGGGTGTAGTCGATGTTGCGAAGCGCCGGAGTCAGGAATGCGGTTGTGGAGTTGACTGGTAGCCGGTGCGATTGAATGAACGCCGACAAGTAGCCCTCGTCGTAGGAGCGGCCGGAGAACGTTCCAGGTTCCGATATTTCCGTGTAGGGCCGGCGCGGATCAACTATGGGTTGATGTACCTTCGCCAGCATGCACGACATAACCAAGCGGACGCAGGCTCGGTTTCGCGTATCTCGTGCGACGCGGTCGATTCGGTCCCGGTTTTCTTGCTCGATAACTGCCCAAGCGTCTGGATCGGCTTGGGCCGTCGCGAGTATCTCTTCAAGCAATTCACTCGGCGTCATCGAACAACCCTTTGGGTTCTTGCTTGTGTCGGTGAATTGCGACTGATTTCGGGTCGTAATTCGTCCACAACACTTCGATGCGCGTGTCTTTTGTCGAGTGAATGGTACGTGCTTCCGAAACGTGCTTCATCCAACGCGCCTTCGGGTACAACTCGCCCATGAGTGGGCAATCGTAATTTGAGATCGCGACCAATCCTTTGGCCGCGTTGAGGCCCGCCGCGAGCGCACGATGGGCGTGGTCGGTCATCTCGTAGCCGTAGGCTTTGTCGTCGCCGCGCGTTTCGTGGATGTACGGCGGGTCGCAGTAGAACAACGTCGTCGGTGAGTCGTAAAGTCGGATGACATCGAGCGCGGGGCGGTTTTCGATCTGCACGCGAAGTAACCTATCCGCGATTTCCGGCAACTGTTCGACGCCACCGAGCCAGCGGCTCACAACGCCGCTCATCCCCGCTCGACTCGTATCCTTGCAATTTGCCCAACGACCGAGGCTGGCGGTTTGAGCCAGACCTGTGCGCACCTGCCGCGCTCGAACGTAAAAGCGGCGGGCGCGTTCGAGCGCCGTCAAGGATTGGTCAACTTCGCAGGCGAGTCCGAATTCCTCGCGCGAAAATGGTGTCAGCCCGATCTTTTCGACCAGTGCCTCTTTGTCGTCGCGAAGGACGCGAAAGAAATTCGCGACTTCGCCATCGAGGTCGTTGTACGTCTCGACTGGCGAAGATGGTCGGTTGATGAGGACGGCGCCCGATCCGGCAAACGGTTCGCAGTAGTGGTGACACGTCGGGAGCAGCGGCAGGAGCCATTCGAGGTGCGAGTATTTTCCGCCGTACCAGCCGAAGGCGATGAGTTTTCGTCCGTTTCGGGCTGTCGCGACTGGTGGCGGCGCGTTCCGTCTGCGAGCCATTCTTGTACTCCGTCACGAGCCCCGACGCGGATCTCTACCGCGACAGTTTAACACAACCCACTCCGGCGCCGGTATCTCGTTTCCAGACACCACCTCTCGGCTTCTCACCACTCTGAACATCGCCGGGCAGAACTTCGCGTACGGCACCGCGAACTACCCCACTGCCCCGACTCTGCTCTTCGAGTACGGCGAATTTAAAGGGATGGACTTCGCGCTGACTCCTGGGGCGGGCTTCGCGTACAAGTCGATCGTCGGCAGTCTCGACACTCTCGGCGACAACATCATCACGGCCATCCAGGCCGGCACCGCGCAGCAGTTCGTGGCCGCGCCCGTGCCCCAACAGTTCGTTAAGTTCGATTTCACGGGTGTGGCGACGGGAAGCGATTACGTCAACAAACTGACTTTCGCAGATGGCAGCAATAAGGAGATCGTGATCATGTTTTCGGTAATTCTTCCGGCTGTTCTGGCGGCAATGCCAGCCACCTACGAGTTGGACTACAGCGCGCTGCCCGCAGCGAACACAACTGCCGGCTACAAGTACGTTATCGTCTTCAGCTACAAGGGCGAACCCGATGTTCGGGTCGAAACCTACCACAGCGGCAAGTCCACACCGCAGAAGGTCGCGGACGACTTCTGGGAGTCGCTGGACGATCCGACTTGGCGGATCAATCGGGACGGGTTGCGGATCACCATTTACGGGTACGACGACGTGCGCATTGCGAAGTTGGTGGTGGAAGGCAACGGGCCGAAGCCTCTGGTGCGCCGCGTTCTTGTGATCCCGGAAAAGAAGAAGTAACCTCCGCCCGAGGGCGCCGCACTCATCGCGGCGCCCTCGCTTCCCCCACCTCACCCTTCTGGTCACTTCTCGCCCCTGTGTGGTCAGCGATTGTCCATTCCCCACCCCGCTGTGCGCGCGTACTCTAGGTGCATAGCCACTTCCGCTTTCGCTCCACGAACTCAAGAGGTTTCGCATGTCTTCGCTAAACCGCCGCCAGTGGTTGAAGGTCGCCGCTGTCACGCCCGCTGCGCTCGTCGCGTTCCCACACATCACGTTCGCCGCGCCGAGCGCCGACGATGTGAAGACCCTCGTCGATAAGGCGCTGGGGTTCCTCAAGACCGCGCAGAAGGAAGACGGCAACTTCTTCGACAGCCCACAGGCCGAACCGGGACTCACCGCACTCATCGCCGCGGCACTCGTGCGCAACGGCGTTCCAGGCGATAACCCGGTCGTCGCGAAGGCGGTCAAGTACCTCGAAAAGAACGTGCAGAAAGACGGCGGCGTGTACGTGAAGGGCATGTCCAACTACATGACGTGCCTCGCCATCGTCGCGTTCAAGGAGATGAACAGCGACAAGAAGTACGACAAGGTAATCGACGCCGCCGCGAAGTACGTGAAGTCTCTCCAATTCACTGACGGCTTGACCGAGAAAGACGCGAACTTCGGTGGGGCCGGCTACGACAAGCCGGGCACACGCGGCGGACCCGACATGTCGAACACGCACTTCATGGTCGAGGCGCTGCTCGCGGCTGGCGTGAGCAAAGACGACCCAAGCATCAAACGGGCGCTCACCTACATCAGCCGCAGCCAGAACCTCAAGAGCGAGTTCAACGACCAGCCGTTCGCGGCGAAAACCGACGACGCGAACAAGGGCGGGTTCGTGTACAACATGGCCGCACAAAACGACCCGAAGAGCGACAAACGCACGGACGCTGGTGGTCTCCGCAGCGAAGGCGGTATGACCTACGCCGGCCTCAAGAGCTTCCTGTACGCGGGCGTCGGTAAGAAGGACGAGCGTGTACTCGCCGCAGTGGACTGGATCCGCAGGAACTACACGGTCTCCGAGAACCCCGGCATGAAGGAGAAGGACTCCGGCATTTTCTACTACTACCACACCTTCGCAAAGGCGATGGACGCGCTCGGTGAAGAGCCGTTCGTGGACGCGAAGAAGGTCAAGCACGACTGGCGGCAGGAACTGTTCGACGAGTTGAAAGGGAAGCAGAAGGCGAACGGCAGTTGGATCGGCACCCGCGCGTTCCTGGAGAACGAACCGTCGCTGGCCACCGCGTTCGCGGTACTCGCGCTGAGCTACTGCAAGAAGTAATCAGCAGAGGACTGAAGGCAAAGGGCAGTTGGTTAGCGTTCGCCCCGGAGGGGCGAAGCAGCATTTCCCCGTTCAAAGGCTCAAGGCCCCTGCGGGGCCTCCGTAAACTCTGTCCTCTGCCAGTTAGAACCCAACGGCGGGGCCGTCGTCGCGCGCCGGCGTGCGGCGCGGCTTGTGGGGCGTGGTCCGTTCGTCGCGGGCTTCCGCCATGACCGCCGCGAGGTGACGCCGGGCTGCGGCCTCGCGCACCGCTTCGTCGGCCGTCAGGCACGGGTCGAGCAACAGCATCGTCAGCACGTCCAGTTCGTGGTCCATGGCGGGTTCTCCTTGTGGGTGGGTCACTCGTCTCGTTAACCTCAGAATGGTCTCCGAAGGGTCGTTTGCGCCGGAACGGCCCGTTTGCTTCGCGTAAGAACTACACTCGCGGTCGTAAACTCTGAAAGGGTTACACGGCCAGCGATCCCGGCAGATTAACGCTCCCGATATCAAGCCACCAGTCACCGTCGTCCGGGTTCGCGTCGATGACGGCGTCGAGGAAGAATCGGGGGGCTGTAACGTCGGTCTGGGCGGGTTGCGCCGTGTCGGGAAGGGTGTTGAGCGGAGTCATCGCCATTCTCGGTCTGTATATGTTGCCGGCCCACGAACCGTTCGTGGGTTGGCGGAGATGGTAACGCAGAGGCCGTGCCATCGGCATGTCGGGGCGGGTCCAAAATGCGCAACGACTTCGTACGCGGCGGCAGAACCCGCAGCGGTTACGCCGCTTCTCCCGGTGTGCCAGGTTCTCTACGCTTCGCGGGAGAGCCCGTCGCGCGAAACGTCAATTGTGATCCAGGAGGTTGCTGATGTACCTACCGCCACACTTCGCCGAAACCGACCGCGATGCGCTCCATGACCTCATCGAGCGGTACAGTTTCGGGTTGCTCGTGTCGCAGGTCGATGGCACCCCGTTCGCCACGCACCTGCCCTTTTTGCTCGACCGTGACGCGGGTCGCTCCCGGAGTGACGACCTCCTCATGCGGGGTGTTCGAGTGCCGCGAACAGTTCGCTCACGGTGACGGTCCGCTTGATCGCGTCGAACCGCGCAAAGTTCCCGAACTGCGATGCGAGTCTCAGCCACTGCTTTAGGCGGCTCACGTTCTTGTCTGACTGCATCATGTCGAATCGGTGAGACCAGTCCACGAGTTGCCGTAATTGCGAGGACCAGTCGAACGGCTCACTCAATTCTTCTTCGCGGGGCACAAGCCCGAGTTCGGCGGCGACGCGGCGTGCCAGACGCGGGTCCGCGAGCGCGCCGCGCCCGAGCATGAAGTGCCGGCACCCGGTCGCGTCGCGGCACCGGCGGAAGTCGTCAAGCGTCCAGATGTCGCCGTTCGCCACAACCGGAAGCCCCAACCGTTCGCGCACCTTCCCGATGGGCGACCAGTGAATCGGCGGCGCGTACCCCGCAACGCGTGTGCGCCCGTGGATCGTGAGCCACGCCGCGCCGCCCTCGGCGGCCATCGCGGCGTTCTCGTGGATCGCGTCGATGCCGTCCCAGCCGAGCCTGAGCTTGGCCGAAACCGGCACACTCGGCGGCAACGCCGCGCGGATGGCGCTCACGATCTCGCGAATGCGCTTCGGGTGGCGGAGCAGGGCGGCCCCGCCGTCGTGCCGGTTCACGGTGGGCGCGGGACACCCGAAATTGATGTCGATCGCGGTCGCGCCGAGTTCGTGCGCGCGCACTGCTGAAGCCGCCATGCGGCCCGCGTCGCCGCCGAGCAGTTGCACCTGCACCGGCAGCCCGGTGAGCGTGACCGCGCCACTGCGAAGTTCGGGGACGTGATCGTGGAAGACGTGCCGGGGCGGAACCGCGTGGCTAACGCGCAGGAACTCCGTGACCGCGAACGTGAACGCGCCCACACCGCCCTGAACCGCCCGCATCGGGGCGTCGGTCACGCCCTCCATCGGCGCAAGTATTAGTGCGGGTACGTCGGCGTGTAGCATCGTGATAGTTTAGCAGACTCATGCCGGCACCGCGACGAACCCGCCGCCCGCGCGCACGACGAGCGGTTCCGCTAACTCGACCCACCCGCCAGAGCCGACCACCGCTTTCGCCAGCACACGCGATGTCGCGCCGGTTTCAACCAACTCGAAGACGGTGATGCGGCGCCCAACTTCGATGCCTTCGAGGTGGAACCGCGGAACGATCCGATCTTCCGCGAAGCGGAAGGTGAAGTGCGTGTCGCGGTAGAGGTTCATCCGCTCCACTCTTACCGAGGAGGAGATCGACGACCCAGCACCCTCGCGTGAGTGACAGCCGGGTCGCGGCAGTGGTTCAGGATATCGTCGTTTTCGCAGACGACATCCGCGAGGATCGGCATCGCTCCCGACCCGGCGTGAAACGACACGACCCACGAGCGAAGCTCGTGGGTCGTGTCGTTTCCATCATCTCAGGTCAGTCGGAGATGTTGGCGAGGTAGTCCTCGTACTTCTTGCGGGCCTTGAACTCGTCGGACACGACCGTCTTCTGCTTGGCG
>SXID01000133.1 GCA_005772955.1 Planctomycetia bacterium
ACGGCCACCGCAACCATCCCGAGTGGGGCGAGCGACCCGTACATCAACCTCGCCAGGGTCACCGCCGGGGCGGTCGGCTCGGTCGCCACGGTCAGCGACACCGACGACCACTCGGTCAACCTGTTCCAGCCGGCGATCGACGTGCTGAAGGGAGTGGTCAGCGCTCCGGCCACGATCGTGGCGGGGAGCGTGGTCCGCTTCCGGATCACGATCACCGACGGCGATACCTCCTCGGATAGCCCGGACCTGGTTCCGTTCTCGATCCTGGACGACAAATTCGGCACCATCGCCGCGAGCCAGTTCACCGAGAGCGGTGGCGTTGGCGGTCTGGACGACAACAAACTCCAGGAGAACGAGGTCTGGACGTACGAGTACGACTACACCGTCCTGGTCAGCGACTTCCCGTCGCTCACCAACGAGGTCCGGGTTCTGTTCAAGCCCGAAGGCTTCCCCAACGAGCTGCGGGATACGTCTCGCGTAGGTCTCGCGGTCGAACTTCCGGTCGAGGAGGGCCGGATGACGGGCGGCGGCAGCGTTTTCCTCCAGTCCGGGGATACCGGCGGTCCGGTCGGAACGCGTGTCACGCACGGGTTCCAGATCCACTGCTCGCCGCTGGCCACCAACAACCGGCTGGAGATCAACTGGGGCAAGCCCAACAACCACTTCCATTTGGGCAACCTGATACCCGCGTCGATCGTCTGCCGGGACACCGGCATCGTGCAGGCTCCTCCCGATGCCCCGATCGATACGTTCGAGGCCGACGGGGTCGGACGGTTCAGCGGCACCGTCGGTGACATCAAGTATCACAACGTCTACGCCGAGATCCACTTCCTCTTCACCGACGGCGGACCGGAGAAGGGCGAACCGGGGCTGTACGACACGGCCCAGTACCGGATCATGATCGACACGGATGGTGACGGGGCTGTCGATACGCTGGCCCTCGACAACTTCGGGGGCGACCCCACCGCGGATCGGCTGGACCGCGGCAACCACCAGGCGCACGACGAGATCAAGCGGTTCACGAGCGCGATCACCCAGTTTCTCAGCCAGATCGAGCAGAAGCTGGATCAGCTCGACAACCCGAACCTGAGCTCGTCGCAGGTCCGGCGGTACACGGACGATCTGCTCGATCTGTTCGCGCAGTTCGACGCGGAAGTGGCCACGACGACGATCGCAACGACAACCGCAACGACGACGAGTACCAGCTCCACCAGCACGTCGCTGGGGGACATCTGGTTCCCCCCTGATGACGACGACCTGGTTCTCAACGGCGTGCTAGTCGGTTGACCCGCGAGGAGCCTCCCGGCGTCGCCGGGAGGTTGTGACAGCAAGCAAGGGTTGTGACCCCGCTCACCGCAGAGAGATCGCCCCTCTGTGGTGAGCGGAGTCACAACCCCCGCCTCTTTCTTGTCCCCGTCAGCGATTATCTCGGCGACGGGTTGGGATCAGGTCATTCTTCAGCCGATCCGCCGGGCCAGGCGCGTGGCTGTGCGCCGACCACTTCATCCAGGTTCACGCCCCAAAAAAGCCCCTGGAGCATCTCGTCGGCCTGCGCGCCCGGCGCCAGTCGCACGGCAGCACTACCGCTCCGCCTGACATTCGAGGTGGTTGTTTTGGCAATCGACAGACTGTAGGTGTTGGTCGCGCCGGTCGGGCTGTACACCTTCACGTAGTATTGCAGGCCACCAGTCAAAGACAGGCTCACGGTCTCGCCGTTGCCGGCGGTGGCCGAACTGGCCAGCAGGTTGCCATTCGCGTTGTAGACTGCCAGGTCGAGGTCGCCCGTGGCGTTCGTGAACTGGATCGACACGCTATACGTGCCGTTCTTGCTGGCGATGAAGGTGAAGTAGTCTCCATCCATCGCAGTGTGCAGATTCAGGCCGGTCACACTGGCGGCGGCGATCTTCCCCTGGTTCGTGGCGGTGCCAAGGGTGTCGTTCGTCTCGTAGGCGTCCGGCGCCAGGGTGGGGGGCGACGGCGGAGGGGGTGAAATGGGCGGCGAGATCGGCGGCGAGGTGGGCGACGAGGTAACGCCGCCGAACTGGGCGGTCAGTTTGTACGCGCCAACTGCGAAGGCGTCGGTCGTGGCCCCGTCGGCCGCGACGAAGTAAGTCTGCCCGGGTGTCAGGCCGGTCAGGTTGACGGCGGCGACCGTGCCGAAGGTGCCGCTCACCGTCGCCAGCAGGTTCCCCGCGGCATCGTATACCGAAATCTTTGGGGCCAACAGGCTGTGGTTCCGAGCATCGACGGCGACGCTGAGGGTGCCGTCGAACGCGGTGGGTGCGACGACGCGGAAGTAATCCACGTCGGTCCGGGTCGTCATGTCGGCGGTCAACGCGGCCGTGCCCGTGGAGTCCAGCGCCACCGAGGTAGCGGACCCGAGGCTGTCGTTGGCGGCACCGGCATCAAAGTTGTCCGGTAACCGGGCACCATAAATGGCCCGGATGCCCGCGATATCATCGGCGGTCAGTCCGGGATAAACGCCCGTGATCGCACCGTACAACACCGTCCCCGCCGTGCTGTGATCCAGGCCCAGTGCATGACCGGATTCGTGTAGGAGTACCGAGTAGAGATCGGGGGAAGTTCCGATGTAGAAGGTCTTGCTGGCGTTCAGGGTGATATCGCCCCCTTCCGTCGATCCGGTCGCGTTGAAGGGGGGAGAGTAGGCGTTGGCGAGACCGGCCGTGGGTGTGGAACCCAACCGGATGTCACCGAATCGGCTATCCCCTTGCGTCTGTCCGAACGTTGCCCACGCCGAGCCGTCGTCGGTGACCTGGTGGAAGTTGAGGTTCGCGGCCTCTGCCCATGTGGCCAGGGCCCGGGCGAACTCCCGCTGCCACGTCTCGGTCGGGGCGGTCGCGTTCAGTTCGGCGAACAGCGCACTCTGATATTGAGACCCCCACTGTGTCCCGTCCGGGGCGAAACTGTACGAGACGCTTGCGCTGGCCCACTGGGTTCCGCTCAGGGCGTACGGCACGAGGCGGCTTTCCATTGACTCCACCGTGGGGCGAAATGCCCGCCGATCACGGTTTGCGGACGGGGACGGACGACGCGAGGACCAAGCGTAGCGCAGTAACGAACTAAACACGGTTGGCGGCTCTCCTGGTGCTGGGACAGTAAGGTGGTCTTGTCGAGGAACCATCCGGCACGGGGATGCGACCGCGTCACGGCGCTGCTATTCCCGGCGGTGTTCCACAGGGCGAACGGGGAGGTGCGAAAGGATGAACGGCTGTGACAAGATGATCCGAACAGTCCCGCTCCGGAGAGTCCGAAGCCGGATCGGAAACTCACAACCTTTCGGCAGCCTGGCGATCCCTGAGGGATCCATGGCTTTGCGTCCCACCTTCGCAGGTGGTTTGCCCTTGTCGAGGCTTTTTCGGGACGGAGCGTGGCGATTTGGAACCGACCGCTCACACAGCCTGGTTCTTCGCGCCGGCCCGAAGAGTCACTTCCCACGCGGAGACCATAGTTTATCCCGAAGCGAAAAGCAAAAAATCGAGCATTCCTGTCTTTTCAAACGGCTCCCTCGAGAACACGTTGCGGGTGTATTACCGACGACGTGTCCAGTTAGTTGCACCGGGACAAGCAGTTCTGGAAAACTTCGGCGATGTGAAGTTCCGCTACGGTCCCGGAAAGGTTGAACGCCGGAACTTCCCGGAACGAAGAACGCCGCAAACAACTAAGATTTGCGGCGATTGTGAATTATCAGATGTTAGAACGCAGATGTGCCAAAGTCTCTTGTTCAACCGTTACACTACCGGGCAGGAGCGTCGTACCAGCCGGCTGGCAAGTCACGCTCAACCCCCGCCGGCTTTGGATCGCGGTCGTCCTTCATTCTTCGTCCGTCGCTCGGGCCGCGGAATCGCCGTGCTGAACCTGAAATGCTAATTGTTCCAACTGGATTGCGAGGTCCACCGTGACGAGTCGCACGCGGCGCGGGAGTTTCAGGACCACCGGCGCGAAGTTCAGGATGCCTCGCACGCCCGCCGCGACCAACGCGTCAGCGACTACGTGCGCCGTATCGCCGGGAACCGTCAGCACGCCTAGTTCCGCCTGGAGTTCCGCGACCCGCGCGCCAAGCGCCGTGACCGACTCCACTGTCAAACCTTCCACATCCTTGCCCACCTTCGTCGGGTCGCTGTCGAACAGGCCTATGATCTCGAATCCCTGTGCCCGAAATCCCCGGTACTTCAACAGCGCGCGGCCCAAGTTGCCGACGCCAACCAGCACCGCGCGCCAGGGACGATCGATCCCCAGTGCCGTGCGAATGGCGGTAGCTAGTTCGCGCGCGTCATACCCGACTCCGCGCTGGCCCAGGTGACCCAATGCCGCAAGGTCGCGGCGCACCTGCGCGTCGCTCACTCCGACCGCCTCAGCGATGCGACCGCTCGAGACCGGTTCGCCGTCCATCGGCCAGTCGGCCACACACCGCAAATAAAGGCTCAGTCGCTGGGCCGCTGCCCGCGAGAGGCGTTGACTACGCTCGACTGGCACGCCGTCCAAGACTTGACCTCCTGTCGCGAGAGAAGCAACGGGAGCGGTTTGGCTCCTCTCAACACCATTTTATCGCGTGACCGCGATCGGTTCGCCTATTACCTGATCATTTTACACGCGGATCACTTCTTGGTGCTGCTCCACGAAACGGGAATCGTGACTTCGGCCCCACTTGGTTCAGTCAATCGCACGCGCACCGTGCAACGCCCTGCTTGCGCTGCGACTGCTTCGGGAACCGTGATCCGAACCGTAGCGACTGGGCCGCCGCCGGTCGAGAACTTCACCTGCACGCGAGGTAGGTCGCTCTCGGCACCGGCCACACTCACGGCTTTGCCATCAGGCGAACGGAGTTGCACGAGAGCAGACACTTCCGTTTGGCCCGCCGCGAGCCGGAGCGTAATGGCCTCTGGCGTTGCGATCACCGCGACTGCGGCCCGCTTCAACACGCGCACCGGAATACGCAACTCCGGGCAGTCCGCGTCGTCGGTGAAAAGGACCACGGTTTCGTCGCGGTGACCGGCAGGCGCGTTCGCGGCGAGTTTGACCATGACAGACTGCGACCGACCCGCGGCGTTCGCGACCGGCCCGACCTCGACCGTCAGGTGCGCGGCCGACGAGGCGGCCTTCAGCACGGTCAGCGGTTTCGCGCGTGTGTCGGTGACAACGAGTTTTTGGCTCGCCTCGCCGGTCGTCGAGAACGCGACTTGTGGCGGGTTCACCGCGATCTCGCGTGAGAGTGTCGCCGTGATCTGAAGCAGCACCTCCCCGTTCTGCACGGGGACACCGGGCGTGTCTACCTTGTACGAAACCACCACCTGCCAGCGGTTCGGGCCGTCGGGTTGTGCCAGCGTGTTCACCTCCAGCGCGAGCTTCGTCTTCTCGCCCTGTTGCAGCGTACTGGAACCAAGACCCTGGCGCAAGCACCCGCAGCCGGCCTCGACCTTCGTGATCGTGACCGTTCCTGCGGTCGCGTTTGTCAGGTCGAAGGTGTGAACCAGTGGCGGGCCGGCTTTCACATCTCCCTTTGCCGAGAGCGGCGCGGGACTGTGGAACGTGGCCGGCGCGGGCAGCGGCTGGCCGGAGGCCAGCGCGGAGAGCAGAATGAAGGTGTGCATGACCACGTCGGATAGCGTTCTGTAGGCAAGGCGTGAAGTCCAATACGAGAAGTGAACCGTGAGAACATGACTAACGCAGGTGAAATGGGGGGAACCCGCGTTCGGGTGGCTGCGTGCCCGGCAGCGTTTGGGTGCATACCCGCGGCCGACGAAGTGTTCGCGTGGGTCGTCGATCTGGCGCGTCCGCCCGTTCCCGCGGACGAGTTGTTCGCGCGCCTCACGCCGGATGAGCAAACACGCGCGCTCCGGTACAAGATCGCGAAGTCACGCGAGCAGTTCGCCATCGGTCGCGGGCTGCTCCGCGGGTTGCTCGGTGAGTGCCTGGAACTGGCGCCGGCAGCAGTCCCGCTCACTTACCTGTCGTCGGGCAAGCCCGTGTTGAACGGTGGGCCGGCGCTGCACTTCAACGTCACACACACAGATGGCATCGCGGTAATCGCGCTAAGTTGGCGGCGCGTTGGCGTGGACGTGGAACGGGTTCGGCTCGTGCGCGATCGAGACTCGCTGGTCGGGCGTTACTTTTCATCCGCGGAGGAGGCCGCGTTCCGGGAGCTTCCCGAACGGCACCGGCAGGCGGGGTTCTTCCGCGGGTGGACGACGAAGGAAGCGGTGATCAAGGCGGCCGGCGCGACAGTCGGGTGTCTCGCCGATTTCGACGTGGAACTTCACCCCGAACGCCCGCCTCGCGTTCACGCGGTCCGCGACCCGCAACTGACCGGCGTAGGGTGGGCGCTCGCGGAGTGGACCGCACAAGGAGACGCCGCGATTGCGATAGCGGTGGAGGGAAGTGCGACACTGCGCGTGGAGCGGGCAGAAGTGTAGCCACAGATGAACGCAGAAGACACGGATCAG
>SXID01000134.1 GCA_005772955.1 Planctomycetia bacterium
CGCCAAGCAGAAGACGGTCGTGTCCGACGAGTTCAAGGCCCGCAAGAAGTACGAGGACTACCTCGCCAACATCTCCGACTGACCTGAGATGATGGAAACGACACGACCCACGAGCTTCGCTCGTGGGTCGTGTCGTTTCACACCGCGCGTTCGCCACCAACATACACTTGCCGCACATTCAACCCAGTGTCCATCACAACGAAGTCCGCGCGCTTCCCGACTTCCAGACTGCCGATTTCCTTCTCGACGCCAAGAACACGGGCGGGCGTGAGCGTCGCCATCCGTACGGCTTCCGGCAGCGGCACGCCGGCCGCGAAGTGCATGGTCCGCAAACAGTGGTCCAGCCCCATCACGCACGACGCCAGCGCGGTCCCGTCGAGCGTCACGCCGACACCGTCCTTCTTGAGAACGCGTTCGCCGCTGCCGTCTGCGCCGAACCAGTACTCGCCGTCGGGTAGATCCACGGCTCGCATCGAGTCGGTCACCAGCACGAGCCCGTTTGGCCCCTTCACCTTGTACGCGAGCCGCAGAAGGTCCGGGGAAAGGTGCTTTCCGTCCGCAATCACTTCGGTCGTGAGTTCATCGAAGAACAGCGTCGCTTCGAGAACGCCGCCGCGCATCGGGTACGTTTGCGACAGCCGCAATCGCGCCCGATCCGACATCGCGCAAAAGAGGTGATCGACGTGACGTACCCCCCATGACACCGCAGCTTCCACCTGTGAGAACGTCGCGTGGCTGTGCCCAACGTTGAACCGCACGCCGCGAGCCGCGTGTGTCCGCACCAGCCACTCCGCGTTCTCGATCTCCGGCGCGACGGTCACGACGAGCGGCATCGTTGCGGCGAGCTTCGTGAAGCGTTCGGCGTTCTCGGACGAGGGAACCAGAAACTCCTGGTCCGGGTGGCAGCCGCGCGCCGGGCGCGCGAAGTACGGGCCGTAGAAATGCGCACCCACGATGCGCGCGCCGCCGGGTACGTCGCCGTAGAGTTCGCCGCACAGCGCGAGGAACCGGTCGTACTGCGGGCCCGTCGCGACGGTGCTCGTGGGCGTCAGGCTTGTGGTGCCGTGGCGCGCGTGACACCGGCACACGGCGCGGAACGCCTCCGCGGTGCCGTCCATGAAGTCGGCCCCGTTGCCGCCGTGAACGTGGAGATCTACGAACCCCGGCGCGAGGTACATTCCGCCCAGATCAATTGCTCCAGCGCGCGCGGCGCCGACTTCGATGATGTGCCCAGACTCTACCGCCACACTCGCATTCGGGACCAACTGGTCCGCGAGTACGAGCGTCGCATTCGTGAAAACCGTTACAGGCATTTCATTCCCCCGTGTTTACCCATCTCATGTTAGTCCGCGGGGTTCCCACGGGCGCTGCACCGGTGGTAGAACACAGAGTAACAGGCACACTCGGTGTGCCGTCACTCAACAAACGGTGAAGCAACGGCACACAGAGTGTGCCTACTACTTTGTCAGGTGCATCATGACGCGTCGAAAGTTGAGCGGGTTGCGGGTACTGATCACTGGGGCGTCGCAGGGAATCGGCCGGGCGCTCGTTCTGGAAGCAGCGAAACGCGGGTGTCGTGTGCTGGCCGCGGCACGCTCGCAACAGTTACTTGACGAACTCGCAGGCGAAGCCGCGAAAGCCAACACCGCCGTCAACACGGTCGTAGCGGACATCACCAAGCCCGACGACCGCACCGCGATGGTGGCCGCCGCGACCCAGCACTTCGGCGGGTTAGACGTGCTCGTCAACAACGCGGGCATCGGCGCGACCGGGCACTTCATGGACTCCGAGCCGAACGTGATGCGCCAGATCTTCGAGACGAACTTCTTCGGGCTGACGGAAACCACACGCGCGTTCCTTCCGACGTTGAAGCAGGGCACAACGCCCGCGATCGTGAACATCTCATCGGTGCTTGGCAAGCGAGCGATTCCGGGGCGGTCGCTATACTCGGCGAGCAAGTTCGCGGTGATGGGGTTCAGCGAGGCGATCCGGGCCGAACTCGCGAAGGACGGCATCGACGTACTCGTCGTCTCGCCCGGCCTCACGCAGACGAACTTCTCGAAGAACATGCTGGAACAAAAAGCGAAGATCCAACTCGACCACCTTCGCGGCATGACGAGCGAAGAGGTCGCGGTCGCGACACTGCGCGCCCTCGAACGCGGAAGCCTCGATGTAACGCTCACCTTCAAGGGCAAACTGTTGCTGCTGGTGAACCGTTTCGCACCGTGGATCGTGGACAAAATCGCAAAGAAGAAGGTGCGCGAACTGTTCGCCGACGAGATCGCGGAGCGGAAGAAGAAGCAAGCGGAAGCAGCGACGTGAATCAGGACCGGCGAACGACCTGCGAGTGATGCTCCAGTTCGGCATAGACCCGATTCAGTTCCACCCGCAACTCCTTCAAGAACCGCTGCGACTCGTCCATTCGTTGCCACGCGTCATCAAGGCGAACGGTTCGTCGCGCGAACCCCACGTGAGTGATGGTGGCTACCAGTCCAGAGCCCACGCTGACAAGACTCAAAAACACGCCCAAACATGCGGAGCCATCACCGCCGGCGATGAAACACCCCAGAGCGAGGCAGCCCGCGCCCCACCCAAACACGGTCGCAACGATAGATCGGATGCGACCCCCTCTTAAATCGGCTTTGACCTCGACCCACCTCTGGCTCCTTCTCTCAACCTGATCTTGTTGGCGCTTGATCCGCTCCTCAAGCGCCCGCCGGTCGTCGCGCAATCGTTGGATTGCCAACTCGGATGCGTGGCGATCAACTCCCTGTGTTATCCGCTCCAACTGCTCGATGATCGGCACCACACTGATGTGCCCCTCACTACGTCGCACGAGATGTTCCCGCTTGCAGTAGGGGCAGGCAAAGCGTTCCGTGTCTGGAGTAAGAGCCAGATTGCCGCCGCAGTTCGGGCAAGACAGAGTGATAAAATCGCTCATGGGCGTGGCACGTCTCAGAGGCTTGTGATTCACTTCACCACGACGAACGGCCGCAGTTTCTCCAGCGTCCTCGGGCCGATGCCCTTCACCTTGTCCAGATCGTTCACGGTCTGGAACGGCGCGTTCGTGCGCGATGCGACGATCGCTTGCGCGGTCACGGGGCCGACGCTCGGCAGGCGTTGAAGTTCTTCGCGCGTCGCGGTGTTCACGTTAATCGGCGGCTCGCCGGGCTGAATCTTCTTCACTCCAACTGATGCGGGCGTCGGACCAAGCACCGGCGACGAGAACGATGTGGAGGTGATTTCGGCGGGCGCGGCCGAGAGCGGGCCGGCACGGAAGTGCGGGCGGATCTTCTCGAACGTGATCGGACCGATGCCGCGGACGTTCTTCAACTCATCCACCGACTTGAACGGGCCATGCATGTGACGGTGAACGACAATCGCCTCGGCCATCTTCGGCCCGACACCGGGCACCTGCGCCAGTTCGGTCAGGTCCGCGGAATTGAGGTCGGTGAGGTCGGTCGCGGCCGGGTCGGTCGGTCGCGCGCCGAGCCGGTTCCCATACCCGCGAACCGCGAGCAGACCGAGTAGCACCGCGAGAAACACGCCCAACGCCACCTGCGCGCCGCGCGAGTGCGGGCCGGAAGTGTCAGCAACCGGAGGTAACACGGGGGCACTCATCGGGGTGGCCCAGGCGGCACAATCCGCACAACCCCGATAGTTTAACCTGCCCGCAAAACGATCACCACATACCGGCACCAGTTTCCGAGTGCGGGCACAGCGTGGAGTAACCGCGAGTCGGTCGCGTCGAGAAGGTTCAGCGCGCGTCGGTTCCGCCACACGCGACGCACCATGCCAAGCAGTTGAAACCCGCGAACCTCCACCGAGGGGAACACCGCGCGCAGCGGGCGCAGGTCGCGGCGCGTGAGCGGTTGCTCGTCCGGCGTGCGGTCCTTGCCGCGGTAAGGCAGCGAGCGGCGCGCGAAGTTGAGCAGCGGGTTCCCGCCCCACGGCTCGCAGAACACCGCGACGCCGCCCGGTTTCAGCACGCGGCGCAACTCGCGCCCCGCCATCGCCAGGTCGAGGTGGTGAAGAATCGCGTTGCCCCACACGGCGTCGAAGCTCGCGTTCGCGAACGGCAGTTCTTCGCCGTCGGCGGTCACGCACGCGACACGCACCCCGTTGGCGGTTGCGCGCGATTGGGCTTCGTGAACGTAACCGGGCGAGAGGTCGAACGCGGTAACACTCGCGCCGGCACGCGCCATCGCGACGGCCGCCATGCCATGCCCACAACCGTAGTCGAGGGCGCGCTTGCCTCGCAGGTCACCGAGCGTCGCGAACGCGGGCCGCACCCAGGTTTCGTGATCGAGAAAACAGTCGGTGTCGAACCGCAGGTCGGCCACGCCCGCGCGGAACGTGTCCGCGCGTTCGGCCGCCTGCCGGTCGTGGAAGAGTTGCTCCGAAACGCGGCGCTCCGTGCCGTTCATGCGAATCCATTCCGTGGAGATCAGAACGCCAGCATTGTCGCGGGCACCAGAGCGTACCCGCCGACGCCGATGGCCACCACCCCGACCATCGCAGCGAACAGCCACAGCGCGCTCTTCTGCTTGCGGGCCAGCGCCAGCGACGACGCGACCGCGCCGATCTGAGCCACCAGCATCGCGTACGAAAGGTAGTCGCTCTTCTTGCGGTGCTTGTCGCTCTCTGCGGCACTGATCTTCGTGCGGATCTCGTACAGGTAGCCGATGTCCTGGTTCGCGCGCGACTCGGCCCGGTATCGGCGTTCTTCCAGATCGAAGCCCGCCGCCTGCGCGGCGGTGGCCGCCTTCCCGTCACCCGGTGTACTTGCTTGCACACGCACGAGCGAAGCCGCACCCTTGATGATCGGATCCCACTCCTGGTCCGTCTGCTCGTTGGCTTTCTCCGCGTCGTCGATCGCCTTGCTGATCTTAGCAACGTCCGTGTGCCCGGCTTTCTTCAGAATCTCGCGTTCCGGCTCGCGGGTCTTGATCGCGTCGCGGAGGGGCTTGAGTTCGTCGTCGAGTTCGGGCATTTTCACCGGCGGTGGGTTGGCCCGGTCGGTGAGCCACACACGCGCCTGCGCCTGAACTTCGGTGTGCTTCTTCGCTTCCTCTTCCTTCTTGGGCGGCGGAACCGGCACGCTGAACGGGGCCGGAGCGTACCCACACGTCGCGCGGAGTTGCGCCGCGGCGGCCTGCATCATGAGCGCGCGGTCCCGCTTGAAACCCGCGAGCGTCCACTGGTTCGTGACCTTCGCCTGGTCCTGCGCGGCCTGCGACTTCCAGTACATCGCTTCCTGAAGCGCGCCGTTGGACATGGACGCGAACACCGTCGCGAGCGCGGTCAGCGCGATGGGCAGTGCGGCCTCGACCTTCTCGAAGAAGCCCTTCGGCGCCTCGGGTTTCTTGTCGTCCGGGTTCGTGGGCGCGGGCGTGTCGTCGGCCATGAGCGTCTCCGTGATGTGGCAACCGGAACAGTGTATCTCTCGACGAGTCTCACTTCTTCTTTGGCTTCGTCGGCGCCGGCGATTTCTTTGACTTCGCGGGCTTCACCTTCGGTTCTTTGGGGGTCAATTTGCGCAGCGCGATCCCCCCGCGCTCGGCTACCTTCTTGTCGGTGTCTTCGGTCGCGGCGGCGAGCGCCGCGAGTACCGCGTCGGTGCTCACGCTCAGTTTGCCAAGCGCATCGATCGCGGCGCGGCGCACCTTTGGCGCGCGGTCCTCGATCGCGCGAACGAACCCGGCAACGGTCTCGTCCGACGAATCGGCACGGCGAGTCAGTACTTCGATGGCGCGGAGGCGCACTGTGTCTTCCGTGTCACCGAGCGCCTGGCGGATCAGCGGCAGCACCGCGGGCGTGTCGAGTTGATCGAGTTGGTAAACGATGCTCTCGCGGATCTCGCGCTCTGGGTCGGTGACGAGCG
>SXID01000135.1 GCA_005772955.1 Planctomycetia bacterium
GCTGATCCCGAGCGGTCGCTTGGGTGTTTCTCGTACCGTTGATGACCACCAAGCGGCACTCTCTTTGAACACTCCGCTGAGCCGGACGATGCCGGATATCCAGCCGCAAACTGCGCCGTCGCAGCCGGACCTGACCGGCCGGACGTTGGGCGACTTCCACATTCTGCGGAAGATCGGTGCTGGCGGCATGGGCCAGGTGTACCTCGCGCGCCAGACATCGCTCAATCGCGAGGTCGCGCTCAAGTTGCTACGCGGCGAACTGAACACGAATCTCACCGCTCTCGCCCGGTTCCAAGCCGAAGCGCAGGCCGTCGCGAAACTCAACCATCCGAACATCGTTCACATCCACCAGATCGGTGAGACCGACGGACTACGATACATGGTGCTGGAGTTCGTCGAGGGACGCAACCTTCGCGAATACCTGGCCCGCAAGGGGCCGCCCGATCTGCCCATCACGCTCAGCGTGATGCGGCAGGTCACACTCGCTCTTCAGAAGGCGCACGAGCAGGGCATCGTTCACCGCGACATCAAGCCGGAAAACATTCTGGTGACAAAGAAGGTCGAGGTCAAAGTAACCGACTTCGGGCTGAGCCGGTTCTTCTCTGCTGACACGCCGGCGACGAACCTCACGCAGAGCGGCGTGACGCTCGGCACACCGCTGTACATGTCCCCGGAACAGGTGCAGGGCCACGCGGTCGATAACCGCAGCGACATCTACTCGTTCGGCGTGACCTGCTATCACCTGTTGTCGGGGGAACCGCCGTTCCGCGGCGCGTCCCCGTTCGAGGTGGCGCTCAAACATGTTCAGGAGCAACCGCGGTTGCTCGCGGACCTGCGACCCGACCTGCCGGTCGAGCTGTGCGGCCTGATCCACAAGATGATGGCGAAGAACCCGGACGACCGGTATCAGTCGGCGCGCGACGTGCTTCGCGATCTGGTGAAACTGCGCGACGGGCTGGCGCTAGGCACGGCCAATCTCGCACTGACGCAGGAGAACGGGCGCCCGGGCGACGCGACCGAACCGGCACTGGCGCTCACGCGGTCTGGCCCTGCACCCGTAACGCGGTCGGGGCCGTGGCTCTTGATCGCGTTCGCGTGCCTGCTTGCCACCCTCGGCGGTGTGGCACTCGACGCGGTTCTGCACCGCCCACCGGACTCGCACACGATCCCGACCCCGACGACGCCCGCACCGGGGTTGCCCGACGTGCGCTCACCGACCAAACTCAATACCACGCGTGAACGCGAACTGCTCGTGGTGCTCAATGACGAGGGCACGAAGCCCGACGACGCAATCAAGGCATCCATCGAACTTGGCCTTCTCTATTTGAAGGAGCGGCGCCTGCACGAAGCGAATGAGCGGTTCGACAAACTGAAGCAGAAGGGGGCCGACTGGAACCCAGTCGCGGCTCGCACCGCGAACGTCGCCGGGCGTCTTGGCCTTGCGGCCGTACTGGCGCACGAGAACAAGCCGGAGCCATCGAACAAGTTGTTCCTGGAGGTGGTGCAGGACCAGCCCCCCAAGTTCGGTCCCAGTACGCCGAAGGTTGATCGCGCGTCCGTCACCGTGAGCTGGACCCTGCTCCGTTTCCCGGACCTGAGCCACGCCGTTTCGGATGCGCTTAACCGCAACGCGGCGAACCTCGGCAAGACCAAGCTCGACCCGCCCGCGCTGGAACAACTCCGCGCCCCGCCTCGCGTCGGCGGGAAGAAGGATTAGCGCGAAGGGCAGAAGCCGCTCGCGGCTTTGCAGGACGCGCGCAAAGAACTCGCGAAGCCGCGAGCGGCTTCAAACTCCCTCCCACAGGGGAGGGGTTGGGGGGGTAGGTTCTGTCAGCATCTCCGGCGCGTCGGTATCATAGCGCTAATGAACGACTACTTCTTCTCCACGCGGCCTGCGTACCCGTGGTCGATCTACCCGCTCGGCCTTCCGGCGCTCGGTGTGGTCGCGGTGCTCCTCGTTCTCTTCACCATCTGGACGTACTTCGGGCACCCGCAAGCAACACGTCGGCGTGTGTTCGTCATTCTCACGCTGCGACTGCTTGCGCTCTTCGTGGCACTCATCACCGCAACGCGGCCAAGCGTCGGTGTGAACGAGAATCCGAAGCAACCATCGGTGCTGCTCGTCGGCATCGACGTGTCCGAGAGCATGACAGTGAAGGACGAGATCGGCGGGCAGGCGCGCGCCGACGCGGTCCGCAAGATGATCGAGAAGTGTCAGCCGTTGTTCGACGAATTGCTCACCGAACACGCCATCAGCGTGGTGCTGTACAAGTTCGGCGCGCCGGACTTCAACGAGGCCACCAGCCGCTATGACCTCGCGACCGCGTTCGACGCGAAACGCTCTGACTACGGCACCCTGCTGAACAAGACCTACGAGCGGTGGCAAGGCGACCGCGTTCGCGGAGTCATCCTCATCGGCGACGGCGCTGACAACGGCGAAACGTTCTCCGCACAATCCGAAGCCGTGCGCTGGGGTCGCAGGGGGGTGCCGGTTCACACCTTCGTGGTCGGCAAGGACAGTTCCGACACCAAAACGAAGGACATCGTTGTCACGGGCGTGGAGTGTAACCCGTCACCGGGGTTCATCAAGACGGAAGTGAACATCACCACGAAGGTGAACAACTACGGTTTCCCCGGGGTGCGTGTCACAGCCCGCGTGTTCTTCAACGACGAGGCGAAGTGGACGGAGGAGTTCACGCTTGAACGCGAGAAGGGCAACGAGTTAAAGATGGCCGTGAAGTTGCCCGACACGAAGGGCGAGATCAAGGTGAAGGTGCAGGTGGGCATTGAGAAGGACGGGAAGCTCGAACCGCTGCCGGGGGAACTGTCGCCGCTCAACAACTGGTCCGAAACGTACCTCACGGTGCTCAAGGAAGGCGTTCGCGTCCTCATCATCGATCAACTCCGCTGGGAGCAAACGTTTCTCCGCGACGCGCTCCGCAGCGAAAAGCGGTTCGATGTGTACGAGGTGATTCTCCAGTCCGACCAGACCGTATCGCAGGACGCGCGCGACCTGCTCAACCTCGAATCGCAAGCCTACGACGTGGTCATCCTCGGGAACGTGGGCGCCGCGGTGCTGAATCGGGCCGCGCCGAACTTCCTCGCGGACCTCACCAAACTCGCCGGCTCGAAAGGCGTGGGCGTGATGTTCCTCGGTGGCGAGTACGCTTACGCCGGCATCCCTGACACGCTGCTCCCGATCGCCGGTGGGCCGATTGTGGACAGCCTCAGCCCGAACGGCGACCCGCTTGTCTTCTTCCCCGCGGTACCGAACCCGAACGGGTTGAACAAGATGTTCAAGCTCGTGCCGAAGCCGGGCACACCCGTGCCGAAGGGTGGCAACCTGTCGATAGATTCGTGGGACCGGATGAACAACTTCCGAACCGGGATGTTGCTCAACGGTCACAGCAAACTCGCGCTCCGACCGGGCAAACTCGACACGGTGTTCGCGTGGACGCAGCGCTACGACCCAGAGACCAAGACACTTTCACCGAACGACCCGAAGGCGCTCGCGGTTGGCACCGAGTTCGACGCGGCGATTCACGAACCGCTTCTGGTCGGCTCGCAGCGTGGCGATGCGAACAAGGGCCGGTGGCTCGCGTTCGGTGCGTTCGATACCTACCTCTGGCGCAGCCTGGGCCAGCCGAAGGAGAAGGACGGCATCGACATGCACGAGCGGTTCTGGCGCCAGTGCGTGCTGTGGCTCGCGTACCAGGATGAGGAAGAGGGGCAGGCGTACGCGCGGCCCCAGTTCCGGCAACTGAAGGTGACCGCGGAGCAGATGGTTCGCTTGGGTGTGAAAAAGCCGGACGGCACCGACGACCCGGCCGCGCCGCTGACGGTCAAGATCGTCTCGCTTTCGCCGGGCCAGCAGGAACCGAAGCTTGAGGATGAAAAGAAGGCGACCACGCAGACCGTGCTCTCGGACAAGGACGGCCGGAAGATTCTGTTCCGCGCGCCTGCGCCGGGAGAGTACTTCGTGTCGGTCACAAGCCCCGCGAAGAAGCTCGACGGCACGCCCGAACTGAACGCCGACGGCACGCCGAAACTGCACCGCGCCACGGCGAAGTTTATCGCGGTGCCGGACATCTCTGACGAGATGCTCAGGGTGAACGCGGACCCGGAGTTCCTGTCGCGGCTTTCGGTGCCGACTGGCGGCAAGGCGTTACTGCTTGAAGACCTGCCGGGTTTCCTGAAGGAATTGAAAGCCGAAGCGCCGCCGGACCTGGGCAAGAAACCGCGATACTACCCCGACTGGCACCGGAACCGGTCGCGTGGGTTCCTTCCGTTGTGGTTGGTAGTGTTCACCACGCTCCTCGGCGCGGAGTGGGGTCTGCGCCGCCTCTGGGGTCTGATCTGACGTTTGCGAATTCGGCGAGCGACGCAGCGTCAACCCGCCGATGCGATCCCAACCATTGGTGCGTCGGGGACGAAGACCACCGGCGGGCTGACGCCGTAGACGAACACGCCACCACCAACACAGCCGCCGTTCACGTCGCCGGTCGCTCCGACGGTGAAGACACCGCTCGCGGCTCGACCGTCGAAGATCCCACCTCCGCCTCAGTGCGGCAGCAGCACGGTGTAGCTGTACTTGAATTTCTTCTCTTCGCCTGATTTCAGCGGCAGTGTCCACACCAGTTCCTGACGCTTGTTCACCGAGTACACGCCCTCCTCCCGGAGTTGGCGCTTTGGTTCGCCGTCGGCCTGGACCAGTTCGCCGGAGAACCGGCGGCGGATCAGCAGTTTGATGTCTTCCTTGCGGTGGTTGCTCACGGACAACTCGCCCTCCACCGTCGTCTTGCGGTACTGCCGCCCGCCGATCCAGATCAGGTCGCGGCCACTACCATCCTTGTTCAGTTGCTCAGCCTCACTCGACCGCGTGCGCACGCTCAGCGCCTTCTCGACGCGCAGCAATGTCTCCTCGCCGGAGTTCACCCAGTAGGTCGTACGCTGACCGTTGAACTGGCCGTTGGCGGTGACGGTCGCGGGTCCGGTGGTCATCGGGAACGATAACGGGTTCTTGAACTTCAGCGCGTCCCACACGTCGTCCGTGTGTTCGCGCCCTTCGGGGCGGCCGTAGGCGTCGCGTGTGTCCGGCACGAGCCACTCGACGATGCGCTCGTATTCACTCTTGCCCTTCGCCACGGTCAGAGCCAGTGCTTCACCATCCGCGAGTGTGCGCTTGCCGATCGACTGGTAGTGCATGTCCACGCCCTCGCCGGCGGGGGTTGCGCCGATCGCGAGATTGAACGCGCCGCTCTCGTTGTTGAACGCGATCCGCTGTTGCGAAACGAACGAGTTGCTCGTCGCGTCGATCTCGCGCGCCCGGTGGCCGGCCAGTTCGCCGAAGAAGTTCGCCCAGCTCGTGCGCGGCGATAGCGGCGAGCGGACGTGCGCGTACTGCACGCTGGGATAGCCGGAGATGAGTCGCACTTCGGCGTTGATGAGGTCACTGAGTTCGTTCCGGACGACCGCGTGCTGTTCGAGCGTGAGCGTCTTCGGGTCGGAGATGTCGAGCCGGTAGCTCGGCGCCCACGACAGTCCGTGCGTGATGTACCGGATCGTCACCTTCGTTTCGACCTTCTCGGTCTCGCCGAGAGTGAGAACGAGTTGCGGCCGGCGGCGAATCACCTTGTCGCCGGCGTCTTCGGATTCGACCGACGCGACTTCGCTTGGCTCGATGTACACGCGACCCTTCGCAGTCTGAAGGACGAGGTAGCGTCCGACGGACGCTTCTTCTACCTTCGCGACCTTGAACTTCACCATCGTGCCGGTGGCCGGGGCACGCTTGTCGCCCTTGAAGTGAACGACCACCTTCTTGCCCGCGAGGTCGTCTTGCAGGTTACCGGGCGCGGCCTCGGACGCGGGTACTTCCACGTCGCGCATCTTCACGACGGCTTCGACGTTGCCGGTGCTGTCGATCCAGAACGTGCCGTGAACCGGTTGGGGCACGTCGTCGATCAAGTATGTGCCGGGCTTGCCGAGCGTGACCTCACGCTTGACGATCGCGAGTCCATTCTTGAACAGATCGACGCCGACGATGTTGCTCTTCACGGGCGTGTCGGCGGCGATCATGGGCGCCGCGGGCAGCGCGAGTGCGACCAGTGTGAGTATGAGATTACGCAGAGATCGCATGAGAGGCTCCTTTAGGCGAGAAGGGCGAAGACCAACCCCGGCAATATACCGGTGTGCGCCCGCATGCGAAGGCGGCGCGGGCGGTGCTTACAACCGCGTTACGCGGTTGTAAGCACCGGCGGGGTGCTTTGCTTCAACAAGTAAGTCTTGAACTCGTCGAAGTACGAGCGCGTGGGTTGGCTTCCAAATGAAAGAGGGACGGTTAGTCGCTTGCGGCTTCGCGAGCGGTAACTTGCAAAACCGCAAGTGGCTCCTACTTCTTGGGATCAATCGTCTGAAGAGGAAAGTCCTTGCTGGGCACATGCTGGTCCTTCAGCAGTTTTTCGAGCCGTGCAACCACGTCTGGGTTCTTCGCGGACACGTCCTCTTTCTCGCTCTCGTCTTTCGCGAGGTTGTACAACTCCGTCTTCACGACTCCCTTCACGAGATTCTGGCGCACGGCTTTCCACTCGCCCGCGATCACGGCCTGTTGACCGCCATAACCGGGGAATTCCCAGTACAGGAAGTCGTGCGTACGCTGCTTTGCCGCGTTCACGAGAACCGGCCGGAAACTGATGCCATCGATGCCGTCGGGAACTTTCGCATCCGCGAACGCGCACAGCGTGGGCAGCACGTCGGGGAAGTAGAACGGCGTGTCGCACACCGTGCCCGGCTTGATCGTGCCGGGCATGGACACGATTAGAGGCACGCGAATGCCGCCCTCGTATATGCTGCCCTTCCGGCCACGGAGCTTGCCGGCGGAGTTGAAGGTGTCGTCAACCCCGGCCCCGCCGGACGGCATCGTCGGGCCGTTGTCGCTCGTGAACAGCACCAGTGTGTTCTTCTCCAGACCCGCCGCTTTCAGTTTTCCGAGGATGCGTCCGACGCTGCGGTCCATGCGCGTCACCATCGCCGCGTAAGCGGCTCGCGGTGTTTCGTGCGGGAGGTAGCCGAGTTTCTTCCCGTCGTAGGGCGGGTCTTCGCCGAGTTTCCCCTTGTACTCGGCGAGCGAGTCCTCTGGCACCTGCAGCGCGACGTGCGGCACCGTGAACGGCAGGTACAGGAAGAACGGCTTGGCCTGTTGTTTCTCAATGAAGTCGAGCGCCTCCGCCTCGAACATGGCTTGCGTGTATTGCTTCCCGGTTTTGCCATCGTTCTCCTTCAGGTCGATTTTCTCGCCGTTGCGGTAGATGTATTTGGGGTAGTGGCTGTGCGCGTGGCCCTGGCAGTTGTAGCCGTAGAAGAGGTCGAACCCATGCTTCAACGGCGTGCCGGTTGTGTCCCAATTGCCCAAGCCCCACTTGCCCATCGCGCCCGTGGCGTAGCCCTTTTCCTTGAGCAATTCCGTCACGGTCACGTCTTCCGCGCGGATCGGGAACTGGCCCTCTTCGCCCTTCTTGAACTGCATGTTGTTGCGAACGGTGGCGTGGCCCATGTGCTTGCCGGTCATGATCGCGCACCGCGACGGCGCGCACACCGGGCACCCGGAGTAGAACCGCGTGAACTTCATCCCGCCTTCGGCTAGCTTGTCGATGTTCGGCGTTTTGATCTTGGTTTGCCCGTAGCACCCCAACTCGAAGCAGCCGAGGTCGTCCGCGACGATAAGCACGATGTTCGGCAGCTTCTCCTCAGCGTGGGCGGGAAGGGCAATCGCAGCGAGTGCGACGAGACAAGCGACGAAACGGAACATGACGGAGCCTCCTGTGGGTGCCATCAGTGTTCGCTTCATGCGGCGTGTGTCAACGAGAAATGAAGACGTGGTGCAGTTTCGTGGCGACCCCAGCGGGGTCGCACGCCGTTAGTTGGTGACGTGCGAGCGGCTGTCGCCGATGCGACTGCACACCCAGGCGAGCAGGATCACGACGCCGACCAGACCGACGATCAGGAGAACGCCACCGAGCGGTGTCTCGTCTGGTTGGGGCGCGTCGGTCTGCGTGCGGGCCGTAGGCCGCGCGGCCGCGCTCGGCTCGTTGGCGGCAAACGCTTGGCCGGTAAAGGCCAGCGCCGCGGCGAGCAGCAGAGCGCGAACGGGAGTCGTGAGGTACGCAACCATCGGATGCCTCCCCGGTAGAAGGTCGCGGCCGGGAATCGTGTCCTGTAATGACACCCGAATTCACCCTATTGTTCGCTCCTCGCGGGCCGAAATTAGAGAGGGTCGCCCACGAATTGCGCACCGTGCGGTGCAGAAAGGAGTTGGGACGAGCCGGAAGCGTGAGCGACGGAATTGGTTATCCGTCGCTCACGCTTCCGGCTCGTCAAATCAAGTGTCGTTACGTCGCCTTGCGAGCGGCGGCGGCGAGTTCCGAGCAGTGGCCTTCGAGGTCGCGGTTGTTCGTGCGCCGCGCCACCTCCAACCCCGCTTCGGCGAAGTGCAGCGCCTTCGCGCCGTTCTTCATGCGGAGCATTTCCTCCGCTGCGGTAGTGTAGAACTTCCCCTCGTCTGGGTGCATCGCCACGAGCGACTCAAACTCGGCCGCAGCTCTCTCCGCGTCCTTCGCCTTCACGTACAACTGCGCCTTGCGGAGCTTGTACTCAGTTTCGCGCTGGCCGTTGTTATGGGTGGCGTCGTAACGCGCGCCCTCGTCGATGAGTTCGGCGGCGCGGGCCGTGTTGCCGGTCGCGGCGGCCCCCGTGATGGCGGTCGCGTAAAGCCGGTAGCGGTCCGGCGTGGCCGCATCGAATGGCTTCAACAGCCCGGCCTGCGCGAACGCGACCGCCAACTCGCGAGCGTCCAACTTCACCGCCGCCAGCATCGCCTGTTCGAGTTCGCCCACCGACAGCGCCGCGACATCGAGGGCCGCGAGTTCGGCCGTGTTCAGTGCGCCGATCTCACGTTTCTTTGGTTCCTGGCGAGCGGGGGGCGTAAGCCCCCTGTTGGCGCCGCCATCAGCAACAGTCACCGCGACAGGCGCGTCAACGGGCACATTCACTTGTGGCGGGGCGGCACTCATGTACTCCAGACCGAGTTTGTGCCGCAGCGAGGCGAAGTCGTACACGTGGATCGGCACCACTTCCTCGCCGACTTTCTTGTGTGGCAGTGCCGTCGCGAGGCAGTCTTCCAGGAACTTCACCACGCCGAACACATGCTTCCGAAGCACTTTGCTCCCGACCGCGTCGAGGGCAGTGTTGCCGCTCAGCGCCTTCAGCGGTTTGTGAATCCAGAGGTTCTCGAAGTAGTTGGTTGCGTGATTGCGGAGTTTGGTTTCCAGAACAACCTCGTCTCCACCTCCGGCCGGTTGTGCGAGCGCCTCCAGTACCACGTCGCGGAAGTTCAGCGGGTTGGTGCTTTCCGCCGGTTGCTCGACGGCCAGTTGCAGAGCGGTGCGGATCTCGTCTGCGGTTTTCGCCACCGAGTCGCGATTGGGGTGACTGAGCCGGATCACGCCCTGACCGATCATCACGCGCGACGTGACACGTGCGAGGTTCACCGTGCCGACCGCGAGCAGCGAGGGGAGTTCCTCCACGATCAACCCGAACATCATCCCGCGTTCCTGATCGACGTGAACGCCGCGGAGCTTGCCGCCTTGTTCATAAGCGCCGAGCAACCGCATCACCGGGTTCGGGTCGCGGATCGGCATCACAACCACATGGCCCAGGTGGTCGGAGTCGTTCTCCATCCCGAACCCGCAGCGGAGAACCTCCGCGAGCGCGCCGGCTTCTTCGGCGCGGTGGTCGTCGGTTTCGAGTTCGATCGACTTCCCAAGCGCCGCGACCGCCTTCGGCTGTTCGCCGATCCACGCGAGGACGAGACCCAGGTCGAACCACGCGGCCGGGTCGTCGGGTGTGATCTGGGTGAGTTGCTCGAACGCTTTGCGCGCGTCGGAAAGTTTCCCGGTCGCGGCCGATTCGGGGACCGGTTTCGCGGTCGGGCGGAACGCGTACTTCTTCCGCGCCGCGGCAGGGAACGGTCCATCCGGGCCGAACTCGCTATCGAGTTGGGCCTTCAGTTCGGCGTCGTCTTGCTGGACGTGCGCGGCCCGCTCCAGCGCGGCGCGCGCGGCCACCGGCCGATTCAGCATCGACTCGCCCTGGTAAATCTTCACGTACACGGCCGCGAGTTGGTCGTGCGCCTCCGCGTCGTAAGCTTCCGCCGCCTTGCGGTAGAGCAGAAGCGAACCGATCAGTTCGCCCTCGTTCTCGCGGAACTGGCCACGGAGGAAGTACGCCATGCCGAAGTGCGGGTTCAGTTCCAGCGCCTTCGAGAGTGCTTCTTCCGCTTGCTCGAATTTCTGGGTGTAGCTCGGCGGCGGTTCGTTGGGTCCGGTAGGGCGCCGCGCCGCGGGGCTGCGGGAGGCGGCGTCGAGTTCGGCCGCGCCCGCCTTGTACAAGAACTGCGCGTAGTACAGCCACACCGACGGGTTCGTCGCGTGCGCCGTGAGCAGTCCCTTGATGGTTTGGAGCGCGGACTCGTGTTGCCCCTGTTCTTCCTGCTCGAAGGCTTTCTCGACGGTCTCGAAGTAGGGGGCGCAACACCATTTGGACTTTTTCCCACTGCCGCAGGGGCATGAGACGTAGGGATCGAGAGGCATTGCGGTCACCTTGGGGCGGATAGTTGAGAGCGGGGTGGAGCGGTTGCCGGAATCACGACGATCCTGCGGAGTGAACCGCGGATGCGTTTGTGGGGCGATATTCCGGCGTGGTAGCTCATTCCGCTCAGGATAGTGGGTCAGGTTCCGCCTGAAAACGGGACCGTGCGAGTTTGACAGACTCAAAAGCCGTCCTAACTTTGCGTGCCTCGGAACACGCGTCTGCCACGCGGATAGGAAACCGCACACCGACCCGATCTTTTACCGACGCGCCCCGGCTTCTCGAAGGATGACTTCCCAATGGTGACGAGCGACCTCGGCGCGTGCGAATGGTTCGTGTGGGATCTCCGACGAAGCGGTCTCATCGACCGCGGCCCGCTCGACCAGATTGTGGGCGAGTTCCTCCGGCGCAACCCCCGCGCCGAAGCACCGGCGCTGGCCGAGCACCTCGTCGATCAAGGCACGCTGACCACGTTCCAGGCTGAGCGCATCCTCAACGGCAAGAGCCAGGGGCTTGTCCTCGGGCCGTACGTCCTGCTCGACGCGATAGGCTCGGGCAGCATGGGACAGGTCTACAAGGCCAGTTCGAAGAACGACAACGCGCACTATGCAGTGAAGGTACTTCCCCGGCGCAGCATGTGGAACGTGCGGCTCGCGCGCCGTCAGGTGCGGTCGTTCAGTAGTTTCTCGCACCCGGCTGTTGTGCCCTTCGTGGATGTGGGCACTGCAGGCGGGTTGCACTACCTCGCGTGGCCGCTGGCCGAGGGGTCCACGCTCGAATCGATTATTCAGCACCACGGCAAGTTGCAGCCGAACAAGGCCGCGCTGTTTACCGTTCACGTTGCGCAGGGGCTAACCGTGGCCCACCAGAACAACCTCTTCCACGGCCTCGTGAAGCCGTCGAACATTATGATCGGCTCCGACAACCAGGCCCGGATGCTCGACTTCGGCATCGGCTCGTTGCTCGTCGAGAACGAAGGTGAGAGCCTGGTGGACACAATGTCCACCGCAAACACGCTGACGAGCGGGCTGGACTGTGCCAGCCCCGAGAGCATCATGGAGCCGACCAACCGCACGCCGGCCGGAGACCAGTACAGCCTCGGCTGTGTCCTGTACTACGCGCTCACCGGGCGTGTGCCATTCCCCGAAGGGTCGGCGGTCGAGAAGATGATGGCTCATCAGCTGAAGGAGCCGACGCCGATTCGGGAACTCGCGCCGGATGTCCCCGCGGGGTTAGAAGTGGTCGTCAAACGCTTGATGGCGAAGGCACCCGAGGGCCGGTTCACCGGGTGCGATGAACTCGTGGAAGCGCTGGAGCCGTTCCTGGGCGACCTCAATGAGATGCCCGGCGGCGTGCCCGGTGGGAGCTGTAGCTCGACATCTGGTTTCGGGAACCAGTCGAGCGGGCGCATACCCGGTCTGCCGACACGGGCGGGTCCTGGGTCGCGGATCACGCTGCCGAACTCGAAGTGTTCGCCCCCAGCCTCGCACGCGGGCGGGCTCACGCCCAGACCGCAGTCGGGAACCATGCCGCCGAACACGCAGACCCCGAACCCGCAACCGGCCCGAACCGGTGCGAGTGTCCCGAGTCGAGCCTCGTTCCAACTGCACGGCGGGGGCGACGAACACGATACCGCTGCGCGTGCAACGGCTCACACGCCGCCCGATAGCGCTCCCGCCGCGCTGCCCAAACTCCCGACCCGCGCTGCGACTGCCGGTCGGCCCGGGCCAAAGCCAAAGCCCGCGAAAGTGACGAAGCCCACCCCAGTGCCAGAACCGGAGGGAGACGCTGACATCACAGACGCGTGGGCCGAGGAGGTTCCAGAACGCAGGAGCAACAGCACGGGCACCGTCGGGCTGCTCACCGTCGCGGTGGTGCTGATGGTTGGGGTGTACGTCGCCGCGACGATGATGCTGAAGTGATCAAAGACAAGACTGCCGACTCGCACGCCCCCGGAGGGAGACTTCCGGGGGCGGGTTCGTTTCTCCGCGGCGTGCGGGGGGGACGCCCGGACGTCGCTGAGAAAGCGGCGCTTGCCTCACACACGCTCCCGCGTTATCACTACGCCAGTCACCTACCCCAACGGAGATTCACCCGTGGCCAGCACTCCCGAGAAGCGCGTTCAGGAACTGCACCTCACGCTACCGCCGGCACCCAAGCCGGTCGCCGTGTACAAGACCGCGGTCAAAATCGGCAACCTGCTGTACGTGTCCGGGCACGGTCCGCTCAAGGCCGACAAGACCATGATCACCGGGCGCGTTGGCAAGGACGGATTCACGCTGGAACAGGGGAAGGAAGCCGCGCGCCAGACTGGCCTCGCCATCCTCGCGACGATCAAGGACACGCTTGGTTCGCTCGACAAGGTCAAGCGTCTCATCAAGACCTACGGCATGGTGAACTGCACAGACGACTTCCTCGACCAGCCGAAGGTGATTAACGGGTTCTCGGAATTGATGAAGGACGTGTTCGGCGATGACGGCGTTGGCGCTCGCAGCGCGGTTGGTCACAACTCGCTGCCGGGGAACATCGCGGTCGAGGTCGAGTGCATCTTTGAAGTGGAAGCCTA
>SXID01000136.1 GCA_005772955.1 Planctomycetia bacterium
CTTCACCGCAACCCCGTACTGCCGGGTCGCGTTGGCTGCGTCGATCGTAACCTGGTCGCCGGTCGGGTCGCGCGATTCGATGCCGAGGTCGAAGTATTTGAGGTCGATATCGAGGTAGGGCAGGATCAGCTGTTCGCGGATCTTCTGCCAGATTATCCGCGTCATCTCGTCCCCGTCCATCTCGACGACGGGGTTCTTCACCTTGATTTTGGCCACAGAGAGAAGCTCCTTTGAAGCGAGAGGTTGTGAAGCCGTTAGTTTATGCCCTCCCCGCGAAGCCGCAAGCGCCACGTGACTGCCACTTCGCGGGTAACAACTCGCCCGCCTGCGCTTGCACTTCCGGCCCGGATTCGGAACAATATCACCATTCCCAACATCACCCATACACGTGTTCCGATGCCCCAAGATGCCGCCTGTCCGAAGTGTAAGTCCTCGTTCCCGGTGACCGAGGCGCGGAATGCGTTCACGGTTTCGTGCCCGAAGTGCGACACCGAGATGACGGTCGAGTTCAAGAAGCCAGCCGTCGCGCCCGAAGCCGGGCAACCACCGTACGACCTTCTGGTAAAGTCCGGCGCGCTGTCCGCTGCCGCCGCGCCCCCGCCTCCCAAGAAGAAGAACGACGAGGACGACGACCCGAAGCGCAAGGGCGGGTCCGTGGCGATCGTGCTCCTCAGCGGCGGGTTCGGGCTGCTCTTCGTCCTCGGTGGGCTGGGGCTGACGGCGTGGTTCCTGTTCTTCTTCGTCGATACCTCGGCGGACGTCGTTGCGAACATCAACCGCCCGAACAACAACCAGCCGAACAACCAACCGAACACAGGCAACCCGGGATCAGGCCCCGGACCGATCGTCAGGCCCGGTCCCGGACCCGGCCCGGTCATCCCGCCGAAGCCGAAAGACGAGTTTGAATTGCGTCCGGTTGCCGGGTCGCCGCAGGCGATCACCCCGCCGGCGCTCGACCTGAGTACCTCACAGGTCATCGCCCTGCCCGCGCAAGTCGGGGCCGTGACGGTCGGCGGGAACGGCCGGTACATCATCATGCACATGCCGAGCAAGCGGCAGTTGATCTGCTTCGACGCGAGCAAGGGGACGACGTTCATCGGCGGCGACCAACTGAACGACGGCCACTACATGCTGGCCGGCGGGCAGAACCGGTTGGCAGCGCTCGGGCCGAACAACATCCTGAGCGTGTTCGACCTCCCCGGCCTCCAGCGGCGCTACGACGCGAGCGGCCCGCCCCCGGCCCCGTTCCACGCCCACTCCATCGCCATGGGGTCGGCGACCAACGGCCCGCTGCTCGCGTGCGACGCGCACGGCGGCGTCGTGCTCATGGACATCGGGGCCAACGGGGCCAGCCCGATCGAGGGTTCGGTGGGAAAGATTGGCGGCGAAATGGCGACCCCGGTGCGGGCCAGCGCCAACGGCAAACTCTTCGTCCGCGGCGGGTTCCGGGCCGAGAGCAAGACGGTGCTGCTGACCGAGTGGGCGCGGAAGTGGCGTGCGGTCAACTCGGAGGTGTGCGACTCCTACCCGATGGCCGACGGCAAGATCGTGCTCGGCTGCGGGATGATCGTCCGCGACAACGGCCAGCAGGTCGGCAACCGGGCCGCGGCCGCGGTGTGGTTCGTGCCCGCCGTGTCCGGCGCGCACTTCTTGCGGGTGACCGAGGTGCGGGACGGGAACAACCAGACGTTCACCGCGTCGGTCCACAGGAACCACAACAACCCGACCGCCGAGAAGGTGGTGTCGTTCGCGCTGCCGGAGGCGGAAGGGCTGGTCTACAGGGACGGCGGAACGGTGCCACTCGACCAACACCTGTTCCTCATTCCCGACGCGCGCATGCTCGTCATCCTGAACGCCCAGAAGAACAAACTGACCATGCGGAAAGTGGACATCAAGTAGCAGGACGGTGCAGGAGACAGAGGCCGGTGGTTAGAGGACAGAGACCAAAAAAGTAAGCCGTGCGACTGGAGTCGCACGGCTTTTGCGTTGACTCTCACACTGTCACTTCACGCGCTGCGGGTTTACCACCACGGGAGCGGCGCTCGGCTCCGCTGCGGCCGGCACGCTTGGCTTTACCTGCTCACCTAACTCGAACGGGTCCGGCACCGTCACCTTCAGGAACCCGCTCGTCGCGAGCGGAACCGCTACTGTGCCTGCGGTGACGACCGCGTTGCCGGTCTCGCTCGTCGGGTCGTCGAACGGCACGCGATCGTTCAGCGGGCGCCCGAGGGTTGGTGCCGGCGGTGGCAGGTTCACGTCGCGCGCCCGCTCGGTGACGACCGGCGCGACCGGCAGCACCGGCTTCGCGGGAACGTCGTCTGCCCCTGCGCCGAGTCCGACCGGTACCTTCTCCGGCGGCGCCGCGAGCTTCGGCTCGCCAGGCTTCGCGGGCAGAACCGGCGGCAGCGCGTAGCTCGCCCGTGCGGTCGAATCGGGGTCGAGGAACTTCGCCGGGACCGCGCGCGGCTTTGGTTCGCCGCCGAACCGCTCGCCCGCGAGCTTCACGGGAACCTGCGGCGAGACGACTCGCGACAGCGCCTGCCCGGTCAGGTCGGCCGCGAACGCGAACGTCGGGGGCAGTTGGACCGGCGCGGGGGGTTGTGGCTTGGGGTCGCCGGTGTTCACGACCGGTTGCGGCGCAATCGCCACTGCCGGCGCCTCCGCGGGTCGCGGTTCGGCGGTCTGATCCTGTGAACAGCCAGCCGCCAACAAAGCTACTAGTAACGAGTGACGAGTGGCGAGTCGAATCGAGCGTTGGTTGCAGGTCGTCATCGGCAGTTCTCCGGTCTTGGTTCTGTTCTCGTCACTCGCCACTCGTTGCTCGTCGCTACTTCCCCGGTACTTCGATCACGAGCTTCACAGGCGTGCCCTCCTTGGGCAGCACATCCGGGCGCACGTCGAGTTTGAGAAACTTCTCTTCCTTCATCGTCCAGCCGGTTTGCAAAACGGTTTCGTCACTCACGGGGAACAGCACGATGAGCGTGCCGGTGAGGTCGGCCCCGTATTTCTTGTCGGTCGGCTTGTTCGGGTCGGGCGCGGTCAGCACCGAGCCGGTGAACACGAACGACATCTTGGGCGGCGCTTTCTTCGTCTTCGGGTCCATGAGCACCTTGTCGAGCGTGAGGCGCTTGGTGCCGCCGGCGGCGTCGGGCACTTCGATGAAGACGTTCACCGCCGTGCCTTCGGCCTTCGGGTCGGGATCGCCTTCTTTCGGCGCAGACCCCTTCGCGGGTTTGCCCGGCTTCAGCCCTAGTTGCTCAAGACCCTTGTGAACCTCGGACGGGTCCACGTCGATGGTCAGCACTGTCTCGTGCGCCTTCTTGCCTTTGGGGTGCCCCCAACTCGCGATCAGTTCGATCGGGTACTGTTCGCCCTTGAGGTGTTCGAGCTTTCGCGGCGCGACCTTCGCGTCCACGATGACGAGTTTCTTCGCCATATCGACGGTGACGCCCGCGGGCTTCTTCTCCTGGGCCACCGAGCGACCAACGAGGGTGAAGAGTGCAGCGATGCCAACGATGACGACGAGACGTTTCATGTTGATCGATCTCCTGGCGCGCTCGCCTTCGGCTTGCGGCTAACCCCTTGTCTTCCACTCACACTCACACCCACACTACTTCGTCCCAATGCACACCAGCACGGTTTCCTTGTTGGCGAACGGGCCATCGAGGTTGCACGTCGCGACGACGAGTTTGCCGCCGTGAACAGTGACGCCGCCGTACACCATGCCAGGCGCGCCGGTCTCTTTCTCGAGCGAGAACGTCCACTTCAAGTTGCCGGTCTTCAGGTCGATAGCGTGAACGGTGCCGCCCAGATCCGCGACGTAGGCCACGCCTCCAGCCACTGCGGGCGGCGCAAAGAACGGCACTTTCGCATCGTAAAGCCAGGCGCGTTCGCCGTCGGCCACCTTGTACGCGCGAACTTTACCGTCGGTTGCGGTGGCAACCGCGAGGCCATCGCTGACCGCAACGCACCCGAGCACGCCGCCGGTCGGGATTTCTTTGCGCCATTTCTCCGCACCGGTTTTCAGATCAAGAGCCGTGACGGCGCCTTTCGCGCCCTTGAGTTCTTTGTAGTAGTAGCCCACGGAACTCTCGGGCACGATCACCAAGTCGCCCGCGACGGTCGCTCCACCCCACGGGTTAAACTTCAGGTTCGCCTTCCACGCCTCTTCGCCGGTCGCCGCGTTGAGCGCGTAGAGGGCGCGCTCGCCGACCTTTTCTTTGTCGAGGAACGCGGTGGGCACGAGGAGTTTGTCGCCCGCGATGTTCACCGGTGCGTCCACGTGCCACTTCTTCTCGCCCTTCTGCCACACCTTCTTGGGCGCGAACTTGAGTAACTGACTGTCGTCCGGCGGAATGGCGAAGTCGTCTTTCTTCGCTTTCAGTTCCTCGTACTTCGCGCTCAGTTCCTTCCACTTCGCCTCTTGCATCTTGGCGACGGTTGCGAGGTCGTAGTCCTTGCCGTCGAGCGTGGCCTTGTCCATCTCGACGCACAGCACACCAGCCGCCCCCGCACCGATGTACACCTTCCCGCCCGCGACGACCGGCCCGCCTTCGAGGTGAATCAGGTCGCCCGGCAGAACGAGTTGCCACAGCGGTTTGCTCGTGCTCAGACTGACACAGTGCAGTACGCCGCCGGAATCCTGGTGGATGCCGTCGCCGAAGAGGAGGTAGTCCCCCGCGACGGCTGGCGAACTGACCGACGCGAGCTTCAGGTACGGCGCGCTCTTCACCCACGTCGGCACGGGCGGGTTCTTCGCGGCGAGCGGGAACAGCGACGCCGACGGCCGGTTGAACGCACCGATCCCCGCGACATAGATCGCGTC
>SXID01000137.1 GCA_005772955.1 Planctomycetia bacterium
GTGTCCGAGCGGCTCGGCGGCATGTCCTTCGGCCAGCTCTACTACGACATCTACCACCGCGACCTGCCGGTGTTCATCTCATCCGACTCGGTGCTGCACGCCTGGCACCGCAGCTACGACACGATGCTCGAAGAACTCGAACTCACCTACCTGCGCCACTCGCTCGATGCGCTCCTCACCGCGATGCACGACGCGCTCCCGAAGGCCAAGGCCGAGTACGGCGATGGCGTACTCAAGGACTCCGTGCTGGACGCGGACTACTTCCTCGCGGTCGCACGCACCCTGCTGCGTGGCGACCCGAACGAGATCGTCCTGGTCGATCCGGTTCCGGGTGTCAAGCCGCTCCCAGGCGAAGCCGTGAAGACGAAGCTCGACCAGGAGGCGCGGGTGCAGGGGACGCTCGACGCGGTGAGGGCCGAGGGGATGCATGAGTTCAACCTGTTCGGGCGCACGCGAAACATGGACTTCAGTCAGTTCAAGCCGCGTGGTCACTACGAACTGAAGATCGAACTGCGCCGGTACTTCAAGGCGATGATGTGGTGCGGGCGCACGGATCTGCGCATCGCGGGTGGGTTCGACAAGACCGGGCCGCTGTCCTCCGAGCGCGAACTCGGTGCGTCGATGGTACTGCTCGATCTGCTCCGAAAGTCCGGGAAGGAAGAAGCGTGGCGGCAGTTCGACCGGTGTATCCAGACGTTCGTGGGCCGTACCGACTCCGCCACGTTCGACGACCTCGCGCGCGTCGCGGCGGTCGCCAAGATCAAGACGCCGGCGGACCTCAAGACCGACGCCGACCTGAAGAAGCTGACCGACGCGGTCGTTGAGATCGGCGCCGGGAAGCAGGACATTCGCGGCGACGTGTACATCAATCCGGGCGGCAGTGTGAAGACCGTACTCCCGCAGTCGTTCACGGTGTTGGGGCAGAAGTTCGTGATCGATAGCTGGGTCACGTCCAAGACCGTGTTCGCCGACATCGCGTGGAACAAGGAACTGGTACAGCGCCGCGTACCCAGCGGAATGGATGTGGCGTTTGCGGCGCTGGGCAACAACCACGTCGTTCCCAACCTCGTCGAGCGCATCGAGCGCGGCTCGCACCCGTGGCGCGACCAGAAGCCGTACCAGCACAACCTCGCCGCGGTGCGCAACATCATCGACGGCCTCGACGCGAAAGCCTGGGACGACACGATTTACATGCAGTGGCTCAAGACGCTCCGCACGCTCAGCGCGCCGGCCGACGAGAAGATGCCTGAGGTGATGAAGACGCGCGAGTGGGGCATGAAGAACACGAACACGCAGATGGCGTCGTGGACCCAGTTGCGCCACGACACCATCCTGTACGTGAAGCAGTCGTACACCGAGGGCGCGGTGTGCTACTACCCAACCGGGTTCGTGGAACCAGTGGTGCCGTTCTGGGCGCAGATGGATGCGATGGCGAGCCGCAGCGCCGACCTTCTTGAGAAGACGCCGTTCCCGGACGAGGTGAAGCCGACCCAGGCGAAGCAGGTGAAGTTCCTCCGCGCGTTCGCCACGCAGATGGGCAAGCTCACCGTCATCGCGGAGAAACAGTTGAACCAGAAGGAGCTGAACGACGACGACAAGAAGGTGCTGGCCGACGTCATGCAGATCGTCCACATCGCGATGGGGTGCTACAGCATCCCGCGGTACACGGGCTGGTATCCGGCGCTGTTCTATCGCGGGCCGGAGGACTGCATGAAGTGGGACGCGCTGGTCGCGGACGTTCACACCGACGTGCCCGCTCCGGTACTTGGCGACCCCGGCTGCGTGTTGCATCAAGGCGTTGGCAACATCGACCTGATGATCGTCGCCATCGACAACGGCAAGGACCGCGTCGTGTACGTCGGCCCGACGATGAGCCACTACGAGTTCGAGATGTCCGGCGTGCGCCGCGTGTCGGATAGGGAGTGGAAGGAGCAGCTTCTCGACGGGAAACCCATTCTGCGCCCGGACTACACACGCAATTACCTTGTCCCCGCGACGGATCGCCCACCGATCGCACCGGGGATGAAGCAGCACCTGCTCCGCGACGAGTGATCGCCGGTTCGGTGACTAAGAAACCTACCCCCACCGCTTCCTTATTCGGAAAGGGGTGGGCGCAGTTTTCTTGCGTGGTCCGCTTCGCCGCCTTTGTTTGACCGGAATCGTTGCCGAAAATCGCGGCCACGGATTCAACACGGACGGCGCTACCCGAGAGGAACGCCAAGACTGCGCTCAATGTCGGCCAAGGCATCGGCCAATGCTTGGCTGGAAGCCGGTCGCTGGTCCGGCTTCTTCTGTAACAACTGCATGATCAGGTCGGAAAAGTCCGTTGGCACCTCCGCCGACATTGCCTGCGGCGGCGGCGGCTTGTGGGTGGCCAAGGCCGTCAGCACACACAGAACATCCGTCCCATTGAAGGGGCGTTCGTTGGTGCATAACTCGTACAGAACGCACCCCAGACTGAACAGGTCGGCACGGTGATCGATAGTGTCGCCGCGTGCCTGCTCGGGGGCCATGAAAGCCGGTGTGCCAAGGATCGTGCCGACCTGACTTAGATGTTCGGGGTCGGCGTCGACGTGCGCCAGGCCAAAATCCAGGATCTTGACGCGCCCCGTCGGCGATTCCAGCCACAGGTTGCTTGGATTGATGTCGCGGTGGATGAGGCCACGGGTGTGGGCTGCTGCCAACCCATGTGCGACCTCTCGGCCGATCCGCACAACCTGGGGGAGCGGCAGTTTGCCAACATTCTTGCGGTAATCCTCCAGTGAAACGCCATCAAGAAATTCCATGGCCAGGAAAGGAATGGCGTTCGCCACGCCGACCTCGTAGACGGTGACCACGTGGTCGCTCTTGATGGCCGCCATGGCTCTGGCTTCACGCAGAAATCGCGCCCGCATGACGGTGTCAGAGACGAGGCGAGGCTGCATGACTTTGAGGGCAACCACCCGGTTCAGGCGGGAGTCGTGGGCGCGGAACGTGATACCCATGCCGCCTTGGCCTACGATCTGTAGCACCCGGAAACCCGCGAGTCTGCCCAGTTCGTCACTCCGAAGGGGTGGCTCGAGGAAAGAAACCCCACTGCCGCTGACGGCCTGAACGGGCAAATCTGCGCCGGAGATGGGGGTGCTGTCCTGAAAAAGGACCGCCTCAACCGTCTCCAGAATTTGAGTGGGCGCGCCCTCCGCCTTGCATTGGGTAACTTGCAGGACGCAGAAAGGGTCGCCCTTCAGCGTGCAGGCGTCGTCGGTCACGAGGATGGTCTCGCCAAAGTGGCGGGCGAGACTCTTGACGATTCCCGTCGCGAGACTGCACATTTGGCGCTCGGACGAGTACATGATTTGCAACTCGTTCTCGGTGGTCCGGATGCATTCCAGCACCGGGGGTTTGGCTCCCGGGTTGCCCACGCGAACGGCCGCGTGGATCAACGTTTCGGTGTGCTCGATCACGTCGAGAGTCTTCCACTCGGGCTGGAGGAGCCGGCCATAGAGGCGGATCAGTTCTGGAGCGATGAACTCCCCAAACGCTTCAAGAATGGTGGATGCTGGCAAGTTCAGAACACGGCTCGCAGCACCGACCAGGGCGAAGGCTTCCTCATCGGGGTAGGTTCGTACAGGAGAGTAGGACTTGGGGGGCAACTTGGCTTCCCGAAGCAAGGTATCCCAGGCCTGTGGACCCGCTTGTTGCTGTGCAAATTTCTGTAGTTGAAGAATGATAAAACCATGCATTGAATGAATCCTCACTCATTGCGTCCGAACGTTCAAACTCACCTGCCGCTGTATCAGACCACACCGACTAGCATGAGGCCAACGAAAAAGCGCAGAGGTGCGGTGGTTTCAGGTGTCAGGTGAGCGGGGCCGCGCGGCCTCGTGGGATCCGTCTGGATGCGCTACGCGATCCGGCGTCCAAGCGGGGTAATGGATGCCTGCCAACCCGGCGATCAGGTACTGCACCAGCGACAGTCAGAGGAAGGATGCCGATGCCGACGCAGCGGAGCAACAACGGCCGCCGAATCCGTACACGGACACGTCGGTCGGAGGGAAAGTGAACCGGGTTCGCTTTCGGATCCCCAGTCATTCGGCGTGCTACGCCACCACCTGACTGATCCTGGCCAGCAACAACTCGATCGCGGGCTGGTGATCCACCTTCCCGTCCCCCGGGATGATGAGGTGCGCGTATGCCCGGCTCGGCTCGACGAACTGGTCGTGCATCGGGCGCACCGTCCGGCGGAACTGGTTGGCGACATCAGTGACCGTTCGACCGCGTCCCCCTTCTTTCACCGACTTGGTATCGCGCAGAAGTCGACGCACGATCCGCTCCTCGGCCGGGGTGTCGATGTAAACCCGCAGGTGCATCAGTTTGCGAAGTTTGGGAACCGCGAACAGAAGGATGCCATCGAGCAACAGCACGGGTTTGGCCTCCACGCGCTGGACACGATCCTCGCGCGAATGGGTTACGAAACTGTAAAGCGGCTGGTCAACAGCCTTCCCCTCCAGGAGGGTTTTGATGTGCTGCTCGTACAGTTGGTTGTCGAGGGCCTTGGGGTGATCCCAGTTGGGGGGGCCGCCTCGACTCGCTTTGGGCATAGCGCTCTTGTTGAGGTAGTACGCATCGTGAGGCAGTACGCTCACCAGCGATCCGAACTTGCTCCGCAGGATTTTGCCGATTAGTGTCGTTTTGCCGGAACCAGAACCGCCGGCGATCCCCAGTACAAACGAATCGGTCATAATCGTCTCCCGACTACAAGGGCGAGGAGTGACGCCATCAACGTACGCCCTACGGCCCGAGTTCGACCGCGGCGTGCAGTTACCGGGTGGACTTGTCCCGACGCTGAGCCTGATCTCAGGTGTTGGCCGGGGAGTTCGGCAAGCTCCCCGCATGGTGGGGAATCCACTGCCCTCGTACCGTCAAACAGTCGGTAGAAATTGGAATTCGTGCGCGCTGATGAGAACTGCTCCCATCGCGTCAGGCGCGCTAACATGGTGACAATCAACTCGCGCGGTCACAGTTTCTCACATTCTCCCAGCGTGTCAATCGTCCTGGGACACGCCACACCGCTTCACAGCCCGCGGAAATAGCCTTCCCCTACTACACTACATAGGGAACTGCGTAGATTAGAATCACTTGGATTGCCCGTCCACTTGGAGACCGCCATGCGTCGCCACGGGATCCTGTTCACGATCGCATTGCCGCTCGTCGCGGTGATCCTCGTTCCGGTTGCGGGGGAAGACCCAGCCCCCCCTCCACCGATCATCAAGCGAATCCCACCGCGTCTGCCCATCGGCGGCACGACCCCCATCGGCGCCCAACTGAACGACGCCGACGCGCTCAAACAAGCGGGCCTCTCCGCGAGCGAAGCAACACCCCTCCTCGAATACCTGCGGTCGCGTACGCTCACCGACGCGGACCAGAGCAAGATTGGCGAGGTCATTGCCAGGTTTGGCGCCGATGATTTCGAAGACCGCGTGAAGGCAACCGAGGAGGTCGAGAAGTTCGGGCCCGCCGCGATCGGACCGCTCAAGTCCGCCGAGAAGAACACCGACCCGGAGATCGGGTACCGGGCGCGGCAGGCGCTCAAACGGATGGAGAAGGTACCGCACGCCGCGGTCGCTGCCGCCGCGGTACGGTCGCTGGTGAAGTTGAAGCCGAAGGAAGCCGCCGCCGCGCTCATCGGGTTCCTGCCGATGGCCGACACCGACGAAGTGGCCGAGGAGATTCGCATCGCGCTGATCGCGCTGGCCGTCGTCGAGGGTAAAGCGGAACCGGCGCTCGTGAAGGCGCTCGACGACAAGTCCGTACTCCGCCGGTCCGCGGCCTACGTCGCGCTCATCGAGGGCGGCACGCCCGGCGAGCGGATTCGCATCAAGGATGCGTTCCCGTTCGTGAAAGAAGCGGTGCGGAAAGAAACCGACGTGGACGCAAAGTTCCGCGGAACGTGGGCGATCCTGCTCACCACCCGCGAGAAAGAGTTCGTCCCCGACCTGATTGAGATGATCCCGAAGTTACCGCGCGGGCGCATCTGGCAACTCGAAGAGTTCCTCCTCCAGGTGGCCGGCGAGGGTAAGCCCGACGCCCGGTTCGGCAAGTCCGAGGAATCGCTCACGAAGGCGAAGGATGCCTGGGCCGCGTGGTGGAAGAAGAAGAGCGATGGCTTTGACCTGGTGAAGTTCGCCTTCAACCCGCGCATCACGGGGTTCACGGACGTCATCGAGTACGACCAGAACTACGGGCGATACCGGATCGTGACGCTAGGGCCGGACCAGCAGGTGAAGTCAACGATCGGCGCAGTCGGCATCAACCAGTTGAGCTACCCGTCGGACGTGAAGAAACTGGCCAATGGCAACTTCCTGATCGCCGAGCAGAACGGCAACCGCATCACCGAACGTGACTCCACAGGGCGCATCGTGAAGACCACGAACGCCGTTCAACCGCTCAGTATCGATCTCCTACCCGAAGGCGGGATGGTGGTCGTGTGCCGCAACCAGGTGGTCCAGTACGACAAGGACATGAAGCAGACGTGGCTGTTCACGCGACAGCAGTACGACATCATGGGCGGCCGCCGGTTGCCCAACGGCGACGTGGCGTTCATCACGCAGTTCACCGGCAACAACCAGCCGAACATCTACCGGCTCGCTGCGAAAGACGGTAAAGAGGTTGGCAAGCCGCTGACGACGACGGGCCGCTACCAGCAGTACCAGTCCATCGACGCGACCGGCGACGACAAGATTCTGGTCTGCGATTACAATCGCGTGGCTGAAATCGACCTCAAGACCGGCAAGGAGGTCTGGAAGCACGACATCACGAACCCCACGTCGTGCCAGCGCCTGCCGAACGGCAACACCCTCATCGCGTACATGAACAACAACAACGGGAACGCGGGTCGCGTGATCGAGGTGGACACGACCGGCGATGTGGTGTGGGAATACGAGTCGAAGGACAACATGCGTCCGGCTCGCGCGTTGCGCCGGTAGGCGTCATGGCACGACCGGTCCGAAGTCCGGTGGCGGAATCGGTGCGTTCGATTTCGGCCCCGGTGCGGGGCGGAGCGGATCGCCGACTGGCAGCGGCGGCCCAGATGCGGGGTCGCCTTTCGCTTTACTCGGGAAGCAGTTATCCAGAAACCCCGCGACTGGGGCGTTACTACACCCGGTCAGGAACGCCAGCGCCGCGAGAAATACAATGCGTTTCATGCTCGCCTCATAGCGGCGAAACACGAACCGAGCAACCCGATTCATTTCGGGATCGGTGAATACCCTCCCCCGCTCCGCCATCTACACTATCGCTGTCCCACCCCACATTCCCAGTTCTACAAGGATCAAGACATGAAGGTGCTGTACGTCGCTGCCGTGGCCGCGCTCGCGGTCTTCACGGCCACCTGCTTCGCGGAGGACAAGAAGGTGACCAGCCCGCTCGAATACAAGATGAAGGACATCGACGGTAAAGACGTGGACCTGTCGAAGTACAAGGGCAAGGTCGTGCTGTTCGTGAACGTCGCCAGCGAGTGCGGTCTCACCAAGCAGTACACCGGCCTACAGGATCTCTACGAGAAGTACGAGAAGGAAGGGTTCGTGCTGATTGGCGTGCCGGCCAACGAGTTCGGTGGCCAGGAACCGGGCACCGACGCGGAGATCAAGAAGTTCTGCAACACCAAGTACAAGGTCACGTTCCCGATGCTGTCGAAGGTCGTTGTCAAGGGTAAGGAGCAGGTACCGCTGTACAAGACCCTCGTCGAGGCTACCCCGGACAAGGACGGCAAGGTGAAGCAGGTCGGCTGGAACTTCGAGAAGTTCCTGATCGGGCGTGACGGCAAAGTGGCCGCCCGGTTCGCGCCGAATGTCGAGCCGAGCGCGGCTGAACTGACGAAGGCGATCAAGGCCGAACTTGAGAAGAAGGCGAAGTAACGAGGATGGGGAATTGGAATGCGGAGTGCGGAATGAACACAGATGAACCCCCTGTCTTCATTCCGCACTCCGCATCTTGCGTTCCGCATTCACGAGCGTGGCACCTCCGCGACCGCACGCTTCACATCGGCTTGCGCCCGCTGGTGATGGGCATCGTCAACGTCACGCCCGACAGCTTCTCCGACGGCGGGAAGTTCCTCGACACGTCCACCGCGATCATGCGTGCTCTACAACTCGCGAGCGAAGGCGCCGACATCCTCGACATCGGTGGCGAATCCACACGCCCCGGCGCGACACCGGTTGCGCGTGACGACGAACTGCGCCGCGTCGTGCCGGTGGTCGCGGAGTTAGCGAAGCGAACCCGCGTGCCGATCTCGGTCGATACGATGAAAGCCGAAGTCGCGCGTGCCTGTCTCGAAGCCGGCGCTGCTATCATCAACGATGTGTCCGGCTTCCGCGACCCGGCCATGATCGAGATCGCAAAGGAGTTTCGCGCCGGTGTGGTGGTGATGCACATGCGAGGCGATCCCACCACCATGCAGCAGAACCCGCAATACGCGGACGTGGTCGCGGAGGTAACGAGCTACCTCCAAGAGAGGTTGCGGGTTTTGGGGGAATCCGGTATCCCACCGGAAGCGGTGTGCGTTGATCCCGGCATCGGGTTCGGTAAGGCACACGAACACAACATGGCCTTGCTCGCGAACCTGAACGCGGTCGCGGGTCTCGGTCGCCCGGTGTGTTTGGGCGTGTCACGCAAAGGGTTCATCGGGGTATTGTGCGGGCGTGACCGCAGCGCGCGCGACCCCGGTTCGCTGGCGATCGCGTGCTTCGCCGCCGCACGCGGAACCGCTCACGTGTTGCGTGTTCACGATGTCCCCAGCGCGCGTGACGCGGCCATCCTTTTGGAAGCCATCGACCAGCACCGTCGCTGAGGCAAGTTCTCGTGTCCGCTCTCCCTCCGAATACCGTTCCGCCGGATGAACTGGGTGCGCTGTGCCTGGACTTGGGGCAGCGCGCGAAGAACGCGGCGCGCCTGCTCGCGACCGTTCCGACCGCGGCGAAGAACCGGTGGTTGCTCGCTTCCGCAATCGCGATTGAAGAAGGCCAAGACGACCTGCTCGCGGCGAACGCGAAAGACGTGGCCGCCGCGCCCGGCTACGGACTGAACACGGCGGCCATCGACCGGCTCACGCTCAACGCGAAGCGTATCGCGGCCCTGGCCGAAGGGCTTCGCCAAGTGGCGGCACTGCCCGATCCCGTGGGCGAGATCCGCGAAGCGACGGAACGCCCGAACGGCCTTCAAGTGCTGAAGGTCGGCGTGCCGCTGGGCGTGGTGTTCTTCATCTACGAGTCGCGGCCTAACGTGACGGCCGACGCCGCCGCGCTATGCGTGAAGAGCGGCAATGCGGTCATCCTCCGCGGCGGCAAGGAAGCGATTCACTCGAACACTGTCCTGCACCGCTTGCTCAGCGCCGAGTTGACGCGAGCCGGACTTCCGGCCGACGCGGTTCAACTGGTGCCGACCACCGACCGACAAGCGGTCGGCCACCTGCTCTCGATGAGCCAGTTCATCGACCTCGCGATCCCGCGCGGCGGGAAGTCACTGATTCAGCGCGTCGCGTCCGAAGCGCGCATGCCGGTGCTGAAGCACTTCGACGGCGTGTGTCACGTGTACGTCGATGCCGCGGCCGACCTGAACGCCGCCGAGCGCATCGTTGTGAATGCAAAGTGTCAGCGACCGGGCACGTGCAACGCGGCCGAATGCTTGCTCGTTCACGCTGCGGTCGCGGCCGAGTTCCTCCCTTGCATCGGTGCAGCGCTCGCGGCGAATGGCGTCGAGATGCGCGGTTGCGAACAGACCCGGCGCTGGATTCCCAACGTGAAGTCCGCGACCGATGACGACTACCGCACCGAATACCTCGATCTCGTCATCTCAGTGAAGGTGGTCGCGGACCTCGACGAAGCGGTGTCGCACATCGCCGACTACGGCTCCCACCACACGGACGCGATCGTCACGCGCGACATCGGCGCGGCGCGATCGTTCACGCGACAGGTTGATTCTGCCGCGGTGATGGTGAACGCGAGTACGCGCTTCAACGACGGTTTCGAGCTAGGCTTGGGCGCGGAAATCGGTATCAGCACGGACCGGTTCCACGCTCGCGGCCCGTGCGGGCTGCGAGAACTGACCACTTACAAGTACGTCGTGACCGGCGACGGTCACGTGCGCGAGTAACGGCGCCCGATGCTCTACGGCGTGTTTTTCCTGGTCGCGGCGGGCGGGCTGTTCTGGCTTGCGTACCGGCGTCCGCGCCCGCGGCGGTGGCTGTTGCCGCGCCCGACAGCGGCTCGCGCGGTCGCCGCCGTGGACCGCCAACACCGGCACCTCCAGGCAGGCGGGCTGCTCGGCGAGACCGTGTGCGAGAAGACGAAATCACACTTCCGCGAACTGCTCGAATCCGGTCGCGTCGATCAGGTAGAAGGCGAACTGCACGCAGGCCTTGACTATGCCGTGCAGGTGCGGGCGCTCACCGAACTGGCCTCGCCTGGCGCCACGTGTGTGCTTGAGCGACAACTCACGCGCACGCTCTCCGGTGATCCGGTCGAACAGTCGTGGTACTGGGTGGACGTGGCCGCCGGGCTACGGCAACTTGGGCGTACCGAAGCACTGCCGGCCGTGTTGCGTTGTGCCGAGGCCGCAACGGGACTTCCGCAGGGCGACTTGCTCGCCGCCGAAGCGGTCTGCTTCCCGAACTTCACCGCTGTGCTGCGGCACCCGAACCGCGCCGTGCGCCGGATGGCGCTGCTCGCGCTTGTCTCAACCGTGCGTGCCGCGCGCGCGAGTACCATCGACGCCGTGCCGCTCGTTCGCGCCGGATTGGGGGAGATACTCGCGGACGTGGCCGGGCGCGCGGACGCCAACGCCGACCCGTGGCTCACAGGCGTGGTGATCGAAACCGAGCGTCTTTTCCGCCGACTCGGTCACTGGACGCGGTTCCTCCCGCCCGCTATTCGCATCAAGGCTGAACAACAGGCGATGCGTCTGTGGGCAACCGCGGACCGGCGGCTGGAGTGGCTGAGCGGTGCCGCCGACCGGTTGCTCGCGCGGTTCCCAAAGGCGACCACTGACGAGCAGGGCGCCGCGTTGCAGTGTCTGTTCGAGTTGCGCGCGGATGTGGCGAAATTGTTCCGGCACCTGCCGGACCGCCGTTCGCCCTGGTGGACCGACGCGGTTCGCGCGCTGCGGTGGTCGCGTTCGCCGGTGGTCGGACCGGTACTCGCGGGCCAGGCGGCACGCTACGCTCGCAAGTTGCGGCACCACGGTCGCGCCGCGATCGTCCTCGCGTCGCTCCGCGGGCACGCCTGTTACGAAGCGGAACGCGTACTCCTGCGGACGTCGAGTTCCGCGAACCCGGCACTGCGGTACGCGGCCGTCGGGTCACTCGGCTGGTGGCCGCCATTCGACCCGGACCGCGTGATGAGGACATTGCGTGTTGCCCGCACCGACCCGGACGCGGACATCCGCCGCGCCGCAGTGTCGGCGCTAGCGCGCCTGGGCGAACGAGCCGCGCTGGCGGAAATCGCAGCCGGGTTGTGCAGCGAAGAGATCGCAATCCGGCAGGGCGGCGCGGCGCGGATTGCGTCGGAAGAACTGTCGTGGTCGTGGCCGGACCTGGAAACCGCGGCCGAATCGAACGACGCGGACACCGCGCTCGCCGCCGCGGAAGCACTCGAATGCCTCCGCGAACGGCTCTTCGGCTTCGCCGGCTAATCGACTGATCTTGCCCAGCCTCGCACGCCGATAAACCAGGAGGTTTCAAGCGGCGGGGTGTCGAATGCGCTTTGCGGTGCGGCTCGCGATCCTCGGTGTCGGCTGCGGATTCGTCGGCTGTGGGTTCGCCAAAAAACCGTACGCCGATGATCCGCTGCTGCGCGGTGGGCGGGCGGCGTGGCTCTCACGCGACGCAACGCCCGCGACCACCCCACCAAAGCAGTTCGCGGTGGAACCGCCACAACCGCCGACAACCCCCGTTGTCACTTCCCAAGTGGAGTGACCGCGACCGTGCCGTTGTCGTGCCCAGTGATGACTGACTTCCCATCCAACGTGAACGCGACGCAGTAACCGGGGTTCTTGATCGTCCTCGTGAACTTCGGCTTGTCCGCGTCGAGCGCCCAGGTGGTGATCTGACCGGAGTAGCCACACACCGCGGCGGTCTTCGTCTTCTCGTGCCACGCGATCCCGTAGGGGTCGTCGGTGGTCGGGCCGAACTTCTTCAGCTCCTTCGGGTCTTTCATCTCCTTCGGTGGGTCTTTCGGATCCTTCTTGGGGTCTTTCGGGTCCACCTTCGGATCTTTCTTCGGGTCCACCTTCGGATCCTTGGGCGGGTCTTTTGGTGCGCTCGCGGCTCCCTTCGTCGTCCAGGTCCGAATCGTGCGGTCCATCGACGCGGTGACGACGAGTTCGTTGCCCGCAAACACCACCGCCGTGACCGGTTGCTCGTGGCCCTTGAGTTGTGTCAGTTCCTTTTGTTCCTTCACGTCCCAGATTTTCACGAGGTTGTCTTTTCCGGCACCGGCAGATGCGAGCAGTTTACCATCCGGGCTGAACGCAAGCGAATACACGGACCCATCGTGGACGCCAAGCGCCTTGAGTTCCTTGCCGTCGGTCTGGTTCCACAGTTTGACGGCCTTGTCCGCGCCGGCGGTGGCGAGTGACTTTCCATCTGGGCTGAACGCGATTGCGTCCACGATGTCGGCGTGGCCCTTGAACTCGGTCTTCATCTTCGCGTCGGTCATGTCCCAGATGCGTGCGGTCTTATCCTGGCTGGCGGTGGCGATGAGTTTGGCATCGGTGGGGTGGAACGCGACCGCGTACACCGGCCCGGTGTGCCCGGTCAGTGTCTTCTTCTCTTTGAGCGTGCCGTCGTCCGCGATCTCCCAGAGTTTCACGACGTTGTCGAACCCGGCGGTGGCGAGTGTCTTGCCGTCGGGGGACACCGCGACCGCGTGGACGAGCGCCCCGTGGGCCTTGATGGGCGCGGGCTGCGCGCCGGCGGAGGGCAACACGGCGACGATACCGAGGAATAGGAGCGTGAAGCGAATGCGGGTCATGGCTGGGTTCTCGGGAAAGTTCGGGCGGGACCGACATTGTGAGCGACGTGCCCGCCGAAGACAACCGCCAATCCGCGCGTTTGGGTGACGGTTGCGCGAGCGAGTTTCGTCTTGACGCGGTCCCGGTATCGCGTAGAAATGTGTTGAAGGCGCGTTTAGCTCAGTTGGCTAGAGTACCACATTGACATTGTGGGGGTCACTGGTTCAAGTCCAGTAACGCGCACATCGTGAGAGGCCCGGAATCCTGGCGGTTCCGGGCCTTTTTCTTTTCGGGTACGTGTCAGAGGGACCAAAAATCGTAACCCATCTCAATCGAAAATGGATTCGACACCCGTCGCGAACTTCTCGTCGTCGTTGGGCAAGAGGTGAGCGTTCATCGGCGTTGATCTGCAACCGCTCTGTCTTCTCTCGGTCCCGTTGTGGAGGGGATGATGACCATGAACCGTAGGACGTTTCTCGCCGGCGGGACTGCTGCAGTCGGGGTCGCAGTCGCTGCGCATCGCGTGCGTGCGGACTGGCAGCCGAGTCAGCGCTACCCGGACCCGCTCGTCAAGATTATCGACCCGAGTTTCACCAAATATCGCTTGAACCTCGCCAAGGTCGAGCGTATCGCCACTGGCATGCGGTGGGCCGAAGGCCCAGTGTGGTTCGGCGATGGCCGGTTCCTGCTGTGGAGCGATATTCCTAACAACCGCATCATGCGGTGGGACGAGGAGACCGGGGTGGTCGGCGTGTTCCGCAAGCCATCCCACAACGCCAACGGCAACACACGCGACCGACAGGGGCGGCTCCTCACCTGCGAGCACGACGCCCGGCGTGTCACCCGCACCGAGTACGACGGCGCCATTACCGTTCTCGCCGACAAGTACGACGGCAAACCGCTCAACTCGCCGAACGACATCGTGTGCAAGTCCGACGGCTCGGTCTGGTTCACCGACCCGCCGTTCGGCATTCTCGGCCACTACGAGGGGCACATCGCCAAGCCCGAGTTGCCGACGAACGTGTACCGGTGGGATCCAAAGTCCGGCAAACTGGCGGTCGTGACCGGCGACGTGGACCGACCGAACGGACTCGCGTTCTCGCCGGACGAATCCAAACTCTACGTCGTCGAGGCCGGTGTCGCCCCGCGTGTGATCCGCGCCTTTGACGTGACCGACGGTGGCACGCGGCTTGGCAAAGGTGCGGTCCTGATCACCGCCGAGCAGAAGGGCACGCCCGACGGGCTGCGCGTCGACGTGGACGGCAACCTGTGGGTCGGCTGGGGCATGGGTGCGGAGGGGCTTGACGGTGTCGCGGTGTTCAACGCGGCGGGGAAGTTGATCGGGCGCATCGACCTGCCCGAGCGGTGCGCGAACGTCTGCTTCGGGGGCCAGCAGCGTAACCGGTTGTTCATGTGCGGAAGTACCTCGATCTACTCCCTCTTCGTGAACACGCAAGGCGTGCCCGGCGGGTGACCGCCGTCTGGGGTTTCGCCTCACGCAACGTCGCTCTTCGATGGAACCGGGATCGGCCCGTTGCAACACCCGCATTCGTACCGCCATCATCCACGAACGTGTACGGCAAAGACCTGGGAGACCTCGCGGACCGGCTCCCGACGGCGTGAGCCTGGTAACGGCCTGTTGGCGGAGTTCGGTTCCGCAGATGTCTTTTGATGTCCCCAGACGTGCAACTTCGTCAACCCGGACACGTGCCCGAAAACGAAAAAACCCCCGGTTTCCCGGGGGTTTTGCGAGTGCCGAGGAGAGGACTTGAACCTCCACGCCCTTGCGAGCGCTAGAACCTGAATCTAGTGCGTCTGCCAATTCCGCCACCTCGGCGCCACCCGCGCTGTCGCGTGTGTGTGGGTATCATAAAGAGAGCGGGCGGAAGGTCAAGCGGTTCGCGCCACTGCGCACGTGGTGATCAGCAGTTGTTCGCGGTTCTTCCGACGAGTTGGTGACGCGGTGATTGCGCCCGGCGTCTCGATCGACCGAGACCGGTTACAACTTGGCACGCACCCGTGCCCGTACATCATGCGCTTGATGCATATCAACCGATTGACCTGACCCTCCACCGGCCCGTTACCCCACGACATCGATAACGCGCCGGATTCACGGCCCGATTGATTGTGTCCGTTTATTCGGCGGATGGTCGAGCATGGTCTTGACTTGACCACTCACAGTCTGGAAGTAGCAGAGACTGGCCCGGAGTGAGGTCTTCAGGTCGGCAAGGTGTCGAACAGTAGGTTGTGGGTGGCCCGGCGTCGGAAGGGTTTCCAGAACTGCTCGCTTGGGTTGAGTTGCGGGCTGTAACTGGGCAGGCGTTTGAACTCCAGGTGCGGACCGCCCCGCCCTCGCACTGCTCGCCCACGAACCGGTACTCCACCTTGAGCCGGTAGTGCGAGAACTTGTCCCTGGAGAAGAAGTGCCCGAACTTGCCGCCAAACTCCTTGTACGTGCCGTAACTCACTTCATCACACCGCCCGCGACGCGTCCGCGTGGTTGTTGCCGAGTTCGTAGCCGGTGAGTTTGGGCGTCCGACCGTCCAGGTTCTTACCGTTGAACAGCGGCACCCGCTCGCCTCTTTCGGGTCCGGTGCAACCGCGAAGAAACGACCGGCTCATGGCACACGCCCTCTGAACAGAAGGTACACCGAAGTGCATGGCGTGGCGCGATTTGGAGGATAGGCGCTGGGGGTCACCCCGGTTATCCTCGGTGGGTTGTGATGATCTACTTCCTATCGTTCACACAACGAGGATCGCCCGATGAGCCACCTTCGAACGCCACGTGAAAAGAACCGCCGCGCCGCGGTTCTCCGGCTCGAATCGCTCGAAGACCGCTCGGTGCCAGCGCCGTTTACCGCTGGGAACGTGGTCGTCTACCGAGTTGGTGACGGTGCCGCCGCGATGACCAGCGGTGCCGCGACGGCCGTGTTTTTGGACGAATACACCCCAACGGGTTCGCTCGTTCAGGCAGTCGGTCTCCCGACGGCCGATAGCGGTTCCAATCAGCAACTCACGTCCAACAGCACGGCGACGACGGAAGGGTTTCTCACACTCTCGACGGACGGTCGGTTTCTCATCGTGCCGGGGTACGACGCGGCACCTGGGACCGCGAGCGTGTCGTCGTCTTCTTCCGCCACGATCTCGCGCGTGATCGGCCGAGTTGGGGCCGGGGGGGCAATCGACACCTCCACCACCACAACGAGTTTTAGCGGGGGGAACATCCGCGGGGCGACGAGTACGAACGGGACGGATCTTTGGGCGAGTGGTGCAAACACCGGATTGGTTTACACAACCCTGGGAGCCACGGATGCGGGCACGGTCGTCAGCACCACGCTAACGAACCTTCGCGCGGTCTCAATCTTCGACGGGCAGCTCTACATCTCAACACAGTTTGGCTCGTCGATCAGGATCGGTTCCGTGGGGACGGGAACCCCAACAACGAGTGGGCAGACGATCACCAACATCCCCGGTGGTCCGACGAGCGGCGCGTTCAACGGCTTCTTCTTCGCGGACCTGAGCGGCAGTGTTGCCGGGGTCGATACGCTGTACGTCGCCGACGAGAGCGACTCGACGATCCAGAAGTACGCGCTGGTCAGCGGCAGTTGGACCGCCAGGGGGACGGTCGTGGCCACCAGCGTTCTCGGACTCACCGGCGTGGTGAGCGGTACCACCGTGACTCTCTTCGGGACGACGGGCGGGAGCGGCACTAGCGGCGGCGGCACATTGTACAAGTTCACCGACGCCACCGGGTACAATGCGAACGTGTCTGGAACGGTGATGAGTTTGGCGACCGCCGCCGCGAACACGGCGTTTCGCGGGGTTGCGTTTGCGCCACAGGTCGGCACCCCAACGGTCACGAATGCGACGACCAACGAAGACATTCAGACGGCCAGCGGGCTGGTGATTTCGGCCAGTGACGCAAACGACGGGGCCACGCACTACAAGATCACGGGCATCACCAACGGGACGCTGTTCCAGAACAACGGCACGACCGCGATTGCCAACGGCACGTTCATCACGAAGGCCGAGGGCGCGGCCGGACTGAAGTTCACGCCCGCCTTGAACCAGTTCGGGAATAACCTCGGGTCGTTCGGCGTTCAGGCGTCCACGAACAATCTCGATTCCGGGTTGGGCGGGAGCGTGGTGACGACGAACATCACCGTGAACCCGGTCGCGGACACGCCGTTGGCGACAATCGCCATAACGGACGAAGACACGCAGTCGACGAGCGGACTGGTGCTAACGCCGAACCCGGTTGATAGCACCGAGGTGACGCACTTCAAGATCACCAACATTCAGAATGGCACGCTGTTCCAGAACAACGGCACGACTACGATCGCCAACGGCGACTTCATCACGGTCGCGCAGGGCGACGCGGGGCTGAAGTTCACGCCCGCGAGCAACTTCTTCGGCACAGGCTCGTTCGATGTGCAGGGAGGGGTCGGCAACACTGGCAGCGGACTGAGTAGCGCTGCCACCGCGACTGTCGTAGTGAACGCGGTACCGACCAGCGGGCAGCGGTTCATCGTGGCTGGCTCGGACGCGGGCACATCATCGGTCGTTCGCGTGCTGGACGTGGTCACTCTCTCGCCCCAGTTCGACCTCCTGGCGTACGACGGATACCTGGGCGGCGTCCGCGTTGCACAGGGCGACGTGAACGGCGACGGTACCAACGACATCATCACCGCGACGGCCGCCGACATCGGGCACGTCAAGGTGTTCGACGGCGTGACTGGGGCCGAGATTCGCTCGTTCATGCCCTTCGGCGCTTTCCCCAGTGGGTTGTCCGTGGCGTCGGGCGACATCAACGGCGACGGCTTCGCGGACATCGTGGTTGGGATTACGAACGGGCCGGCGCACGTGCAGGCGTTCGATGGCCGGACTGGCGAACCCCTCCAGTCGTACATCGCGTACGATGGGTTCCTCGGCGGGGTCCGGGTCGCGGTCGGGGACGTGAACGGCGACGGCCGGGACGACATCACGACGGTCGCGGGTCCGGGCGGTAACGGGCACGTCAAGGTGTTCGACGGCCTGAACCTCGGATTGCAGCAGTCTTACTTGAGCTATGGCGGCTATCAGGGTGAGATCAACCTCGCGGTTGGCGACGTGACCGGCGACGGCCAAGGCGAGGTCGTCACGACCGCGTTGGCCGCACAGGGCGGCACGCACCTGAAGGCGATTGGAGTGGGCGGTCTCGAGGTGGCGAGTTTCTTCGCCCCGACCATCGACGATACGACCACGGATGTTGTAGGCTCCCGCCGTGCCGCTGCGCCTTCTGGTGCGACCGAGCCGGCGCGGGTCAGTGTGGCGGACGTGAATGGCGACGGAGTCGCGGAAATCTTGCTCGGAAGCGCGCCCGGTGCCGGGCCGAGTCAACTCGTTCTGCTGAACGCGGCGAGCCAGACTGTGCTGGACCGCCTGTTCGCCTTCGACCCCAACTTTGCCTTGGGTGTGTACGTCGGGTAGTGAAGAGGTGGACAGTTTCGCCGCAAGCCGCAGGCAAGCGTGTTACCCTTGCGAAGGTGATACGCTTGCCTGCGGCTTGCGGCGAAACTGCTTTCGGCTTCATCGCACTAGCAAGAAGTCCTTGCTGTTGAGCAGCGCCCACATCAGGTCTTGCGCGGCGGCGGCGAGGTCCTCGCTCGCCTTCAGGAAGTCCAGACCCAGTTCCAGTTCCTTCACGTTCGGGTGCCGTGCCAGCGACCACAGGTAGATCTCTTTCACCAACTCCTCGTTGGTGGTCTTCTTCGCCAGGAGCAACGCGGGTCGCGCTGCTGGGTTGCGCACGCGGCCCAAGATGCTCTTGCCGTTGAGGAAGTGGAGCGCTTGCAGCATGTTCGAGCCGTTGTCGCGCTCGCACTCGCACGCGTCCATCCGCTGCGGCTTCCCGAACAACCGCAAGAAGATGTTCTCGGTGCTCGCGTCCGGCAGTTGCGCGGCGCGGAAGCCGTTGGGCAACCCCTCCGATATCGCGGTCGCCTGCACCAGCGAATCGAGCAGCGCCTCGGCCGGAACCCGCCGCGGGATCGCGTGCGAGAAGTTCTGGTCGTCGGTCTTGTTGCTCGCGTTTGGCACGCCCGTTCGCTGGTAGGTCTGCGACGTGACGATGCGGCGCATGAGGTGCCGCGTGTCGAAACCGCTCTTCACGAAGTCCTCCGTGAGCGAGTCGAGCAGAGCCGGGTTGATGGGCGGGTTCGTGCTGCGGATGTCGTCTACCGGGTCGATGATCCCGCGGTGGAAGAAGTAGCTCCAGTAGCGGTTCACGATCCCGCGCGCGAAGAACGGATTCTTCACGCCGGTGAGCCACGTTGCATAGGCCTCGCGTCGGTCAACACCGGCTTCCAGCTTCGGCTCGTCGCCACCGAGGAAGCGTGGCGGCTGAACTCGCCCGCTTCGCGGGTTCGTCGCGCTCCCGGCCGCGGTGTTGATCGAGACGACCTTCGTGTTCGCGACGCCAGGCGCACGCGGGTCTTGCTTCGACGCGACCTGCGTGAAAAAGCTCGCGAGGCCGAAGTAGTCCGCTTGCGTCCAGTTCTCCATCGGGTGCGAGTGACAACGGGCGCACAACATCCGCACGCCACAGAACACCTGCGTCACGCGCTCGACGGTGTCGTTCGTGTCCTTGCTGATCGTGAGGTACACGCTGGCCGGGTCGTCGGTGATGCCGCCCTTCGCGGTGAGCAGTTGGCGCGCGAACTTGTCCATCGGCGTGTTCGACGCGATCGAACTCCGAATGAACTCGCGGAACTGGAACAGCGCGGGTGCGCTCACGGAGTTGCGCGAGTTCTGGAGCAGGTCGCCCCACTTCAGCGACCAGTGATCCACGAACTCCGGGCGTTCGAACAACGTGTCTACTAACAGTTCGCGCTTCTTCGGGTTGGTGTCCGCGAGGAACGCCCGCACCTCGTCCGGCTTCGGCTGAACCCCGATCAGGTCGAGGTACGCGCGGCGCAGAAACTCCTCGTCGCCCGCGAGGCCGGAAGGCACGATCTTGAGCCGGTTCAACTTTTCGACGACGGGCTTGTCAATCACGTTGTCGGGCACCGGTGTGGGCGCGAACGGTCCGCTCGCGCTCAGCGTGGTGACGCCGGTAGCCGCGAACGTGCGCTCGAACCGCCCGATCACGGCAGTTTCACCCGCGGCGCCAGCTGTGACTTTGCCGTCGTCGTCCACCGCGGCGAAGCGGTCGTTGTTGACCGCGAAGAGGCCCATTCGGGTGACGTCGCGCCTGGTGCCGTCGGTGTACTCGGCGATCAGTTGGACCCGGTGCGACTGGCCCGGCTTCAACACGAGTTTGTTCGGCACCATGGTGACGCCGACAACCTGTGCCGTGTCCTTTACATCGCTCGGGGAGCCCTGTGTGATCCACGTCGTGAAGATGGTGTCGGAGAGCGACCCGCGAGCGAACCGCGAGCCGCCTTCGTGGAGCGCGTCGCCGCGCGCCTTCGCGACGAGAAGGCTGTTCTGCGGCACCTGGAAGTTCACGCGACGGCCCGCAGACTCTCTCACGATCGCGGAGAAGTCTGGCTCCGGGTCCGCGCCGCGGAGCGAGAGCTTGAAGCCGTTCTTGCCGAGTGAGTAGCCGTGGCACGCGCCCGCGTTGCAACCGGCTCGCGTGAACACCGGCATCACCTCGTGTCGGAAGCTGATCGGCGGCTCCTTGTCCGGCAACGCGACCGCGACCGTCACGACGAACGACTTGCCGTTCGTGGTGACGGTGATCTTCGCGCTGCCGCTGCCGACCGGCTTCACCCAGCCGGCTTCGACGGTCGCGACCTTCGCGTTGTCGCTGACGAAGGTCGCGGAGTCGCGCAGGTCGAGCGAGTAGCCTTCCGGGGAGGTGCCGAGTACCTGAATCGCGTGCGGCTGCCGGTGGTGCTTGATCTCGATCGCAGTTGGCGACACCACTACCACGGCAACGGGTTCCGCCGCGCCGAGCGACAGGGGGGACAGCAAGAAACAGGCGACAAGAGTTGCGCGAATCATGGACGTTAGCCTCGGAGATGGTCGCTGCGCTGCTGTCTTTTCTTTGGCCGCTTGCGGCGTAGCGGTTTCCCCGCTACGCCACAAGCGGCCAATCTCACTTCGGCGCGGGGATCACGTTCAACGTTACTTCCACGTCGCGCGCCTTGACTCGCACGGCGGGCACCTTTGGGTCGGGCGCGGCGGTCGCGGATAGCTTCAGTTTCGCTTCGCCCGCGGGCGTTGCCACTGGCAGCGCGAGCTTGAAAGCGAACACGGTTTCGCCGGCCTTCACGGTAATCGGCGCGGGAACCGCAACGCCGGCGGGCACGCCGGTGATCGCCACCGCGACCTCACCGGTGAAGCCGTTGAGGCGTTCGACGGTGCCTTTCACTTCGACCATCGCGCCGGTCTTGGCGTCGAGTTTCGCGTCGAGTTTCGTGCTGACGAATTTGAGCGCGACCGGCAGTTTCACGGGCAACGTGCGCACCGGCGTGACCGCGGACGCGAGTACCCGTTGCTTGTCGGCGGTGAGCAACTCCGCCAGCACCGCGACCTGATAAGTATCAGCGGGCAGTTCGGCGGGAACCAGAACCGGCACGTCGCCTTCGCTCACCTTCGCGCCGAACTCGGTCGGCCGTTCGACGCGGATGGTATTTGCCACGACCGGTTGGTTGTTCACCACCGGAACTGTTTGACTGGTGAGCAGCGTGAGCCGTACGGGAGAGGCGATGTCGGTGCGTGTGAGCTTCACTGGCAGCGCGAGTTTGCCGGCGGGTGAGAGGCCCGCGTCGGCGGGAAGGTTCTTCCAGTCGATGCTGAAGTCGGCGACCTTCGCGGAGGTCGGCGCGACCGCGAACTCGGTGGCGAGCCACGGCTGAAGCCGTTCGAGCGGGTGGCCCTTGAACGTCACTGGCCGCTCGTCCGAACCGCCGCGACCCTTCCACGCGAGCAGCCCCGCGGGGACTTCGCCGGTCGCGGTCACGGTAACGAGAGCGCCGTCGGCGTCGGGCGCGATCGCCGCGCCTTCGAGTTTCACGCCCGCGGGCAGTCCGTCGGCGAGAAGGTCGATCTTCCCCGCAAAGCCGCGGCGCTCGACGAACACCGGCACAACGGCGCGCCCGCCCGCAGGCAGGTTCAGCCGTTGAAGCGGAGTCGTGAGGCGGAAGTCGCTGAGTCCTTCACCCTTCAAGGGATCGACCGTGAGCCGGTAGTGACCGCGTGTACCACCGCGATTCTGCGAATCGACCACGCACACCGTGATCGCGGTGACTTTGTCTGGGACCGTGTATTCCAGCACGGGGTCGAGCGTGCCGGGTGAGTCCTCCGCCTGCGCGAGCGCGGTGCCCATGTCGTTGCGGATCACAAGTGCGGCATCGACGTGCGAACCGAGGCGCTCCGCGAACACCTCGAACCGCACTTTCGTGTTCGGGTTCACCGCGACGCTGTAGCGGTCTTCGCTCTCGTCCATGAGTTTACCGGAGACCGCGATGCGCCCTTCGGGAAGTGCTTGCGGTTTGCCCGGCTGCGCGGAGGCGTTCACTTCCTCGAACTCCGGTCGCGCGCTCAACGTCACGAACGGGCGCGGGCCGCTCCACGTGCCGTCCTTCGGCCACGGCAGTGCGACGACGGTTCCCTTCGCGACCGGCACCGCGACCTGCTCGCCCCGCGTCCCGATTAGCTCGACCGTTTTCCGGTTCTTGTCGATCGCGGGCGGGAACACCTGATCGACGAAGTCGAACGTCCCGATTTTCAGACGGAACAAACCGGGCACGGGTCCGGCGTACTCCGCGTCGTGTAGCGAGACGGTGTAGGTGCCATCGGCGGGGAGCGTGGCAGTAAGTCGCGTATCGCCGCCGAGTGAAGGCTTACCCCACGTCCATTCGAGTTGGAGTTTCTTCGCGTTATAGAGGTGAACGACCGGCCGGAGCTTGCCGCCGATGCGTTGCGATTCGACTTCAACGATCAGCTTCTGTCCGGCCTTGCCGGCGAACGTTGTTTCGAGAACCGCGGCGCCGGCGAGCGTACCGTGCAGCGCCACAGGGAGCGTTTCCACCTTGACCGCGAACGGCTTCTGCTCCAGCGCGTCCACGCCGATGACCGTGGGCAGACTCACGCCACCGTCTGTGACGATGCGCAGGTGATGCAACCCCGGCGTTGCGGATTCGAGTGTGACCTCGAACACCGCTTGTTTGTCGGTGCTGCCGGGTTTGAGCGTTTGCTTTGCGGGGAATGGCAGGAGTAGTTTGGGCGCTTTACCAAGATCGTCGCCGGTCACGGTGATGGTGGTGGTGCCGTTCGTCTGAAGTCCGCGCACGTTGATGTCGCGTACCGTCGGCTCGACGGCTGTCAACCGGAGCGTGAGTACGAGAAGGGCGACACAGGAGAGAACGCGAGGTGTGGTCATGGGTGTGTTGTCTTTGCCCTCTCCCCATGCGGGAGAGGGTGGTCGGCGCTTCGCCGACCGGGTGAGGGGTGAAACGATAGCCCACAGCAAGGTGCTACCCCTCACCCGTCTCGCAAGGCCTCGACACCCTCTCCCGTAAGGGGAGAGGGCGAAGACGGTCACTTGAACAACTGGCGGATCGGTTCGGCTTCGACCAACCGCACGGGCCGGTCGCCGATGCCGGGCATCATCGTGGCGTCGAGGTCGATGCCCATCCCGCGGTACAGCGACGCGAGCATCTGCGGCGGTTCCACCGGCGTGTCCACCGGGCGCGAGCAGATCTTGTCCGTTGCGCCGATGACCTGACCACCCTTGAAGCTCCCGCCCGCGAAGAAGTTCGTCCAAGCGGCCGGGTAGTGGTCGCGTCCGCTCTTGCCGTTGAGTCGCGGCGTGCGCCCGAACTCGCTGAACACCGCGACCACCGTTTCTTCCAGCATCCCGCGTTCGGCCAAGTCGGTGATGAGCGCGGTGAACGCCCAGTCGAACTGCGGGCACAGGAACCGTTCGTAGTCCGAGTACGTGTTGTTCAGACCGCCGCCGTCGGCGTGCATGTCCCAGCACGACAGCCCGAATACCGTGTCGAAGTGGTTCACGGTGACGAACCGCACGCCGCCTTCGATCAAGCGTCGGGCCATGAGGCACGACTGACCGAACGTGTTGCGGCCGTAGCGGTCGCGTGTCTTGTCCGGCTCGTCGGCAAGGTTAAACGCCTTCTTTGCTTCGGGCGAAGTGAGCAGCCGGAATGCACGCTGGTAAGCCGCGTCGTGTTCGCCAACGGCTCGGGTTTCGGTGTGTTTCTGCAGTTCATCGACCTGTTCGAGCAACCGCTTGCGGGCGTCGAGACGCGACGCGGATTCGCCCGCGGGGACTTCGAGGTCGCCGATCTTGAATTTCGGCAGCGCCGGGTCCGCGTTCAGGAAGAACGGTTCGTGCGCGCTGCCGAGGTAACCGGCGGTTTGCCCGTGCAGCGGCCCGGCCCCGGTGTTCCCGATCGGACCGGGCAGGATCACGTTTGCGGGGAGGTCGCCCTTTGCACCGAAGACCCGCGAGATCACGCTACCGAGGTGCGGCTTCATGCTGTCCGCATTGAAGTCGTGCCCGGTCATCATCCAGCGTTGCCCGTTCTCGTGCGTCGCGCCCGTCTTGTGATGGAGGCTGCGCACCAGCGCAACCTTATCCATCATCTTCGCCATCAGCGGGAAGTGCTCACAGATTTGGATACCGTTGACATTCGTTTGGATCGGCTTGAACTTCCCGCGAACCTCCGCGGGCGCGTCCGGCTTCATGTCCCACGTGTCGAGCGCGCCTGGCGAGCCGACGAGGAACAGCGTGATGCAGTTCTTGATCTTGGCTTTGTTCACGTCCGCGGCGCCGGCTTGTTGCAGCCGGAAGAACACGGGCAGCGCGAGTGCCCCCGCGCCCGCGGCGCCCGCCGTCAGGAAACTGCGGCGTGACGGCCCTTCGCAGAGCGGAACCTTTTCGTTGCCGATGTTCAGCATTGGCGGCCCCTCGAAAAGTAGTAGGCACACACCGTGTGCCGTTGTGATGTTCTGAGCGGAGCAACGGCACACGGAGTGTGCCTACTACTTTAAATGGTGTAGGTGACAGCGTTGGAGATCACGACGAACTTGCTGACGGTGTACTCGCCGGCGGGGTTCTTCGTGTAGTTCACGTACTTGAACTGCTCCAGCACGATCTCGTAGACACCGGGAGCGCTGTCCGGGTGTTCGTAACTGTGTTCGGCGCGGGCCGGCGCGGTGCCGACTTCTTTGCCGTCGCGCTTGATGACCCATCGCAGTTGCAGACCCCAGTCGCCGGTCACGTCGGTGCGAATGACCGAACGTCCCTTGAGACGCAACTCGGCTTTGGGCGTGGCGTCGAACTTCTGTTCCATGGAACGGCTCCCCGCGGCGGGAATGACGGTGGGACGGATTCGCGGAAGCTTAGAGGCGGGAGACTCTGGTGAGAGTCATATGAAGAGCCTACCCCGGCGCGGGTCGCGTTGCAAGCGATTCCTCAGATTCCGCGTAGTGCGATTCGCGTGGAACGTGAACAATGTTCCACGTGGAACGTTGTTTGTCGCTACGAATGTTACGAAACAAGCCATTTGCGAGGGAATCCGCCATGCCCGTTGGACGTGTCGCGACCGTAACGCCGGTGTCTGAAGAGGACGCGACCGGGAAGGTCGCCGCGGTTTTCGCCGACATCAAGGCGACGAAGAACATCGCCTTCGTGCCGAACCTGTGGCGCGTCCTCGCCACGAGCCCGGATCACCTCGAACTGGTGTGGTCGCGTTTGAAAGCGATCATGCACCCGGAAGCGTCTGGTCGCATGTCGAAACTCGATCCACTAACGCGCGAAATTATCGCCCTCGCCGTGAGCGCGACGAACGGCTGTGCCTACTGCGTGAACTCGCACACCGCGGCCGTGCGGAAACTCGGTCTCGACGTGGAATCGCTCGGTGAAGTGATGGCCGTAGTGGGACTGTTCAACAGCACGAACGCGATCGCGGAAGGATATCAGGTGGAACCCGACATCCTTCCGCCTCTGGAGTGACCGCGTACTAGGGTTGCGGCATGAAACGCTGCCCGTTCATCGCCGTCGTGTTCCTGGCCGGTTGCGCCGA
>SXID01000138.1 GCA_005772955.1 Planctomycetia bacterium
CATGACCGTGATGGCGACCCAAATGCCGTTGGTGGGGAGAGGTTGAACAACAACCAAGCGAAACCGCGAGCGGTACAAAACCTATGAAGATCACCCGCCTCGAAACGATATACCTGCCGGATTACCCGTCGATCCTGTTCGTCGCGGTCCACACCGACGCGGGCCTAACCGGCTACGCGGACACGTGCTACATGCCGGAGGCGGTCGCGGGGTACATCCACCAATTCGCCGCGCCGATGCTTATCGGCCACGACCCGCTTGCGATCGAACTCCACTGGCGCCGGCTTTACGAAGTCATCGCACACACGGTGGGAAAGGGCGCCGAGCTGCGCGGCCTCTCCGCGATCGATGTGTGCCTGTGGGACATCTTGGGGCAAGCCGCGGGGATGCCCGTGTGGCAGGTGCTCGGCGGCGCGGTACGCGACCGTATCCGCACTTACAACACATGCGGCGGTCCGAACTACGGGCGCGCCGCGAAGGGCAGTGTTGGCTACGGTACCGATGGCGCACACGGCAAGTACGAAGACCTGATCGCGTTCATGGAACGTCCCGGCGAACTCGCGCAAGAGCTACTCGCCGAGGGGCTGACCGGAATGAAACTGTGGCCGTTCGATTACGTCGCGCACTACCCCGGCGGCGGGGACAACTGGCGAGCCTTCCGCGGCATGTTCGACCCCAATATCCGCTCGCTCGGCGGGCACGACATCACTGCGGCGGACATGAATCGCGCGCTGGAGCCGTTCCGGCAGATTCGCAAGGCGGTCGGCGACAAGATGGAAATCATGGTCGAAGGGCATGGCCTCTGGTCACTGCCAGCGGCGCTGAAGATCGCTCGCGCGCTGGAAGAGTTTTCACCGGCGTGGCTCGAAGACATGATGCGCGCCGATGATATCGACGCGCTGGCCGAACTGCGCCAGGGTACGACGTGCCCCATTCTGGCGAGCGAATACCTCGCGACGCGCTACGAGTACAAACCGCTACTTGAGAAACAGGCCGCGGACATCGTGATGATCGACCCGACCTGGGCCGGCGGGATCACCGAATGCAAGAAAGTGTGCGCGATGGCGGAAGTTTACAAGAGGCCGGTTGCGATGCACGATTGCACTGGGCCACTCACGCTGTACGCCGGCATTCACCTCGCGATCAACGCGACAAACGCGATCTACCAGGAGTCGGTGCGAGCGTACATGCGCGTGAACTACCCGGACCTCGTGACCGAACTTCCGGTGATTGAGAACGGAAACTTCCTCGCACCGACGAAGCCGGGCCTCGGCACGGCGCTGCTGCCGGACATTCGCACGCGTGAGGGCGCGGTGGTGCGAGTTTCGTAGCGGTTTGCGGCTGCGCGAACCACGCGAAGCCGCAAGCAGCTACTTGAGCGATGTCCTCAATTCCTTCAACAACTTCTCCACGTCGTCCGCGGTGTTGTAGCCGTGGATCGCGATTCGCAACCGCCCGCTCGGGTTCATCACGTGGATGTTCGCGGCGTGGAGCCGCGCGTTTAGTTCCGTAGCACGCGGGTGCTTGAAAGCGAGAATGCCCGCGACGTGTTCTGGTTCATTCGGCGTCAGCACTTCGACTGGTAACTTCCGCAATTCCGCGAGGCAGTGCATCACCAAAGGGCGTGTGTGCGCGTCGATGCTCGCAACACCGACGCCGCGGATATACTCCAGCCCAGCGCGGATCGCGTACAACGCAGGGTAGTTCGGCATGCCCACCATGAAGCTCGCCGCGCCCGGCTTGCTCTTCACCGTCTCGAAACTCTTTGGGCCAAACGCGTCTTCGAGGTTGAACCACCCGCCGGCGGCGGCTGTCCACTCCGCGGTTCGCTCCTTCGGCACGCCCACCAACCCGCCTCCGTGCGACGCGAGTATCCACTTGTGCGTGCTGCTCACGATCAGGTCCGCGCCGCGAAGGTTCAGCGGCACGCGACCGAGCGCCTGCGTCACATCGACCGCGACCAAGGCGGGCGAGTACTTCCGCACCGCTTCGATGATCGGCGGGAGTTCAACCATGAAACCGTTGTAGAAGCTGACGAGCGACACCGTGACCAGACGCGTCTTCGCGCTCAGAAGCGGAATGAGGTCTTCGACGCGGAGAGCGCCGTTTCGATTTCGCCATACGCTAGTCTTCGCTGGGCACGACGGCTGGAGCCACGGCGTTGAACTCGCGGGGAAGTCGAGGTCGGTCACGACGACATCGTCAGCGTCCTTCAAGTTCAGCGCGAGCGCGGCGAGGTTGTACGCTTCCGACGAACACGAACAGATTCCGATCTCGCCGGTCGAGAGTCCGAAGAACTCTCCCGTGAGTGCGCGGGCGGCTTCCCATTGCGCCGCGTGTTGAATGCGCCCGTCCATGCCGAGTTGCTTGTCACGGAAGTATTGCTGGAGTGCCTCACCCACGGCGAGCGGCGGTACGCCCTCCGCGGCGCTGTTGAAGTACGTTTTGCCTTCGAGCGACGGGAAATCGCTCCGGCGCGATTCGGTGGTGAGCATCGCGTGTTCCTCGTGTGAGGTTTCAACCCCTGGTCCGTTGTACCGGTTCGCTATCGCGGTTACAGTCATCAACCACCCCACACGAGGCGAACTATGCTCACGCGACGAACTTTTCTCGGCACCGCGAGTGCGACGCTCTTCGCCCCACACCTTCATGCCGCGGAACCCGCGAAGAAGAAACTCGCGGTCGTCACAAACACCTGGACCGACCGCAGCCACGCGTGGCACATGGCGGAACGCTTCCTTCACGGCTACCCAGTCGAGGGGAAGTGGCACAAACCGCCGATTGAAGTCGTCTCCGCGTTCGTCGATCAAAAGCCGGAGAACGACTTGAGCGCCGGGCGTGCGAAGGAGTTCGGGTTCAAGATTTACCCGACCATCGCGGAGGCGCTGCGCTGTGGCGGGGGCAAGCTCGCGGTGGACGCGGTGCTGCTCATCGGCGAACACGGCAAGTACCCGCGAAACGAATTCAACCAGATCCAGTATCCGCGATACGAGTTCTTCAAGAAGATCGTCGAGGTCTTCGAGAAGGATGGCCGCACCACGCCCGTTTTCAACGACAAGCACCTTTCCTGGAAATGGGAGTGGGCAAGTGAGATGGTGGCTATCTCGAAGAAGATGAAGTTCCCGTTCCTCGCGGGGTCATCGCTGCCGGTCACGTGGCGGATGCCTGCCACCGACATGCCGCACGGTGCCGCTGTCGAAGAGGCGATGTGCGTCGCGTTTGGCGGGCAGGACGTGTACGACTTTCACGCGCACGAGACGATTCAGTGCATGGTCGAGCGGCGCAAAGGCGGCGAAACCGGTGTGCTGGCGGTGCAGGGGCTGAAGGGTGAGAGCGTGTGGAAACTGCTGGAGGAGAAGGGGTCGGCGCAACTCTTCGAGGCGTGCCTCGCCCGCAGTCAGACATTGGAGCAACCGCCCGCGACGAGCCACCGTCTCCCGACCCTCGCGCAGATGAAGCAGTTGGTGAAAGAGCCGGTCGCGCACCGCGTCGAATACAAGGACGGGATGAAAACGACGATGCTGCTGCTCAACGGACTTGTGAAAGACTTCACCTTTGCGGCACGCATCAAGGGCGAGAAGGAGCCGCTGTCAGTGCTGTTCCACTTGCCGCCAACGCCGAACGTGACGTACTCCGCGGCGCTGATGTCGAAGGCAGAGGAGATGTTCGTGTCGGGCAAGGCGCCTTACCCGATAGAGCGAACATTGCTCACGAGTGGCATCAACGCGGTAGGGCTGAAGTCGCTCGCGACCGGTGAGAAGCGGCTTGAAACCCCGAACCTCGCGGTGAACTACGAGGTGCCGAAGGAGTCACTGTTCTGGCAGAAGTGACGTTAGCAGAACCCACGTTCGCGCATCCAGCGGACGTAGGTTCTGGCGTACTCGTCGAGATTTTCGATCGCCCCGCCGCCGCGGACGGGCGAACACATCTCGAACGTGGCGAGACCGTCGAAGCCGCCGTCGTACAGCCCGCGGAAGAATCTCGCGTAATCGATGAATCCCGTGCCGAACGGAACCGCCCGCACCAACTCCGGCGTGGCCGGTTCGTAGTTCACCAACTCTGGCCGGTAGCGGTATCGCGGAAGCCGGATGTAATCGGCGTTGGTGGTGATCGCAGTGTGCGGGGCGGCGAGTTTCGCGGCTTCGTAGAGGTCTTCGCCGCGGAGCGCAGGCGACCATGCATCGAAACCCAACTTGCAGTTCGCACGGTTGATGTCGCTGAGCAGTTCAAGCAGTGCGGTTGTGTGTAATCCGACATCGTGGTGGTTCTGGATTGCGACCGTGACGCCGTGTGCGCCGGCGCGGTCGCACATCTCGCGGAGCACGCCAACGACGCGTTGCCAGTTCGCATGCGGGTTTTGTCCCGGCGCCTCGTAAGCGGTGAACACCCGCACAACGGTCGCTCCGAGTCGCGCTCCGATGCGCGCGAGTGATTCGACGTAAGCGATCTGCATTTCGAGGGCCGGCACTTCTGCGGCGTTCGCGGGCGTGAGATCGGTGTACGCCGCAACGACCGCGCATTTCAAGCAGGCGGTCTGTAGCTCGTCGCGAAGTGCCGTGACCGTGTCCGCGTTGAAATCGAGCGGCGACAGGTGCGGGCGCTTCCCCGCGAGCATGACCGCGTCGTAGCCGAGCGTCGCGGCCCGGCGCACGAACGCGTGCAGGTCAAGCGCCGCCTGACCCCACAGCCCGCCATAACTGATTGAGAACAGGCCGAGTTGCATGGTAATGACCTCGGTTGGCAGGTGGGGTTATCTCCTACCACGTTCCACCCAGTTGAAGCGGACGCGAAGTCCGTCGCACGCTCATTCGCGGTGAGCCCCGACCGCCTTCTGAGGCGATTTCTCTGGGCGATGGTGCGCTATTGTTCGTGTGCGTTCACGGAGTCGCGACGGATAGCGGTGGGTGTCGTTATTTGGAACGTGCGCCGGGACGACGGCGCGAATCTTGTGTTCCGCTGAATCGATGCTCTCCGTCTCTGTGGTCGCAAGAATCCACGCAAGCCGTGATGCTGGCCCCGCTCCTGCAACTGGTTCTGCCTGGCAACCTCGTTCGTCCACGAAGCCCACGGTCAGGGTTTCGGACTGGGTACCGTCACGCCCGTAGGATTGCCAAGGCTGTGCTCGATGGCGGCCATCTGATCGGCGACAACCTGGCTGGACGCTGGCCGCCGGCCCGGATCCTTCTGCAACAACTGCATGACCAGATCTGACAAGTCCGCGGGGACGTCCGTCGAAATCGTCAGGGGGGGGTGTGGGTCGTAGGTGGCCAATGATGTCAACGTGCTCAGAATATCTGTTCCTTTGAAGGGATGTTCGTTGGTGCACAACCAGTACAGCACACACCCGAGGCTGAAGAGGTCCACGCGGTGATCCACAGACTCGGCGCGTGCTTGTTCGGGAGCCATGAAGGCCGGCGTGCCAAGTACTGCGCCGGCCTGACTGAGTTGTGCGGAGTCGCGCGTGCGAGCGAGGCCAAAATCCAGGATCTTCGTGCGCCCCGACGGCGATTCCAGCCAGAGGTTGCCCGGCTTGATGTCACGGTGAATGAGGCCACGAGCGTGCGCTGCCGCAAGCCCCCGGGCGGTCTCCAGGCCGATCCGCACCACCTGATGAAGCGGCAGACGGCCATTTTTCTCGTGGTAAGTCTCGAGCGATTCGCCTTCGAGCAATTCCATGGCCAGGAACGGAAGGTCGTTCACCACGCCGACCTCGTAGATGGTGACCACATAGTCGCTCTTGATGGCCGCCATGGCCTTCGCTTCGCGTAAGAAACGCTGCCGCATGTTACTCTCGGCGGCCAGACGTGGATGCATGATTTTCAGGGCCACCACCCTGCTCAGGCGAGTGTCGTCGGCACGGAACACGATGCCCATGCCGCCCTGGCCAATGAGCTGTAGAACCCGGAAATCTGCAAGCCGGCCCAGTTCGTCACGTTGTAGGGGCGGCTTGAGGATCCCAAGAGATCCCATGACGACGGACTGCTGCGGCACAAAGCCGCCGGTGAAGGCCGTACTCTCCTGAAAAATGGCCGTCTCAGTGGCGCTCACCATCCCGGTGCCTTTGGTCTCCGTTGTCACGCGCTCGACTCGTAGAGCACAGAATGGATCCCCTTTCATCATGCAGGCATCGTCCGTTACCGTGATGGATTCTCCAAAATAACGACCAAGGCCCGTGACTATCCCCTTGGCCAGGCAGCACAACTGACGTTTGGACGCGTACATGATCTGCAGTGCGTCCTGGGTGGTGCGGATACATTCCAGAACAGGGGGTTGGGCGCCCGGGTTGCCAATCCGCACTGTCGCGTGGATTAATCTCTCGGTGTTCTCAATCACATCGAGCGTCTTCCACTCGGGCTGGAGGAGCCGACCATACAGGCGGATCAGTTCCGGGGCGATGAACTCGCCAAACGCTTCCAGGATGGCGGCAGCCGGCAACTTCAAGACACGGCTCGCAGCACCGACCAGCGCGAGCACCTCCTCATCGGGGTAGGCGCGTGCGGGGGAGTAAGATTTGACGGGTAATTCGGCCTCCCGGAGCAACGTTTCCCAGGCTCCTGCGCCAGCCTGCTGCTGGGCGAATTTTTGCAGTTGAATGAAGATCAGCCCGTGCATTGAACGATCTCCGACCGAGGGGGAACGCCACATCACAGCAGCGGCGCGCCGGTGAATTGTGGTCACGAAAACTAATCAGGCTCTGCCAACTACAGCCGCGGATGAATGGTGAAGAATGTTCCGGTTCAATCCCGGGATGATGTTCGCTCCTGTGAACCTCGGAGACATTCGTCACGCGTTACCCGATTTTCAACCGCTGTATAGTACACCATGCGTTGGTCTCAACAGTAGAATCCACAACACCTTTCTCAACCAGGAGAGCGCCGTCGACGTGCCGCGGAATAGGCCAGCAAAATCCAAGCCGTTTGTCGAGGTTCTTGAAAGTTCGTGCCAATCTGCTCAGCGGACGTGAGTGCGTTCACCTCTGATGCTGGCTCGCCGATAGCCATCCCCCCGACCCATCGTATCCCTTCGGGGCCGCGCCGTGCGAGTTCGAATATGTGCGGGGTGCAGCCGGAGAGTCGGTCTGGCAAGCGACTCTGCCGTTGGGTTCTCCTTCCGACGTGCGCCCAACGTGAGTGTGAGGCAGCCACCTGCGGACCCGTCTGCGATGACCAGGCGCGTCGGGTCGATGCGGAGTAACCTCGGTCCGTCCTTGCGACGCCACGCGAATGCGTCTTCCACGTCCGCGATGATCTCCGGCAACTTCGCGTCGCGCTCTCTCGTAAACGCAGCGATCTGATCCGCTGGCGAGAGCGGGACGAAGTCGCGCTGAACCTTATCGAGTTCGCTCCCGGGTCGCGGGTAGCGTGTACTGGAGAAGAACCCATACAGCGCGTAGTAGTCAGCCTGGCTGATCGGGTCGAACTTGTGGTCGTGACAGCGGGCACATGAGATCGTGAGACCGAGGAACGTCCGGCCGAGGTTGTCAATCTGGTCTTCGTAGGTGAGATACCACGGGTAGCGTTCCTCTTCGTAAGAGCCGAACCGCTTCGTGTTCGCGAGGTAACCGGTCGCGATCAATGGACCGAAGGCGGAAGGCGGAGGGCGGAAGGCGGACAAGAAAATCCATCCGAACCTGTCTTCCTCCGCCTTCCGCCTTCCGCCTTCATCGACAACTCGCCCGCAATCTGTTGGCGAATGAACTCATCGTAGGGCAGGTCGCGGTTGAACGCGTCGATCACCCAGTTCCGGTAGCGGTACATCTGCGGGATCGGGTAATCGGAGTTGTCGCCGGCGGTGTCCGCGTAGCGCAGCACGTCGAGCCAGTGACGCCCCCATCGCTCGCCGTAAGCCGGCGACGCGAGCAACCGCTCGACCACGTTCGCGAACGCCTCCGGCGTGGTGTCTTTCAGGAACGCGTCGATCTCTTCTGGCGATGGCGGAAGTCCGGTGAGGTCGTAGGTCGCGCTGCGGAGGAGCGTGCGCCTGTCCGTGGGCGGTGCCGGCTTCAGCCCCTTCGCTTCGAGCTGCGCCTGGATGAAGTTGTCGAGCGGATTCGAGAGATTGTGCTTCGGCACCTCTGGCCGCACTACTGGCTTGAACGACCAGAACTCTTTCGCCCTCTCGAAGTCGATCTTCTTCGCCCCCGTGCCGCCATCGCGCGGGTCGGGCGCGCCCATCTTCACCCACGCTTCGAGGTCCGCGATTGCTTCCTGGTTCAGCTTTGCGTTCGGTGGCATCTGGGGAAAGGGGCCTTTGCCCCGCACGGCTTCGATCAGCAAACTCTCCTCCGGCTTCCGCGGCACAATCGTGCGGCCTGAGACGCCACCCTTGAGTACTCCCTCACGCGTATCTAGCGCCAGACTGCCCTTGAGTTTCTTCGCTTCCGCGCTGTGGCACGAATAGCAGTGTTTGACCAGCCCCGGCCGAATCTTCTTCTCGAAGAACTCGATGGCTTCTGGAGATGGCTTCGCGACCGGCGGCTTCTCCTCGCCGCGCGAGAAGGTGCCAAGCGTCAGTATCACGAGCGCGAGCCAACTGCTCCGAGCGAGCATCATTACGGGAGAGTAGTGGG
>SXID01000139.1 GCA_005772955.1 Planctomycetia bacterium
CCCTTGAGTGCCGCCAATGCGACCTGAGCCTTGAAGGCCGGCGTGTGCGTTCGGTTTGCTTTGCCCATCTCTTGAACCCTCGAATGGGACCACCCGATAGCACTCTATCCGGTGGTCCAGTTTTCGGGGTCCACCACAGGGCGTGCCCCCGACCGGGGCGACCTCGGCGACCCCGGCCGCCGCGTTCAACTGCGGGGCGACGTAGAACTTGTTGAGCGCCCACAGCCGCGCCGGGTCGATGGGGTGGGACTTCGACGGCTCCAGGGTGTACCAGAACACCTGGCCGAGCGCCGTCGCGTCCGGCCCGAGGTACGGGGTGACGCCCTTCGGCAGGAAGCTCGACGCCTCCGCCAGTCGCTCGCTCACCCGCTGGCGGGCGAAGTACAGGTCGGTGCGGTCCTCGAAGATGATCGTGATCATCGAGAAGCCGAACTCGCTCGACGACCGCACCGCCTTCACCCCCGCGAGTCCCTGGAGCCGGCGCGAGAAGGGGTAGGACACCTGGTCCTCGATCTCGCGCGGGCTGCGGCCCTGCCAGTCGGTGAACACGATCACCTGGTTCTCGCCCAGGTCGGGCACGGCGTCCACCGGCGTGTCGAGCATGGCGTAGACGCCGAACACCGCCAGCGCCGCCGCCACGATCAGCACGACGAAGCGGTTCCGCACCGAGCCTTCGATGACGCGCTCGATCACGGCCGGTCCTCCCGCAGGACGGGGGGCAGCTTCTTGAACGCCTCGATCTTCTTCAGCGTCCCCTTCGGGTCGGTCTTCGCCTCGTCCTCGCAACTGGCGCAGCAGAGGAACACCGCCGCGCCGTCGAGCGCGACCTCGACCGGCTTGCCCATGAGACCGAGCGGCTTCTCCTGCACCGGGCAGAGCCGCTGGGCGGCGGCACGCTTCCGGTCCTCCGGCGCGAGCTTGTCCAGCCCGGCCCGCACCTTCGCCAGTCGCTCCGGGGACAGTGCGGGCGGGGCTGGTGAAGTGGCCGGGGCGGGCGCGGGCGAGTTCGCGGGCGGGGCGGCCGAGCGCGTCCGCTTCAGTTCATCGACCCGGCCGAACATCCCCGACGGGTCCGCCTCGGCCTCGGACCGGCACGCCTCGCAGCAGACGAACAGCGGCCGGCCGTCGGGCGTCTTCACCCTCACCGGCACGCCCATGACGCCGAGCCGGTCGCGCTGGACCGGGCACCACGCCTGGGCCTCGGCCAGCTTCCGGTCGGCCGGCGGGAGCTTAGCCAGGGCCGCCGCCACCTTCGTGTCCTTGTCTTCGGGCGTGGTCGGGCGCATCACCTGCGGCCCGCCCTTACCGCCGGAACTGCTGCCGATGTAGGTCGAACCGAGGGCCGGGTTGAGCCGCGTCTCGGCGTCGATCAGGAACGAGCCGGCGGTGACCACCCGGTCGCCCTCGGCCAGGCCCGACAGCACCGGGTAGTGAACGCCACCGTCGGCGGCCTGGAGCTTCGCGCCGAGTTCGACCGCCACGCCGTCGAAGGTGTCGGGCAGCGTCTGCCGGTACACGAGTTTCCGCGCGCCGGTGTCGATCACGCTCGTCTCCGGCACGGCGAGAACTTTGCCGTCGCGGGCCTGAAGCCGCGCCCCGGCCGACGTCTTCGCGAGCAGGTCGTGGTCGAGCTTGAGGGTGACGGTGGCGGTCATCCCGGGCCGCAATTCGTGATCCTTGTTGGGCACGTCGAACCGGACCGTGAGCGTCCGCGTCTCGGCGTCGACGTGCGGGAAGAGGAAGGACAACCTGCCCTCGAACGGCCGGCCGGGGAACGCCCGCGTCGCGGCGGTCGCCTTCAGGTCGAAGCCGGGCGTGCCGGTCCTGGGGTCGTGGCCGCCGGCCGGCAGGAACGCGATGTCGTCCTCGTAGAGCTGCGCCTGCACCCACACCGTCGAGAGGTCGGCCACGTCGAACAGCGCGCCGCCCTCCTCGACGTACTGCCCCTCGCGGACGTACTTCTTCAGGACGTGCCCGTCGATGGGCGAGCGGATCGTCAGGTGGGTGACCGGCTTGCCGGCCTTCACGATCTCCTCCACCTGCGCGTCGTCGATGCCCCACAGCTTGAGCCGGTCGCGGGCGAGCCTCTCCCCGACCGTGTTGGCCGACGAACGGGCGTCGAGCAGGTTCTGCACGGTCACCACGAGGTCGGGGCTGTAGAGTTCGGCGAGCGGGTCGCCGGCGTGGACCATCTGCCCGGTCTGGTTGACGCGGAGCGTGTCGAGCCGCCCCTTCACGCGGGCCGACACCGCCTTGAGCTTCCGCTCGTCGAACTCGACCGTGCCGACGGTCGCGATCTCGCGCGTGAGGGCGTGGTACTCGACCGGGACGGTCCGCACCCCGGCGAGCGTGATCCGGTAGGGGGTCAGTTGCACCCGCGCGACGGTGCCGGCGGGCAGGGCCTCGCCGCCCCCGGCCTCGCCCTTCTTCCGCTTGGAGAGCGGCATGAAGCAGATCGGGCACTTGTCCTTCTTCGTGTCCCGAATCACCGTCGGGTGCATCGGGCAGAAGTACTCGTGGTCGGGGTCGGCCGCGTCCGCGCTGGCGACGGGCCGCGCCCATTTCTCGTAGCGGGCCACCAGGTCGTCCCACTTCACGATGAGGACGCCGATGGCCCCCAGGACGAAGAGGAAGCGCAGTCGGGCCAGCGGCACGAGGACGGCCATGCGGAGGGCGCGGTAGAAGCGGCCGGTGGGGCGCGCGGTCGGCGCGGCCGCCGTGGGTACGGGTGCGGACACGGACGTTCCTCCCCTGTCGGGGCCGGGTCATGGATCGGTTACGGGCGTGACGGGACGGCGGGGCGCGGGCACGCGGGTGCCGCACTCACGGGAGACGGGCGCGCGGAGTGCTAACAGGTGAAGCGCGAGAGGGAGATGACGAGATCGGTCGGCGGGACCGTCTGGACCGAGCGGACGGACCGCGACGCGGCCGTGGGCGGGTCCGAGAGCAGGACGACCGGGACCGGGGATCCGGTGGCAGGACCGTCGAGATCAGGCGCGACCGGCGCGGTGACGGGGGCTGCGGGGGCCGGGGGTACGGCCGGGGCTTCGCAGTCGCACCGCAGACAGTGGCAGCCCGGCGCGTCGGCCGGTTGTGCGGGCTTCGCGGGTTGCCCGGTCCGCCCGGTCGTGGGCAGCTTGTCGCAGGTGTTCGCGGTGCCGCAGGTCGATCCCGGCGAGCAGCACGACCGCTTCTTGGCGTCGGTCTGACAACACGACTTCGCGGCGGGGGTCGGCTTCGCGGCCCACTCGCTCGCGGGGGTTACCGGCGTCCGGGCAGACGTCGTGCAGGCGCAGGCGCGGGCGGGGGTCACCGTCCCGATCACGGTCGCAACCGCGAGCAGGAGGCAGACGACCGCCCGTAACTTCTGCGCGACAAACATGGTGGAATCGTATACCTGTGGGAATGCCACGGTCAATGCGGTTTATCCCCGGCTGCACCACTCCTTACACGGATCACGTCCGGCGTTGTGCGGAGAACGCGATCCGACCGTACGTTCCGAGCGTGCGCCTGCGGCTTGACCGGGTAATAGGATGGCAACGCGACGCCCTCAGTTCGCTCCCACAGTAGCTCGGTCAGTCCGTCCGATTCGGTTTAGCCGCGCGACGGCCGCTGCCGCGCCCGGCTTCGCGTCCGCCGACTGGCGGCCGAGCAGGTCGAGCGGCGACGGGGCCGGGCGGAGCAGGTTCCGGACGACGGCCAGTTGCTTGACGGCGGCCGCGAACTTTGCCTGCGCCCGGTCCGCACGCCGGTGCAAGAACTCGCGGTGGGCGGGGGAGACCTCGGTGGAGAGGGTCTGAGCACACCGGGCGGAGAAAAATGCTCCCTCGAACCAGGCCAGCGCCGCCTGCCGGGCCAGCAGACGCTCGGCGGCGGGCGCGGTCCCGTCGGCCAGCGAATCGGCCACCCGCCTCAGCTCCCGGACCATCGACTCGCGGGCCACCAGGTCGTTGCCGGCGGCCAGGACGATCCACGACCGCTCGGCCTTGAGGGCCAGGTCGCCGTCCTCCCGCCACACCTTTTCGTTCGCGTCCAAGTACTCCTTCACCCCGGGCAGCGTGGAGGGGTCGCCCCCGACGGCCCGCGTCAGCAGATCGCGGAGCTTGTCCGACCCGGCTGCCGGTTGATTCGAGTCGGCCTTCGGTGTCGACTTCGCCTTCTCTTTCGCCTCCATGCCCCTCCTCCTTCGCCAGTGTCCCCTGGCGTGCTGATGAAACCCGGCCGCAGTAAGTGCGGCGCGGGAAACATCCCCAACGAACTTCGTGAACTCCACGGTGTGGGCTTCGGCCACCCGCACCAGTTCGGCCTCGGCGCGGAACGCCGCCGCCTGCCGGGCTCGCCGCGCCCGCGCCTCGACGTCCAGCGCGGCCGCGAGGGCGGCCTTGGGGCCGCTGCCCCAGTACTCCTTCCTCACCCGCCCGGCGACCTTCACCGAGCGGTAGTAGAAAAATCCGCCGCACCTCCGCTCCCAGCCCATATGTGCTACCTCCCGATGGGTGCGCCGCTCGGGCTTTTTGTGGCACCCAGCCTGCCCATCTCCACCAGTCTCGCCTTGAGGCGATCGACCAGGTGCTGGAGGGGAACCACCTTCGTGATCTGCGACGGCGGCAGGCACTCGACCTCGACCGCCAGTTGCACCACCAGCCGCCGGTACCACCGCTCGAGCGCGTCGGGGTCGAGTTCGTCGGCCCCGAGCGGCGGGGCCGGGGGCGCGGTGGTGAAGTACTCGATCGCCCGGTCGAGGACGTGCGGCCCGCCCTTGAACGCGAACACCTTCAGCGCCCGCTCGACGTCCACGGGGCCGACGTCGCGCACCTGCAGCGGCAGGATGACGTTCGTGCGGACGGCCGGGTAGTCGCCGTTCGGGCCGGCGACGTCGAAGAACAGTTTCTCGTACGCCCTGAGCGTCACCTGGGGGACCCCGGTCGCGGCGGCCACCTCCCTCACACTCTGCTGCGCGACGAACCGCGCCTCCACCACCCAGCGGCGGAACGACTCGGTCGTGGTGTAGAGCTCGTAGGCCGCCGCCAGCCCAGAGGTGGGCTTCGGCACCCCGGGCACGCCGAGCTGGTGGCGGCGGAGGTCGAACGCCTTCCGCACCCAGGCGTCGTCATCGTCGAAGGGCTGCTTGTCGCAGCGGACCAGGGTGCAGGCGTAGTCCCATCGCCAAGCGGGCGGTCGGTTGTGCTTGCGGGCCATCTGCGGTCCGCAGAACCCGCCGTTCGGGTCCGGTGCCACCAAGGCGGGCGGTGGAGGTCCGATCTTCGTCTTCATGGTCGCGGAACTCCTTTTCCGTGGAACCGGGAGCGATGCATCGCCCCCGGAACTTCGACTGTACTTCTATTCGCGCGCATCATACGCTCAGTGACGCCCCGTTGTCACTGTTGACTACCGGGCTGTCCCTGGGCCGAGAGCCACGATGGTCTTACTCGCCCGACCGCCCCCTCCGGGGGCACACACTCAAGGAGGAGAACATGTCCAGCCCCGAACCCGACACCCTCGAACGCGTCCACGCCGAACTCGAGGACCACTTCCGCAACAAGACCGAGAGCCTGGTCTGGCAGTACCGCCTCGGCCGGCTGCTCGACCGGCTCAAGGCCGTCACCCCGCACGGGGCCGGCTGGGTGGGGGAGGTCGGCCGCCGGTACGAGCTGACCAAGGAGAAGGCTTACCAGGCGTGGCGGTTCGCCTGCCGGTGCGACGAGCACGACGCCCGCCGCTGGGACGGGCGAATCACCCTCGGCAAGATCAGCGCGGCCCTGGTCGTGAAGAACCGGCACCGCTTCGTCGAGCTCATCGACCGTGCGGTCCGGCCGAAGAAGGCGTGGACGCAGCGGGAGATCAGCGCCGAGGTCGGCCTGGATGTCGTGAGCAACCCACCACGCGGCGGGCCGGAACCGTCGCGGCCCCTGACGAAGGGCTTCGCCCGCGACGCCGCCTCGTACCTGCGCCTCCTCAACCGCGTGAGGGACGTCCGCACCACGATCTTCGCGCTCCCGCTGTCGGGGTTGCTCGCGGCTGTCGAGGCCGGGGCCGCGACCGGCAGCGAACCCCGCGACGTCAAGGTGCGGGACATCGTGACCTCACTGGCCGCGCTCATGGACGACCTCGCTCGGGGGCTGGCAACGGACGTCGACCGCCTGCGGGCCGCCCTCGAAGCCGGTCAGCGCCGGCCGCGACGCTCCCGCTAGCCATCCGGTCGCGTCCCCGTCGTCTCCGTCGCCGGTACACCATCAAGGGTGTACCGGTCCCCGCCCGGTGCGAAGTCCCACCGGGCGTTTTATCTCACCCACAAGCACCCCCGGCCGGCGTCGCGTACAACCGGTCGAAGGCCGAACAGCACTGGCGCCAACTCGGACAGAAGATCCGTGAGCGCCGAACGGGGGCCGGCGGAGCCGCACCCATCACCTTCATCATCCCCTCCCTCAGAACCCACGCCCCTGTAGGAGCGCCCTCTCGAGCCTCCCCTTCCAGCGGTCCCGTGAGTCCTCCAGTCTCTTGAACAGGCCTTCCGGGGAAATGATCCCCTTGAACCCGTTCTCCTTGACCGTGTCGAGGATGGTCTGGTGGGTAGTCTCCACCCGGTTCTCGACGGCCGGTCCGCAAGCTTCTGTCCATCCAATGATGATGGACTTGGCCTGTTTCCCCGGTTCGTCCGTCCTGTGGGCTTCCTGAAGTGCTTCCCTCAGGTTCTTCCAGGCGTCGTCCGGGATCCCCAGGACGACGTTCCTGTTGTTGACCTTCATGGAGAACCCCAGTAGTTCCACGGGCCGAACGTTGAGGTCGGTCGGCTTCGTCTTCTCGCCCTTCTGCCCCTTGAGGTCGAGGCCGACCCCTTGAAGCAGTTGGCGGACGAGTTCGAGCGCCTCCACGCCGTCGGTCTCGTTCTTGACCATGTACAGCAGGTTGTCCGCGTACCTGGCCCAGAACGGGATGAGTGCCCTCTCCCGGTCGACGGCGAGGTCGTGCCGGGGGTGCATGTGGGTGTTCAAGAACAGGGGCGACAGCGGGCACCCCTGCGTGATGCCGACTCCTTTCTGCGGGTGGTGTCGGGCGTCGCGACCCCGGACGATCGCCTCGAGCAGGTTGAGTAGAGGGGCGGGGTCGTAGTTCGCAGGCTTCGAGCCGTTGATCAGTCGCGTGACGTCTTCCAGCAGCGGGTCGTGGCGGACGCTGGGGAACGCCTGCTTCACGTCGTCGATCACAGCGAAGATGATGCCGGTCGCCTCGATGTAGATCTTCACGGCGGCGAGCGCGTCCCAGTGGGACCGGTTCGGGCGGAAGCCGTACGAATTGTTCAGGAGCTGCGCGTCGAGGTGCGGGGCCAGCGCCCTGTTCAGGGCACCGGCCAGCACCCGGTCAGCGACCGTCCCGACCTCGATCGGGCGGAACTTGCCGTCGGGCTTGGGCACCTTCACCAACTTCGTCGGCTCGGGACTGTAGGCGCTGTCGAAAACTCGTCTGGAGAGATCGCGGAGGTGGGTGGCCCACTCACGCGGGGACAGGTCGTACAGGCCGATCCCGTCCTCACCGGCGCCCGGGCCGGCCCCGGCGTTCATCATCTCGTGCAGCACGGCGTACAAGTTGTCGGGGCCGACGATGTCCGCGAAGGGCGGCAGGTAGTCGCCGCGCCCCTCGAGCACCTTGAGGGGGGAGTTCTTCTTGCCACTGCGGCGCCGCCGGGAGTAGCCCGAGAACGGGTTCGGGGGCAGGCGACGGGGCCGGGCGGGCGACAGCGTCAGTAGTGCCGTTGACGGCTGCAGCAGCGCCAAGACAATCGGTTCCGCAGTACCGATGGTGACATTCGCGTCCCCCTCGGCGCTGGCGTCGGAGGTATTCCCGCTCTGCTTCACGTCCTTCAACAGGGCGTGGATCGCGTCACCGCGAGGGTGCCGGGCCAGGTAGCGGCGGAGCTGGTCGAACTCCACCGACTCGGCGATCGACTGCCAGCCGAGACGCCGGTAAGCGGCCCGCCGCTTGCGACCGTTCCGCTCCAGCTCCCGGTGGAACCTGTCGTCGATGTCGACGAACACCAGCTCCTTGGCCTTCGGGTCCGCCGAGCCGACGTCGATGCTGCCGGGCAGCGGGCCGGTCCCGCCGTCGGCCCGGATCACGACGTCGAACTCCCCGAGGGGGATCTTCTTCAACCCGTCGAAGGTGCAGACGACGTTGTCGCGGTTCGCCCCGGGCGGCTGGCCCCAGCCCGGTGTCGTTCGGCCCGACGAAGGTCCGGGCCGGAGCCCGCGTCCGGTCCCGGCCCAGCCGGGCAACATCGAGAGGAGCGTGTTCCCGTGGGTCGCGTTCTCGACCACCACGGCGACCCGGTACCCGCCTCCCGCCCGGTCGGTGAGCGAAGGGAGCTTGTTGCCCAGCCCTTTCGGCAACAGGTTCGCGATGGCCCTACGGTCGCCGGCGCACAAGGCGGTGGCGACGTCGGCGATCCTGCGGTTGCGTTCCAGGTTCGACCAGACGCCCAACTCCTTCACCTTCGCGGGGGACAGGCCCGGCTTGAGCCCGCTCCCCTTGTACGGCACCGACCCGTACACCACCGCCCGGTCGGTCACGCCGTGGCGGCCGACCCGCACCTCGGCGAGCCCGTAGATCTTCGTGAGCCGGTCGAGGTCGGCCGCCGGCACGCGGGCCTTGTCCGACAGCAAGCCGACCAGCCGCCCGGGCCTGGCGCACTCGATGGCCGTCAGAGCCCGCTTCTCCAGCCCCTCCAGCACGTCGAGCACGATGACGATGTCGCGGCGCTGGAGCAGCGCGTCGTCGTGGGCCAACCCGGCGAACGTGCCGACGGCCACTTGGTTACGAAGTGCCCCTTCGCGGTCGATCCGGGGCCGGGGGAACTCCCCCTGGCGGGGGCCGCTGAACGTCGTCACGTCCAACCCGGCCTCGCGGGCCATCGCCGCGAACGCGTCGACCTGTCCCTCCGTCTTGGCGACCACGGCGACGGTCTTGTCCTTGAAGGCCAGCGGAATCTGCACCGCCAGCCGCAGCCGATCGACGGACTGCGGGTTGTACCGGACGATGAGCCACGGCTCGCGGGCGATCGCGCGGATCATCCCGGCGTCGGGGCAGAGCTGCGGGTCGAGGGCGGCCGGCACCCACGGGGCCGGGGCCGGCATGCGGACCTTACCACCGGCGGCACGGACGAGTTCGGCCGCGAGGGGGGCCAGCGGAAGCGGACCGGTCGCGCAGGGCGTGCCGGCGAGATCCTCGCCCGGAGTGAACAGCGTCCCCGTCTCCCACTTCAGCCGCAGCGGCGACCTCGCATCCGCAGCGACCACCTCGCGGGCGGTCAACACGTTCAGCCCGGACAGCGGCGGGTAGACGGCCGCCCCCGTCTCGGCGGTCCGGATCGTGACCATCGCCGCCGTGGTGCTGTTGCCGGTGGTGTTCGTGTTGAGCGGCATGTTCTTCTGCGTCGTCCCGTTCTTGTAGTCGGTGTCGTTCTTGGCGCTGAACCTGATCGTGGTGTCGAGCCCGCTCTCGTGGTTTGTGCTGCCGGTGATGTTCTTGTTCGGCGTGCTCTTCTACGACACCGCGTTCCTGCAGTCGGTCAGGTTCTCGGCGTCGAACACGTTCCGGATGTGGAACCTGTTCTTGTGGTTGATGCCGTCGGCGGTGTTCATCGTGTACCCGATGGTCTTGGTGTTCGTGGGGCTGAACGCGTTCTCGTGGTTCACCAGGCCCTCCAACTGTGCCGGGCCGCCGTCCGCCTCGACGCCCGCGTCCGGCAACGCGGCTATCCACTGCGAGAGGGATCTCGTTGGACGGCGGACGCAGCGCCGCAGCTCGGTCCGGCTCACCCGACCTTGCGCCGCAGCCACGCGATGAACTCCTCGGCCTTCTGCAGCGAGCGATCCTGCTCGCGGGTCAACGCGGGCGGCTCCTTCGACCTCTCCAACAACTTTAACCAGCGGTTCAGGGACTTCACCAGGCCGACGACGGTGTCCTTGTTCGGCCCGGGCTCTCCGCCGTCGGTTCTCCCCGCTTCGTTATCGCCGAGGTGCCGTTTCAGGACGTCAACCAAGGCGTGGCCGGCGAGCAGTTCGTTCTCGAAGCTGCGGGCGACCTCGGCCCCGGCCGCGACCACCTTCAGTACGTCGTCGAGGTCCATGTGGCCGGCCAGGAACAGGCGCCGCACCTCGGCCGGGGCGTCGAGCGCCCGGGCGTAGCGGCGGAGGGTGGTCTTCGACACGCCGAACACCTCCCCCCACATCGCGTTCAGTCGCTCGGACCGCTGCACGCCGTACTTCTTCTTGTGCGTTCTCCTGTCGTTCCGCGTGTTCTGCTTGGGCAGCTTTCCGATCGCCTCCTCGGCCACGAGGTAGGCCCGGCCCATTGCCAGCTCGTTCCTCGTCACCGGTAAGAGGTCCTTCGCCGCGTGCATCTGCACCACGGCGGGGTCCTCGTCGGCCGCAATCACGGGCACGACGTTCACCGCCTCGTAGCCCCGCTCGACGGCGGCCAAGTGGTCCATGACGCCGACGACCACGAACCCGCCGGCGGTGCCGATCCGGCCGCGAAGCGGGGGGGCGGGGACGAACTCGCGGAACGTGGCGTCGTTCAGCAGGGTCGTGGCCGCCGGCGGGACGCAGAGGGTGGTGACCGGGGCCGAGTGGCCCCGGCTTGGACTTTTCGACACGAGCGCCTCCATCAAGGCGTACAGGAACACGCCGGGTGTGAAGCCGGGCGGAGAACGCGATCAGCCTCGAGAGTTCATCCTCTCGAAGGCCACCGGTCCGGGTCGGACACGACTACAGCTGGCGCCGCACCTTGGCGGTCGCGTCCGCCAACTTCCTCAGCCTCCCGACCAGCGCCCGGCGCTCGTCGGCCGCCAGCCGCTTGGCCTTGCGGACGAACGTGTCCCAGCCGGGCTGCCCGTCGGCGGGCATGACGGCGAGCAGGCGGTCGATCGCCTCGACCAGTTCGTCGGGGCCGACCGACTCGGACCGGACCAGCGGGGCCGATGGAACGGCCCCGGGCTTCGTACCGTTTGTTTCGTCCCCGCCCCGCACGCCCTCGCGGGATTTCGTGGCCCGGCCGGCCGGCTCCGCCCTGATAGGGGCCGAGGGCGACGAAGCCGCGTCACGTCCCTCGAGCGAATCCGCCGCCGCCCCGTGGGTGGGCGTATCGTCGGGCCTGGCCGCGTCCGAGTTGCACTTCTCCAACGGGGACGCTTCCACGGCGGCGGCCGCGTGACGGGCCTTGATCGCCTTGGCGACTGCCGGGGTGATCTTCTCGCCCTTCGCGGCCATCCCCACGGCTTCCTCCCGGGCCGCCTCCGGGGTGTCGTCAGCAGCCAGGGCGTACAGGGCGGTGAGCACGAATTCCGCATTGTGCGGAATATCGCCGAACCGCTCCGCGATCTTCATGAGCCGCTCGGCCGTGTCCGCCGACAGGGTGCCCTCGTCCCGCAGCCACGCCAGGAACCGGCCGTGGCCGAGGATCCCCTTGACCGCCCGGAGCTTCCGCCCCACGGCCAAGGCGTCCCGGGCCGTGCGGCGCACGAAGTTCGACACCTCGCTCGCGCAATCCTTCACCACCGCCCGCTCGCCGCTCGTCAGCGTGCCGAGGTCGAAGGCGGCATTCTCGCCCCCGGTGAGCGACTGCATCGGTTGCACGCCCCCCTCCATCTTGGTTCGGTCCTCCACCGCCTTCAGCAACGCCGACATGTCGATGCTCCACTTGCGAGCAGGTTTGGTTGTGAGTGGTTGTTCCAGACCACCGGGTTCAGGCTCCGCGACGGGCGAGTTCTTGGGCGGCGCGCTGGCTCGCCCGGCTGCGCTCTTCCACCGTCTTCTGCTGCGGGACCGTGGGCTGCCCCGCCGGCTCGGCGGCCAGGGCCGAGAAAAAGTTGTCGAGGTCCGAGGGTGAAATCATCCACCGTGATCCCACGCGGATCGCGCGCAGGCGAACCCGCTTTCCGTCGCGGGCGGGGCAGCCGGACAGGATCCAGCGGGTGACTGTACTGGGCCGGACGTGCCGGGCACCCCGCGCCCCGGGCAGGCGACGGCAGATCTGCGAAACAGTAAGGAGTTCGGTGGGGAGGCTGGGGTCGGGCTCACCGGTCACGAGCGCACCGCCTTCCCCGTCGCCGTCGGTGTCAGGGCCTGCACGGGTACTTCCGCTTCAGTTTCACCGGCCTCGATGAATTTGATGTGGATCCCGACCTCTCTCAACCGGTCCAGGCAGAGCAGGTACAGGACGTAATCGCCGCTGCGTCGCGCCGAGAACAGCGACGCGAGCAGGTAGGCGGGGGACCGGTCGATGTCAGTTTTTCGCGGGTGTGGTCGTTCGGACGTGGTCTGAGTGGTCGGCATGAGACGCCCCCCGGTGAGGGACGCGTGAATTGCGTCCCCTCACCTATGGCAGGTGTCCCAAAGTGTCCCAACGAACGGCTCTCACCAGTGATCGGATTCGGCGTCGAGTCTCTGCTCCTCGATCAACCTTGCGATCTCCTGGGCTTCGACAATGTGAGCCGGATCGTCTGCGGTGTGATCCCGAACACATGCGATCATCTCGTCGGTGAGCTGACGCACCCGCAGCTCGCCCGTGTCGTCCCACTTGCACCGGGCGGAGTAGGCGATCCACGCTTCGCACCGCGTGAGGGTCGATTTCGGTATTCCGGTCGCCTTGCTGGCCTTGCGGACTGATATCACCGCTTTCGGATCCTCGAGGGTGCGCGCCTTGATGTACTCGGCGACGGCGATCTCGCGGGCAAGGCGTGATCGCTCTGCCGACTTGGTCAGCGTGTTGATTGCGGAAATCGTAACAGTACTGTCCGGCGCAATCTCCACGATCATCTCGTTCGCGTCAGCCGAGTAGGCCGTGGCCGACTGCACGAACAAACCGCTTCGGCGGAGGCTACTTGCCAAGACGTACGCCGTGTCACAAAAGTCGAGGTCCATCGACTGTTCGGCACATCTGCTCGTCTGGTTACTGGCATGATTCGCGGTCGCCACTTATCGGCCCCTTGGGTTCTTCGGCTGGCGTGCCACCGCTTTACACGTCGAAGGTGATCGGAGTAAGGGGACAGCCTCGACCCATTGCCCGACTTGGCAGGATGGTTGGGTCTGAACACGCGGGAGAAGCCATCGCGTGTTCAGACCCGAGCCGTGGATGATTGCCCCAAAAGCCAGGCGACAATATTCTACCCGACCTGCGCTGCAACGGCCGACGCCAGCTCCAAGTTCTTCTCGGCGTAGACCTGCGTCACGTCGGCACGGGCGTGGCCGAGCAGCACCTGGGCGGCCTCCAGGCCGTGCTGCTTGCGAACCCGTGTCGCGAACGTGTGGCGTAGCTGGTTCGGGTGCCAGCGGTGGGACTTCTGCCAAGTCTTTACTTCTGCCCGCCGCATCTCGTCAAGCCGCCCCCACCATGCCGCCACGGATTCGGTATCACGGCGAGCGAGCTGGCCCGGCGGCGGGAACGCCTTATCGCACGCGCGGTCGATGGCGTGCCCGTAGGTGTTCACGTCGTACATGTCGGCCGGGGTCCGCTTCGGATTCTTCTTCCGCACCTTGGCGTTGCGGGCCATGTGCGACGGGTAGCGGGGCGTCTTCCGCATTTGGCCCCGCTGGGCGTGCAGTTCTTCGACGGCCCGGACGGGCGAAAACAAGTACGCGCCGATGTCCGGGGTGAAGAACTCCTTGAGCAGCGCCTGCGCCTTCGGCCCGATGGCGACGGTGCGGGTCTTGCCCCGCCACGCGGTCTTGTGGTGCGCCGGCGTGTACAACCAGACGTCCCCGCCGGTGTCGATGTCGGACCGCCGGAGCGCGCAGGCTTCGCCCGGCCGACATCCCGTCAGCCTCTGGAACTCGACTAGCCCGCGAACGTGCCGGTTGAGAAACGGCAGCGTGGCCTCGACCACGGAGTCCGCGACCGACTCCACCGGCTTCGACTCCCGCACCCCCGAACGCCCCCGCTGGAGGCCCTGGACCGTCGCGAGGGCCTGATGCACCGCGACCGGGACCAGCTCCTCCGAGGCGGCCCACTTGAACATCCGGCGTACACGCCCGATGCGCTGGTTCACCAGCGACCGGCACCAGCCCACGTCGATGAACTTCTGCCGCACGGCCTTCAGCGTCAGCGGGCCGAAGTCTGCGGCGGCGGTGTCGCCGTACAGTTCACGGACGTACCGGATGATAAGCGTGTACTCGTCCAGTTCGTGGGTCGGGCTGCCGTCGGCCCGGCGGTAGTGCCGCTCGGCGTGATCGAGGAAGGCGAGCATCAACTCGTTGACACTCACCCCCGTGTCGCGGGCGGCGGATGCGGTGTTGGGTGCGGTTTCGAGTTCGAGTTGGAGCCGGGCGAACGCAGTGCGGGATTCGGGGGAGTCGTACTGGCCCGGAAGGAGTTTCTGCTGGCGGATTCCGGCCGTGTCGGTCCAGACGGCGCGGCCCCGCCCGGATTGTTTGTGGTGCAGGTACGAGGGGGTGGGTTTGCGTCGAGCGCTCACGTTGCGGGTTCCTTACCGCGAACTGTGGAACGATTCCACAGTTCGCCCGGTTTGGAAGCCGCGCCCGGAGGACTCCGGGGTAAGCGTGAAACGCTTCGGCTGACAGGCTTTACTTCGAGTGGGCAGTCCCGGGGTTGAACCGGGGACCTAGCGATTTTCAGTCGCTCGCTCTACCAACTGAGCTAACTGCCCCAAATACCAGTTGTGTTTATAAAGCCGTAGCGAAGAAGCGTCAACCACCCGGTTGCGGTTCTTCGCTACGGCACCTTCCGGTTGACACACCTGAGCCGATGTGTATTAGTGTCGCACTCTTACTTTCGACACATTCCCGCGGCGAGCGGGTGTCACGGTTCCCCGCAACAGCAGGCAGGGATGCGGAACGTATTGCGGTGGTTCCTCGGTGCGGTCGTGGTGGCGGTGGTGCTCGCGCCGCCGGCGGCACTCTACCGCGCGCGGTACATCGAGGCAAAACGCTTTCGGGAAGTGGAGCCGGGCCGATTGTACCGTTCCGGCCAGATGACCGCGGCCGGGTTCCGCGAGTACGTCGACCTCTACGGCATCAAGATGGTCGTGAACCTGCAACACGAGAACCCGGACCCGTTGCTGCCCGACAACTGGCTCGGCAAGGGGAAGATTCGCGAGAGCGAGTTGTGCAAGCAACTCGGCATCGAGTACCGGCTCATCACGCCTGATGTGCTGCCGCCAGGCAACACACTCGATAAGGAACCGCCAGCCGTGCAGGAGTGGCTCGACCTGCTCGCCGACGAGAAGAACTACCCCATCCTGCTGCATTGCAAGGCCGGTCTACACCGCACCGGGCGGCTCACCGCAATTTACCGCATGGAGTACCATGGGTGGTCGCAGGGCGAGGCGCTCCGCGAACTCCGAGCCAACGGATATGGGTACGTCGCCGCCAGTGAGGGCGACGAGTTCATCATCCAGTTCCTCCAGAACTACAAGCCGCGATCGAAGAACGAGCGCGCGGTCGTGGGGGCCGCAACGGGAATGGCGGGAGGGGCGCGCCCGTGATTACCGCCCTCGACCGAATGTTCCTGGTCACCTTTTTCCGGTCGTACCTGATCGTGCTGGTCAGCCTGATCTCGCTGTTTGTCGTGATCGACCTGTTCACGCACCTCGACGACTTCATGAACAAGCCGGGCGGGTTCGCTGCGTCGATCCACCATATCGTCGTGTACTACGGCAACCGCGTCCCGGAGTTGTTCGACCTGCTCGGCAACTTCATCACGCTGATGGCCGCCGCGTTCACCGTGGCCTGGATGCAGCGGAACAACGAACTGCTGCCGCTGCTGTCAACTGGCGTGCCGACCCGCCGCGCCGTGCGCCCGGTGTTCATCGGCGCCGCGCTCACACTGGCGTTCGGACCACTGAACCAACAGTTCGTGATTCCCGTAGTCGCGGACCAACTGACCATTCAGCGTGACGACCCAGAGCGGGCCAAGGCGCAGGCTCTGATGGGCGCCTATGACGCCAGCGGCATCCACATGGAAGGGTTCGCGGGGTTCCGCAAGGACCGGCGTGTGGAACGGATGAACATCACGTTCCCAGAGAACTCGCCCAGCGGAATGTTGCACATGACCGCCGAGGAAGCGGTGTTCGTGCCAAAGCGCGGCGACGACCCGCTCACCGGTGGGTGGCTCCTCACCCGCACCGCCCCCGATTCGTTCGACGGCCCGCTGCCGACCAACCTCGCGGCCCTCGGCACCGGCCGGTTCTTCCTCAAGGTACAGGACGCGGATTACGACGCCGTGTGCCGCGGCGGGTCGTGGTACCTCTACGCATCAACCACGAACCTGCGAGAGATGCTCCTCGACCCGGAACCGCGTCGGAGAGGGAAAATGGCTGTGCTGTTCCACGGACGCGTGACTCGCCCGTTCGTCGGGATGTTGATGGTGGTGTTCGGGCTATCGGTAATTCTCGCGAACCCGAACAGGCACGTGATCATCAGCTCCGGGATGTGCCTGCTGGTGTCAAGCGGGATCTTCCTGTTCGTGATCGCGTGTAAGTACCTGGGCGACCAGGATGTACTACCCGCGGCGCTGGCCGCGTGGCTCCCAGTGATCGTGTTCGGCCCACCCGCGCTGGTCGCGTTCGACTCCGTCCACACGTAGCGGAAGTTGCGAGTTGCGAGTCACGAGTGGTGAGAAAAGGCAAAGACCAGACACGCGGCTGCATTCACTCGTTACTCGCGACTCAAATCTCTCGCAACTTCCCGTTGACCGGTTCGCTCGCCCACGCTATGACCCGCGACCTTTGTAGACCGAGGTGTTCGCTTCGTGGGGGAACGAACGGGACACCCAGAACGCTTTGGAGGAAGTCCGAGATGCGCAAGTCGATTCGCGTGGCCGCGGCCCTTGTTCTCGGTTCGGCCCTGGCCGCGTCGGCCGCAGCCCAACCACCGGGCACGCCGCCCGTCACACTACCACCGGTCTCGCCCATCGCGCCGCTGGTGACGCCGGCGTCCAAGACGCCCGAAACGCGGCCCACGGGCAACGCCGCGACCGTCAACGGAAAGGCCATTCCCGAGGTCGCCGTGTACCGCGCGCTGCGTCAGTTCCCGGTAGCACACCGCGACCTGGCCCGCAAAGAGATCATGGCTCACCTGATCGAGAATGCCCTCATCGACGAGTACCTCACCCTGCTCAAGATGACCGTCGAAGAAAAGGACGTGGACAAACTCATCGCGGACCTGAAGAAGGAACTGACCGACGCGAAGAAGGACTACGTCAGCGAACTCGAAACGATGATGCTCACCCAGGCCGAGTTCCGGTCCGAGGTAACGGCCCAGATGAAGTGGGAGAAGTTCGTCCAGCAGCAGGGCACCGACCCGGCCCTGAAGCAACTGTTCGACAGCAGCCCGGACGTGTTCGACGGCACGCAGGTCCGCGCCCGCCACATCCTCATGACACCCGGCACCGACGAAGCCAAGCAGAAAGACGCGGCCCAGAAGTTGCGCGGCATCAAGCAGGTTGTCGAGGCGGAGGCCAAGAAGGCTGTTGACGCGCTGCCACAAACCGCGGACGCGCTCGCCAAAGCTCAGGCGGAGGCCAACCGGACCGACGAACTCTTCGCGGCCTACGCGAAGGAATACAGCACCTGCCCATCGAAGAAGGACGGCGGGGATCTCAACTTCTTCCCGCGCGCTGGGGCAATGGTCGAGCCGTTCGCGAAGGCCGCATTCGCGCTGAAGGCCTACGAGATGAGTGACGTGGTTGCCACCGAGTTCGGCTACCACTTGATCCTCGTGACCCAGCGCCGCCAGGGCGCACCCAAGAAGTTCGAGGACGTGAAGGAAGACGTGCGGATGCTCTACGCCATGCGAATCCGCGAGTCCGTCATCGCCATGATGAAGCCGAAGGCGCAGATCACCATCACGCCGAAGTAACGAGGCATTTCGAGCAGTTCCAGGAATGGCGGGACGGAGTCGGTTGGTGGAGGCAACCACCAACCGACTCCGTCCCGCCGTTCGCTATGCGGCTGTTCACGCTGCCCCACTACCCCACGAGGGCATATAAACTGTTTCGTAGCTCGGCTCTCTTGCCCTGGTCCATCACATACAGCTCCAGGGCGGCACTCAGTGGTAATATCATCTGAGACAGGTCCGGTGGCCCAAACGTGTCCGGCGTGGCTGCGGTGTGCTTCAACCGTCGCGACAGCACACCGTTCGCTGTCTCCTCTCCGACGTAACGGGCTGCGGTTCGAAGCAGCCTGCTGAAAAATGGACTAGGCATGTGCCAGTACCTCCTGCTTCGGTGCCGGTTCGAGTTGAGTAACTGGATGGCCATGCACGAGCGATTCCAGCTCACCCACGGACATTCGCATCTCATCAGCGTGGGCGTTCAGTTCTTCGCAAATGATCGCCGCTTCCTCGGACGTGGCGGTACCACGCTGGCTGGCTTCCGCGATGCGGTTCACGCTCGAAGCTAACAAGGTGGCGCCTGGTCCCAGTCTCCTCACCAGCGCCGTTAGTGGTCGAATGATGCTGAGAGTTACCAGCAACGCAAGCACACTCGCAACGAGTACCGCCAGACTCGCCAGCGTCAGCGACCGGGTCCGACGCGTGGTGTAATGATCGATCCGCTTGTCCAGGAGTACGTCGAGTTCTCCCACGCCCACAGTCCACAACTGGAAACTCTCGTCATGGGCTTTCAGGCCCGCCGCCACATATTCCGCTTCCGTGACCTTGGGTGCGGAGGGATCACTTACTTGTCGCGTCATCTGGATGAAGCGAGTCAAGGCCTCCTTGTAGGCGGCAACGGCCGGAGGCAATTTCTCCTTGAGCGTGGGGCTATCCCCGTAGAAGTTAGCATCTTCATTCAGTGATGTCTGGACGCTCGCGGTGATTCGATCCAGATCGGATTCCAACATCGCGGCGTGAACCACCAGTTGCATCTGCTCCTCTCGGGTAGCAACGCCACGTGCCAGCACCTCGCGTCCGTACAGCACCACCCGCGCGGTTCGCTCCTGAACCTGGGGCAGTCCCAGGAGGGTGACATCCATCAGATAGTAACTGTCCAGATCCGGATCGAGGATCAGATTCGAGGTGTCACCACAATGGGTGATCATGGTGCGGATGTCTGTCACCAACTTTCCGTACCGTGTGTCAAGATCCTCGGGTAGCTTGCGAGCATCCTTGACCTTGGCCAACTCTGCCGTGATCGCCTGCCATTGCTCTTTGACAATCTTGACTTTGCATTGGCTCCGATCCCGCTTTTGCAGGCCTTCTTCGGTGAACTGAAGATCGACCCCAAGGCGTTCGTCCTCGCCTTCCAGGGCCGTGAAGGCCCGATCTACTTTCGCACTCACCGCCTGGACTTCGGCCGGCGTGGCCCCGCCATGCACCAGAATCTGATGCCGCTCCACTCCGTCGAGTAGGCCCTCCAGCGGTCGCTGGTAGGCATCGCCTTTCCGTTCTGCCTCAGCGAAGTTAATGAACTCGTTGATACTACCGACAAACAGGTAGAGCAGGACGCCGATGGGCAGCACATACGTGGTTGCCACAAGGACGAGCTTGCTCGTGATGCTGACCCGCCGTTTCGAAGCAGACATAGATCTTGCACCTTTCTCGACAAAATCGATGTGAAACTGGTTGTGAACTGCATTCCGTCGGTGCATCACTCGTGGTGCCGAGTACTTGCAGCATGTCGGATATCAGCAGCGCCGGCGACCTGGGAACTGCTTCCCCTGACAGCAACTGCTGATCTCGGAACTCTTGCCATCCAACCACGACTGCGAGTGTGCTACCCCAACACCATCGGACAGACGACGCGACCTGGGTAGGAATCACCTGATCCCACGAACGCACGTGATCGACAGATCGACGACTGCGTTATCGAAGCTCCTGGCGGATTATTGCCGAGCAACGGAAATATTCTGGGCGTGAGTCGCGATTAGATAGCGATTAGATAGTAAGAATCTCCTGTGGTCTCCACAGGAGATGCTCCCGGCATTCGCTCGCGGCGTGAGAGGTTTCTAGGTGGTTGTTGATAAGGCTACAGGGGAAACGCCTGTCAGCTCCAGCGTGGTCATGGCGTCGGAGAAGTTAGCTGCGATCAGGGTCAGATCCCGCGCGACGCGGTCGAGTCACGCGGCAGTGTAAACTCCTGGTCGCGTGATGACTTCCCGTACAACTCCGCGACTTGCGCCGCCTGTTGGCGTTCTGCCAGCCAGTCAGCTACCTGCTTCGCCTCCGCGATGAGCGAGTCCACCTGCTCCCGTTCTTCCTGGATCGCAGTGGACACCTCGCCCGGAATCGCGAGATACGCGTGACCAAGTTCCGCGGCCAGCCGCACGCCGAGTTGTTTGCGGAACTGGTAGCGAATCGCCGGCCACCGCACGGGCAGCAGCAACAGGATGAGCAGATGCAGCGCCACGATCACGATCAGTGGGATCAGCACCACGAGCGACATCTGGAAGAAGTCCGGGATGACGGGCGGCGTGGGGACGAAGAAATTCCACAGCAGCGTCCCGACCGTGGCGACAAGCGCGATCTCCGGTAAGGTGTTCGCCATCAAACTCAGAGCACCGCGAATGAGGCGTCTGAAGCCGGTCGGGTTCGTGGCCTGTCGTTCGACTTCCGCGAGCGCCTCGATCACCCCGCGTGTCATGCGTTCGCGCCAGTCGAGCCGCCCCGCGCAAGTTGCGGGGTCCGTGAGCAAGGTGAGTGGGAACCCCTTCGCTTCGCCTTCGACGAGCAACCGGTTGATGAGCGCGGTGGAACGTTGATCGAGCACGCGCTCACCCGCGGTGCGGGCGCATTCCTGCACGAACGCGCCGAGGTTCCACTCCACCGGCGTATCGACTCGCCCGCCCAGCAGCCTTCCTTTGAGGCCGCCGAACGGGATTTTGTCTCGCAACCCGCTGCCCGCGTAGCGCAGGCGAGTGGTTACGCGCAGGTAAGCGGCCATCAGCCCGCGAAACCGCGATTGATCTTCCACGCTGAAGTGGTGTTCGACTTCGGTCTGGTACGGCTCCAGCGTGCCAACCAGCACGTCGGCCTGCACGTCGGCTTCTTCGGCCAGCGTGCGTTCCCAGACGCTCTTCACCTTCTCGCTCTCAACGCTCAGGTCTGGCGGGCGAATGGTCTCCGCGAATCGCGTGAGTTGGGTGAGAAGTTGCCCAACGCCACGGGCTTTCACGGCTTCGATTTCGAGTCGCGTGAGGCCGAGTTCAAGCCAGTTGCGGAGCAAACTGAACTGCTCGCCCGCGGGGAGGCCCGCGGGCTTCGGCGGGTTGCCGCTGCCGCTGTAGACGTTCGCCGCGTCGAGCCACAGTTGCGCCGTCGTGCGGAAGAGCAGGGGGTTCTGGAAGCCTTCGGCCTTGAGATCCGCGAGCAGGTCTTCGTCAGGCTGAACGCCACTCTCACCTGTCACGCACCGGTCCCACTTGTTCAGCACGAACGCGAACGCTCGCCGGTGCCGCTGTTCCTTGAACAAGTCCCAGCCGAGCCGGTCGTGGTACTTCTCCTGCGACCCGACGTAGAGCACAATGTCCGCGACCGGCAACAGCGCGATGAGCTTATCGCGGTTGGTGAGATCGTTGGAGTCGAGGTCAGGTGTGTCAACGATCACCTTTTGCTCAAGTCCGGCGCGGTCGTGTTGAACGAGCCGGCACACGCGCAACGCCGGATCGAGGCGTTCCGATTTCACCGAGTGGTGGAAGTACACGACCGGGTCGCGCGTGGTTGGGCGAGTGAACGATGCCTGCGCGATGGGTCCGCCCGCGAGCGCGTTCAGGAGAGTTGACTTGCCGACGCCGGTTCCGCCCATGAGCATCACGACGAGCAGCGGCTTCTCCACGTCGAGCATTTCGGACTGGCGTTGGAGGTCCTCCGCGAGTCCTTCGAGCTCCGCGCGTTGCATCATCGACAGTGGAAACTTGCGGCGGTTCTCGAGCCACGCGCGCAAAGGGCGCACCAGGCCGCGCAACAGCGGGGCGAGCGTCCGCAACAGCGGTTGCGGTGCTGCGTCTTCTGTGGCGAACGGCGCGTCGGGTGTGTTCATCTCGCTCATGCGGTCGTCAGCTCCGTGTCCCAGGGGTTTCAACCCCTGGGACCAATCACGTCGGCGCTTCGGGTGCGGGTATTGGTGGCGGCGCCTCTTTGGGTTTCGTCATCTCGGCCACCTTCGCCTTCACGCGTACTTCCATTGTGCGAATCGCGTCTGGAACGCGGCGTAACACCTGCTGGAGTTTCTCGAACGACGTGCCGCCGGTTATCGGCCACTCCGCGAGCCATGCGGCCAGCGGTACACTCAGCGAACCCGTCACGAGCGATTCGCGGTGCGAGCGGACGCGGTGACGCGCGCCTTCGGCCACGGCGCGAGTCGTGAGTTCCGCGAACTGGTGCGATGCCGACACACCGAAGGGAATGAGCAGCAAGAGCCACCCTGGCGGCCACGTGAAGTAGACCACGTTCCCGATGATCACCAGATCGAGGACGAACTTGCCACCGCGGAGAGTGTACAGTAACGCGGGGTTCTTCTCCACCCCGTCCACGAGCGCCTTACCCGCTTGCTCCAGGTCTTCGGATTGCTTCAGCTCGAAAGCGCGGAGGTCGTTCGCGAACCGATCGCGCGCCTGCGGGCTAAGTTCCGCATCGAACCGCACCGCGATCTGCCGCCACAACGATTGCTGCGTTCCGTCCTTGCGCAGCGCTTCGGCTTGCAGGGTGTCGAGCCATCCCGTGAGCGCGCCATTGAGGACGGTCTGCTCCGAGAGGTTCAGCACGTCCGGTCGTGCGACCAGTCCGAAGACGTAATCCCGCGTCCAGCGGTATGGCGATCGCAGCGCCCAGAAGATGCCCCCAACGACGCGGCCCGCACCGGGCAGTTCGAGCAGGTCGGTGAGCCGTTCGCGGAACCGGTCGAAGCGGCGAAACTGCTCGCCCGAGAGATACTCATGCCGGTAGCGGTCCTCGAACACGGCACGCCCCGCGTTCACCGCGGCCTTCCACTCGTCCAACTCCGCGAGGTCTTTTCGCGCGACATCGAGCAACCCGTCGCCAGCGGTGCTGAGGTACTTCGCCGCGTTTGTGACGGTGCGCGCGCGGGTGAGGTCGTCGCTCTCGCACTGCACGAGGATCTGATTCAGTAGTTGGATGCGATACTTCGACCCCGCCCCTGTTGGGTCGGCACGCTCAGAAACGCTCAGGTGCGGGATCGCGACAACCGGCACCGCGGGCGTCTCGCCGTTCGGCAATTTCGGCAACCGGCCGAGAATCTCCTGTTTGAAGTGCGCGATGAACGAGTCCGCATCTTGCGGGCGCATCTTCGTGAGAGCGACGACAACTGCTTTCCCGGCCTTCACCAGCAGGTGCAGGAACTCGGTCGGCACCGCGTCGTTGTAGCGTTCGTCGGACGCAACATACACGATCACATCCGAAAGCGCCGCGACTTCCATCAATCGCGCGACGTATCCCTCGGACGCCCATGTCGTCATGTCGGGGCAGTCCCAGATGACGAACTCACCGAGCGGATGCGCGGATTTTTCGTTCGCGCCACTCGGGACGGGAATGCGTTTCACCGCGTACACGTTTTCGTCGACGTTCGCGGGCTTGTCGGACGTGAGCCGGTTGAGCGGCCCCATGAAGCCGATGTAACTGGGCCACTGGAAGCCGGGTCCGGGCGGCAGAAAGGCGGTGGGGTGTCTGGTGAATCCCGCCTGCGGGTTCGCTTCGGCGACAATGTCCCCCGCAAGTAAGTTGACGACGGTACTCTTGCCCGCGCCAGCCCCGCCAACGACGCAGATGTGCAGCGGGCGTGAGGGCTGGCCTTCAAGGAACGGCCCGATCACATTGCGCGTGAGTGCGCTAGCAAGCCGGAGCGTACCCGCTTCGGCAGCGAGGTCCGGCTGCCGTCGGCAGTGATCTTCGAGCCAGCGGAGGTCGTCAGCCAACTGGCCCACGGCCGAGCGGTGTTCGGTAGGTTGCATACCCCCATTATTGCTGGAAGTGTGCGACTTTCGAGTTCAACTACCCTACAACCCGTTCAACTCAGTCGTTTAGCGTTCGCCCCTCTGGGGCGAACGCTAAACGACTCAGGTCGAACAGATCAGCTACGAAACGCACTCTTCGCATTAACTTGTGGTGCGCGATCCAGCGCGAACGCCTGTAAATTGACGCAGGTCGGGTTCCCAGCGAGCAACTCCGTAATCGCTAGCGCAGTGCCGATGGAGAGTTGCACGCCGGCGCGGAAGTGTCCGGCCGCCACGAAGACATCGTCCCATCCCGGCACCTTTCCGATGAACGGCAACCCGTCCGGCGACCCGGGCCGCAACCCGGCCCACGACGTTTCGAGTGCCGCGTCCGACAGTACTGGAACTGTGCTTCTCGCGAACGTGAGGAGTTCATTCACGCCTTCAATTGTGGTCCGCTTCTCGAAACCGGCTTCCGGTTCTTCGGTGGAGCCGATCAGCGTGAGGCCGTCTCCGCGAGGCACGATGTACCGCTTACCGAGCATCAGCACACGAGAAGAGGAATGACCGCGAAGCAACGCGATCTGCCCGCGAACCGGGTGAACGTGCGGCGTGTGATCCAGTGGGCGCAGAAGCGATTCGCTCCACGCCCCCGCCGCGAGCAGGTAGCGGTTCGCGGTCACACGCGCGCCGTTCGTGAGTCGCAATCCCGATACGCGGCCCGCGTCGAAGTACCATCCTTCGGCGCCGGTGTTAGGTTGAAATCTCACTCCGGCGATCTCGCACGCCGCGACGAGCGCGCGAAGGTGCCACGGGTTCCGCACCTGCGCGCAACCGGGCAGCAAGTACGGTTCGCCTTCGACATCGCCGATCGGTTCCCGTTTCTTCGCGTCCGCGCGTGTGAGGCGTTCGAAGGCGATGGCTTCGGCGCGCCACACATCGGGCACGCCTGCATCTTCCGGTGCGAGGAACTCGATGCCGCCGCACTTCCGGTAGCCGTTGTCGATGCCGGTGAGGTCACGCAACTCGGCCGAGAGTTCCGGGAATCGCACCGAGCCGATGCCGCGAAGTTTGTCGATGGGTGTCGCGGCGCGGTCCGGGTTGCCCGGCGGGATGATCCCGGCCCCGGCCCACGACGCTTCACGACCGAGGTCTCCGCGATCGTACACCGCGACCGACGCGCCGGCTTTCGCGAGGAAGTACGCGGAGGTGAGGCCGATGATCCCGCCGCCGATGATCGCCACGTCTGGAGGAGAAGCCATGAAAGGATTGTAGGGGAAGCGGAATACAACCTACCCCCCAACCCCCTCCCTGAAGGGAAGGGGGGTAGGTTGTATTCCGCTCACGCCGCCATCTTCGTCTTCCGCACTTCGCCGAACACGTCGAGCAGCGCCTGATAGTGGTGCTCGAAGGTCCACTTGGTGCCGGTCTGACGCGCCGCGCTGGATGCCTCGGCGCGGTAGGTGTGGTCCGTGAACCGGTGCATCGCCGCGGCCAGTACCTTCGCGTCGTGGGGGCTGTCGATCACCGCGCCATCATTCGGGGGTGTGAGGAGTTCGCTCGCACCGTTGTAGCGCGTTGTAACAACCGGCAGCCCGCACGCGAGCGATTCCAACGCGACCAGCGAACACGGATCGTAGAACGTTGGGTGGACGAGGAAGTCCGCGCCGAAGTAGCAGTTCTTCGGGTCGTCGCGGTGACCGAGGAACACGACGCGGTCCGCGACGCCGAGTTTCTCCGCTTCTTGCAGATACCGCCCGAACTTCGGATGACCCACCACCACCACGCGGAACGGTTTGTCGCGTGGCACCAACTTTAGCGCGTTTAGAAGTGGCGACAGCCCCTTGAGCCGGTAGTTCATCGCGACGAACAGTCCGACGGTTTCTTCCGGGGCCACCATCCACCGGCCGCGCTCCTCGTGACGCCGCTTCAAGCGGTCGTCGGCCGCGAAGCGGTCCGGGTCGATGGCGCTGCGCACCACGCGCACCGCCTCCGGCGGGATGCCATAGTGTTCTTCAAAGTGGCGACGCACCATGAAACTGTTCACGATGATGATGGGACGCGGCACGCTAAGGTACTGCTTGCGTTCGAGTCGCGCGAACGACCACGCGGCCGGGTCGAGCCACTTGCCGACGGCCGCGATTCCGCGTGACAGCACGTCCGGGAACTTCAACTGATTGTGCGCGGCGCTCGCGGCGTGTAGCCCGCCCTGCGGATACAGCACGTCCTGGCCCCACGTCTTGTCGAAGCCCATGCTCACGTCGTGGTGCGCGTGTTTCAGCGCTTTTTCGCACGCCGCCGCGAACCGCCAGGGCCGAAGGAATCGCGGGCCGCTGGGCACATCGATGCGGTGGAAGTGCGTGGAGGCGGGGAGCGCGTTGGCGTCCCAGCGCGCGGCGTACAGGTGAACCGCGTGGCCATCTCGCGCGAGCCGTCGCGAGAGATCGCCAAGATAGGTTTCCGCGCCGCCGCGAGCCGGCAGCACGCTCTCGTAACACAAAGCGATATCCATATCGCGAGACTCCTTGGAGAACCTACCCCCCAACCCCCCTCCCTGAAGGGAAGGGGCGTCAGACACTGGGAGACCGAACGAGTCTTCCTTGTGCAGAGGTTGTTCTTCCCTTCCCTTCAGGGAGGGGGTTGGAGGGTAGGTTTTTACGCCGCACTCCGTTGCTGTTCGTAAGGCACGGCGCTTGGCTTCCGCTGGTTGTGCCGTCGGTACACGGCCCACTTCCACTTCACGAGCGGGCGCAGCCACGCGCCAGGGCACTTCCCGTTGGGCCAGTTCTGCCGGTAGAGTTTCCAGAACCGCACGCGGTCGCGCGCCGTCACGCCCTCCACCTCGGACGAGAACAGCAGTTGCGCCAGATCCTTTACTTGCCAGATCACGCTCCCGATCGTGTGGCGAGAGAGTCGGTGAAGGTCGATCATCACCGCGTGGTTCGTCCAGTCGGACGGCAATGTTCGCGTCAACGACTCGGGAATGTAGAAGTGGCAGAAGTAGAGGTCTTTGTGGAACACCTTGCGTTGATGCAGTTCACGAGCGAGTCGCGCGAGTTCGGCCGTCAGCCCGCGTTTCCACCGCACGAAGGTGCGCGCGTCCAGCGCCTTCGCGGCGAGCGGGATCGCTTCGTGGAGTGGTAACATGCCGTGCAGTTCTTCGACCGCGAGGAACCCCGTTAACTTCCCCCACGGCCCGACGAACTGTCCCGCCGCGACCGGGCGCGGAACGGGGAACCCTTGCTCCTGCGCCCACCGGATGCGCTGCCACTCCTGCAGCCCCGGCGACGACGCGCGACCAGGGAACAACGTCGCGATTACCCCGTGCAGCCACGGCAACCGGTAGTGGCGTTTCAGATAGACGATGAGCTTGTCACGCCCATCGGTCAACACCATGCGCCCGATCGAGCGGCCCTGCTTCTTGTGCTCGCGGTCCGTGAGTGGTTCCTGCATGATGCGGTCCGGCCAGCCCTCGCCCGCGAACCGCTCCCAGTCGGCCTGACGGCGGATCAGCCGGACACCGCGCCGCAACCGCCGCCACAGCGACGACACCGGATCACCCACCTCGTGCGCGAGTTGGGTGAGGCGTGTTGGTGCGTGCGCGCTCATTCCACTCCTAACAGTCGGGTCACGTCGCGCAAGTCGCGGCTTCGGGTCGAATCGCTTATTCGGCGCACGATGCGCACCGCGCGCGGGTCAGCGATGCTCGCCCGCCCGTTATCCACCGCGAACGCGGCTCGCGCATTGGTTAGCACGCATCCGGCCGCGTGCAATTGTTCCAGACAGCGCGATACATCGTTGAGGAGCGCGCGGCGGGCGCCAGAGGATGCCGTATGCCGCCATTTCCGCAAGGGCACTCCGGGCGGAACGTCGTGGAGTGCGAACCACTCGGCGCACATCGCGGAGGTGAGCCGCTGTCCGAACGCGAGCAACCGCGGGGCCGGGACGCCGTACCTTTCGAGGTGAAACAGCACACGCCCGATTGTGACCCCAGGTGAACGCCACGGCGTCGCACGCACCCACGCGTGGAACCGACCGAGCGGCGCCGACGTGCGACCGCGAACGAGGACCGCGTCGCGACCCGCGATGTGCACGTGCATCACGCCGTTCGCGCCGAAGCCGTAGAATGGCGGCGCGATCGCGGGCCGCGGCCACACTGCCGCGACTTCAGGGATCGCGCACACCGATTCGCCCGCGAGCCACACGAGCCGTTGTGCAGCGGTTTCCGGCTGACGTTGATCGCGCACGCTGCGACGCTTCGCGTGGCGAGCCGCGGCGAGGATGATGTTCGTGGTGAAGGCTCTGTTTCTGTCCCACTCCCCTTGCGGGAGAGGGTGATCGGTGCTTCGCCGACCGCGTGAGGGGTGAAACGTTAGCCTCTCTGAAGCGTTACCCTTCACCCGGTTCGCAGACTCGCCACCCTCTCCCACACGGGGAGAGGGACAGAACGAACAATACGCTCTCAGCACCCGCACACGGTCCGCACGCGTCGCGAGCGCGCGCGACGCGTGCAGCGCGCCGATCGCGTTGGCACGGGCGGCGTCACTCACGGCGCCGCGGGTCGCGGACGGCCAGTCGAGGAACGTGACCGCTAGCGTGTCTGGTTTCACCAGCACGTGCTTCGCGGTCAAGTCCGGGGTGCGGAACCCGGCCGCGTGGATGCTCGCCACCGCTTCGCCGATCTGCACCGCGAGTACGCGCCGCCGCGCGAATGACAACGCGTTGTCACTGAGAACGCGCCGCAGATCGACCGCGCCCGGTACTTCTTCCACGAGAAGGAACGCGCGGCCGTTGTGTGTTCCGAACGCGGCCCATCGCGGGGCCGGCAGATTCGCGACTTCGAGTTGCTCCAATACTTCCGCTTCGCGTGCGCACCGCGACGACCACCCGAACCCGGCACGTCGGTTTCGTAACTTCTCACGCCACCCGACAACGTGCTGACGCTTCAAGAAAAACGCGTTCGGCGCGCCGGGTATCTGCACGCGGAGAACATGCCGGTCCGCGTGCCCGCTCACCACTTCGCCGGGTAGTTCCAGAAACGCAGCGGCACACGTCAACCCGGCGCGCGCGAACAACTCCCCAAGCGCACGGTGCGTCGTCAGCGTTCCGCCCGTGTCGGTCGGTAGCGCGAACACGATCTGAGGTTCGCACAGTCGCACCTCCGGCACGACACGAGGGGCCAGCGCGTTATGCAGCACGGGACACCTCCTCGCGCAGGTGAAGTGGGAATCGCGTGAGCAACAGTTCCGCCGCCGCGAAGACTTGCGTCGGCGTGAGTTCACGCATGCAGCGGTGGTGACCGAGTGGGCACACGCGCTGCTGGCACGGGCCGCACGCGAGTTGCTTCTGGAGACAGATTTCCTTCGCAAAGTACGTTTCGGTCCATTTGATGTGTGTCGGGCCGAACAGCGACACGACCGGCCGGTCGAACGCCGCGGCGAAGTGTCTGGGGCCGCTGTCGGTGGTCACAAGCAGGTCGGCGCGCTTTACGATCGCCTTCGTCAAGCCGAGTGACAACGCGGTGTCACTGAGCGAATATACGTGCGGTGAGCGGCTTTCCTCCGCGATCTGCCTCGCGATGTGCTTTTCGCTAGGGCCGCACAGCACGAGGATGCCACAGCCGAGGCGCGACGTGAGCGAACGTGCGAGTTCCGCGAAGTGATCGCATCCCCAGTGCTTCGCCGCGCCGAACGCCGCACCGGGGTTAAGCGCCACCACGCGCGGATAACGCGCGAGCGCGAACCGCTGCCACACGGCTTCGGCGCTCGCGTTGTCGTCCGGCGTGGTGAACAGTTCCATCCGGTGGCCAGGGTCGTTCGTGCCGAGTGCGACCGCGAGCCGGTTGTAGTCGTCGACTACTGGCGAGGGCACGAACCGGCCGCGCACGTCGGTCTTCGCGGAGAGCTTGTCGGTCAGCATCCAGCCACGAGTGTAACGCGAGAACCCGACGATGCGATTGCAGTCTCCGAGGTACGCGAGCAGCGCGGTGCGGAACGAGTTGGGGAACAGTACTGCGGCATCGATGTTCGCTTCGCGCAGTTGTCGTGCGACACCGAAGAGGCGTTGTGGGCGAGGACCGCGCTTGTCCGCGAGGATCGTTCGCGCGAACCACGGCGCGCCGGCGAGTACGTCCGCGACATACGGCTTGCACACCGCGATTAGCTCAGAAGCCGGGAACGCATCGCGCACGGCCCGGATCGCGGGCGTGGCCATCACCACGTCCCCGATCCAGTTGGGCAGGAAAAGCGCGATCCGATTCATGGGTTGCTTCAGTTGCTGCTTTTTCGCTCGCTACGCCGCGAGCGGCTTCAGGCCGCTTTCATGCGCTCGATCAGGTTCGTTGTGGAGAAGCCGTCGCACAGGTCGGCGAGGTGAACGCGCCCACCGTAGCTCTCCACGAAGTCCGCGCCCACCACGTTCGACTTCGTGTAGTCCGCGCCTTTCACCAGCACGTCGGGCCGCACCGCTTCGATGACTGTGGCCGGTGTCTGCTCCGAAAAGATGGTCACGTAGTCCACGTCCTGAAGGCCCGCAAGCACGAGCGCCCGCGCTTCCACCGGGTTGAGCGGGCGCGTTGGACCCTTGAGCTTCTGCACGCTCGCATCGCTGTTGATCGCGACGACGAGGCAGTCCGCTTGCCGTCGCGCTTCCGCGAGGTACTGCACGTGACCCGCGTGCAGCACGTCAAAGCAGCCGTTCGTGAACGCGACTTTCTGCCCATTGCGGCGGCGTGCTTCGAGTTCGGTTATCAGATGCGGAAGGCCGGTTACTTTCGCCGCGCCGGGCACGCGTTCCGCGGCGCGGAACGGCGCGTGGAGCATGTCCGCGAGGATCTCGGCGCGCGTCACGGTCGCGACGCCGATCTTCTCGACTTCCAATCCGCCCGCGACGTTCGCAAGGCGAATGGCCGCGTCGTAATCGGCTCCGGCTGCGAGCGCGAGGCCGAGCGTCGCCATGACCATGTCTCCGGCCCCGGTGATGTCGTACACCTGGCGCGGTCGCGTCGGGAACACCGTGCGGCGCCCGTCGCGATGCGCCAGCGCGATGCCGTCCTTGTCGAGCGTGACGAGGCCCGCTTCGAGGCCGAGCGTGTCGCGCAGGTGCGAAGCCGCGTCGAGCGCTTCGTTGTGCGTGTGGATGGTGCGGTTGGTCGCGAGGCCCGCTTCGAGACGGTTCGGCGTCATGCTCGAACACCCGCGGTACTTCGCGTAGTCGCCGCCGCGCGTGGGGTCGGCGATCACTCGTATCCCCCGCGCTTTCGCAACTTCAATCGCGACGCGAAGCAAGCCAGGGGTGCAAACGCCTTTGTCGTAGTCGCTCACGAGAACGATGTCGGCTTCGGCAATCTTGGCGGCGAGCTTGTCCGCGAGTTGCTGCTCGACCGCGGCTGAAGCCGGTTCGCGGCTCTCGTAGTCCACGCGAATCATCTGCTGCGGGTGCTTCGCCTGCGCACGCCCGATGTAGCGCTCTTTTACCGTAGTCGGCCGGTCGGGGTCCGCAACGATACCCTCCGCGTCGATACCGAGATCGGTGATGATGCGGCGGGCGTGGAACCCGTCGCCGTCGGTGCCGACGACGCCGAGCACACTGGTCCGCGCGCCGAGCGCTTGGAGCATCGTGGCGACGCTACTTGCTCCCCCGAGACGCTCTTCGCGCTTGTCGGCGCGGAGCAGGATCACCGGTGCTTCCTGGCTGATACGCTCGGCGTTGCCCCACACGTAGCGGTCGAGCATCACGTCGCCAACGACGAGTACTCGCGGCGCGCCAAGGTGCTGAACGAGTTCGGTCAGGTCGGTCATTGTGACAATCCGTTGTCATCAGATAGTAACAGGCACACTCCGTGTGCCGTCGCTACTCCCAACGCGTTGCAACGGCACACGGCGTGTGCCTACTACTTTGAAATCACTCGCTCCAACACCCCCGCGAAGACTTCCTCGCCGGAGCGGAAGTGCAATCCGATCCGCACGGCCCACAGCGGGCGACCTGCAAACGCGGGTACGCGCAACTTAACCCAGTCCTTCTGCGTAGTCGCGATCACCGCATCTGGAGCTAGCGTTTCGGCCCACCGGGTGAGGTCGTCCACATCTTCGCGCGTGTAAGCATGGTGGTCCGCGAACGCGCGGAAGTTCGTCACCGTGGCGCCGAGCGATTCCAGCGTGTGTCGGAACGCGGCCGGGTTCCCGATCCCGCAGAACGCACCTACCGGTTTGCCCCTGAACGCTTCCAGCACCTCGCGCGAACCATCGCACCCCGTCAGTTCCGTCGGCCGGTGTTCAGTCGTCGCGACCGGCACGTCGGGAAATCTCTGCCCTAGCCATACGCGAATCGCTTCGACTTCGCCGGCGCGTACTTGATCACAGCGTGTCAGCAGAACCGCACCTGCACGCCTCAGCCCGCTGGCGGGTTCGCGCAGCGTGCCACGTGGGAACCCGTAGTCTCGCGCCGGCGGGCAGGTCGCGTCGAGCAGCACGATGTCGAGGTCGCGGTGAAGCCGGCGGTGCTGAAAGCCGTCATCGAGTAGGAGCAACTCCGCTTCCAGTTCCTCGACCGCAGTGGTCGCGAGCGATGCGCGGTCGGCTCCTTGCAGGTGCGGCACGTCCGGCAGATTCTCCTCCAACACCATCGCCTCGTCGTTCCTTCCGGCCTCCGCGCCGTAGCCACGACTGAGGATCGCCACTTGCGTGTCCCGTTCGCGGAAGAATCGCGCCACCCACTCCACGCACGGGGTCTTGCCGGTGCCGCCGAGCGTGAGGTTACCGACGCTCACCACCGGCACCGCGGCGCGATGAACCCGCTTCCAGCCGCAGTCGAACAAGCCGTTGCGCGTTCGCACAGCGAGGCCGTAGGGCAAACTGAGGAACCGCAAACCGGCGCGAGCCGCCATCGCGAACGGACCGCGCCTCTCGCCGCGAATCAGGGCATACCACGACTCTGGGTTAATCCTCTCGGCCTCCGCGCCCCCTGAAGGGCGACGGACTCTAGCAGCGGCGAACCGCGCGTGTCAACGCGAAGCGCACGCGGCGAATGCGCGCGAAGCGATTTGACAACGGCGCAATAATGGACAGATTTACATTAGTAGCGCGAAACGAAGAGATGAGATCCACCCCCAACCCCTCCCCGCACGGAGGGATGGTCTTTGTGTTGTCCCTCTCCCCTTGCGGGAGAGGGCAAAGACAACGTTCCCCTCCCTTCAGGGATGGGGTTGGGGGGGAGGTCTCTTCCCTCATCACATCGAGGTGCCCCATGTCTGGTCACGACACCGGAATCACCGAAGACACGCTCGCCGTGGTCGCGGACCTGCGCGCGCGGGGGAGTTCCTGGAATGCGACCGCCGACGCAATCGGGTGGGCCGTTGCCGAACTGCGCCGCACGCTCCGACACGCGTCCGATGTGTTCGAACGCTACTACGCGGCGGCCGAGCGCGAGGTGCGGCGCGAAACCGAAGCCGAGATGCTGCTCGTGTATCGAACGCAGTTGCGCGACGAGGACGCGACCACCCGGCGCAAGGCCGCCGACGCGCTCGCGAAGCACCTCGCAGGCGAGCGCCGGGACCGCACACGCGTCGAGGTCGAGAACATTCGCGCTGAAATCGTACGCGCGAAGCTCAACGTGAAGCCCGCGAGCGATGAACCGGAAGCGGAACTGCCGATCGATGCGACGGTGCTGCCGCCCGAGGAGGTCCACCGGCCCGAACTGGAAGTGGTCTTCGCGCGGCGTGCGGCGAATGAGCAGGCGGTGGTGTGGTTGTGGGGTGGTCAGCACAAAGTCGGCGGCACGGAACCGGATCCGCGGACCGATGTGCCGCTGGTGCTGTTTGGAGACGACACGGTGCCGGGCCAGCGGAAAGTGTTCTGGGCCACGCGATTCCCGATGCCGGGCAACCCGTTCGCCGGGCCGTTCCCCGCGGCACCGCAGGAACCGGTACCCGACATCACACCGGAACAGGCAAGCCAACTGGAATCACTCCCCAGGCCCGCGCCGACCGCGGCGCCCGACGGCACTCGCATCGGGTGAGTGCGGAATGAAAACGGTGCGCGCGAACGAGTTTAGTATCGCAAAAATGAGGTCGGTCGAGTTTACTGAATCGTAGTCCTCTTCTTCATCGACCGGGCGGGCGACCCCGCCGTTAATTCTCCCAGAGGTCGCGGATGCGTTTGCTATTCGTTCGTTCGCGTACGGCGTTCACTCTCATCGAACTGCTCGTTGTCATCGCCATCATCGCCATTTTGATCGGGCTGTTGCTCCCCGCCGTGCAGAAGGTGCGCGAGGCCGCGGCACGCATGAAGTGCCAGAACCAGATTCGCCAATTGGCGATCGGGCTTCACAACTATCACGACGTCCACAACACGTTGCCGTCGTCGTACGACATCACCAACGGGTTGAGTTGGTACGTTTACGTACTCCCATTCGTCGAACAGGATCCGCAGTTCAAGGCGATGAACACGGCCCCCGGCGGGACATTCACGAGTACAAACCGGCTCAATCCCCACGGCCTGACGCGCATCTCCGCGTTCCTGTGCCCGTCGTCGCCGATCGACCGGATGGCGACGATGGCGCCGCACAACGTCAACACTCCCGAGATCATTGGTACGCCGGCCCAGGGGACGTACACCACGCACTACTACGGGATTACCGGCCCGCGAGGTACGAACTCGGCAACTGGGACCGCCTACCCGGTGACGACCGGAACGCACGACGGGGTGCCAATGGCCCTGTCCGGGATGTTCGTCGTCACCCCGCTCTCGGTCCGGCTGACGGATGTGACCGACGGCACGTCGGTCACGCTGATGCTCGGCGAGATGTCGTGGTTCTCGTCGGTATACGGCACGCGCTACCGGACCTGGCTGCGCGGCGGGGACATCGGCGGCTCGTTCGCCTGTAGCGCGCGGAACGTCACCAACGCGATCAACTCCGGGTTGAGGGCGAACATGATCGCGGCGTACAGCGACGTGCCGATGGGGAGTATGCACCCCGGTGGGGCGAGTTTCGCGATGGGCGACGCGAGCGTGCGGTTCGTGAGCGAGAGCATCGACATGAACGTGTACCGCGCGATCGCCAGCCGCAACGGTGGTGAGGTGGCCAACCAATGAACCCGCGCGCCACGACGACCCGCCTCACCGCACGCGCGGGGTTGGTCCTCGCCTTGTTTCTTGTCGTCGGGTGCGGAAGCGACGAGAAATTGTCGCAGGTGTCCGGCACGGTCACTTACGACGGCAAACCGGTGCCCGCAGGGACGATCTTCTTCGACCCGGTCGCGGGCGGAGCGAAGTCGCAGGGGTTCGCGACCATCAAGAACGGCGAGTTCGACACCGCGCAGGGCGGTCGCGGGCTTGGCGCGGGCAAGTTTCAGGTTCGCGTACTGGGGTTCGACGGAAAAGAGGCGAACGACGCTCCGCTGGGCCGCAGTTTGTTTCCGGAACACACCCAGAGCCATGAGCAGACGGGCGCGAACGCGACGCTCGACATCAAGGTGCTGAAGACGCCCAAAGGCCAATGACACGCGCTCTGCTTATTCCTTCTCGAACAGCGCATTCACGAACGCATCGGCGTCGAACGGTTCCATGTCGTCGATCTGCTCGCCCACGCCGACGAACTTCACCGGCAGCCCGAGCTTCTGCTTGATCGCGAACACCGACCCGCCTTTCGCGGTGCCGTCGAGCTTCGACAGGATGATGCCGGTACACTTCACCGACCTCGAGAACTGTTCCGCCTGCGTGAGCGCGTTCTGCCCGGTGGTCGCGTCCAGCACCAACATCACCTCGTGCGGTGCCCCCGGAATCTGACGCGACACGATGCGGTGAATCTTCTCCAGTTCCTTCATGAGGTGCGTCTGCGTGTGAAGCCGGCCAGCGGTGTCCACGATGAGCACGTCGAAGCCGCGCGCCTTCGCCTTCTCGCACGCGTCGTGCGCCACCGCGGACGGGTCCGCGTTCTGCCCCTGCTTCACGATCTCGCACCCGATGCGCCCGGACCAGATCGTGAGTTGTTCGACGGCCGCGGCGCGGAACGTGTCGCAGGCCGCGAGCAGCACCTTCTTGCCATCGGCCTGGAGCTTGTTCGCGAGTTTCGCGATGGACGTGGTTTTGCCGGACCCGTTTACGCCCGCGATCATGATGACCGTCGGCCCGGTCGCCTGGAAGGTGATGCCGGGCGCGGTATCCGTGAGCAGTTCGCGCAATTGCGCCTTCACGAACGTTTCGATCTCGCCGGAAATCTCCTTGTCGCGGAACCCCTGGCGCACGCGGTCCACGATCAGGAGCGTGGCCTGCGTGCCGACGTCCGCGAGGTACAGCCGCTTTTCGAGTTCGTCGAGGAACGCCTGATCGACCTTGCCCTTGCCGCGCAACAGGTCGAACACGCCGCCGAAGACGTTTCGCGTCTTCGCCAGCCCCGCCTTGATGCCCTTGAACAACCGCCCCAGCATGCGCCGTCCTCGTGAGTGTGAACCCCATTGTATCGGACGGCGTTGCGGTCGTATGTCGTTCCGCGCCGTCGAACCGTCGGCGTCAGCCGACTGGGTTGCCTCGTCGACCTCAGGCGCGAAGCGAGGGGCTTGCGCTGTGGACTTGTAACTCAGCCGCGTTCGGCCGAGTTCGCGTCTTCCCCGTCGATGAGTTTCTGTAACTTTTTGGCGATGGGTGAGAGCTTCATTGTTCCGAAGGAACCCTCCTGGCGTTGAGCCTTC
>SXID01000140.1 GCA_005772955.1 Planctomycetia bacterium
CGTTGGAATTTTGCGCGAATCGCGATCAAGTTAGGGTAGTGACAACCCGGTGTCAAGCGCTGAACGTCACCGGTCGTCGGCGAACGGGTCCACGCGAACGCCCACGCGGAACGACTGGTGGCAGCGGTTGCACGCGTTCGCGACGCCCGCGAGCGCCGTCCGCGCCTGCACGTAATCCTTCGCGGCGGCTGCCCGCGCCAGCGCCGTTGCGCTCTCGCGCAGGTTGGCCGCGTGCGTCAGCCACGGGTCTTGCCCCTCTTTTGTCTTCGGCGGGCGCATCAACAGCAGGTTGCCGGTTTCGGCGAGCAATAACGCCTGGCCGCGAGCAAACGCCCACGATTCCGCGTCCTTCGGCTTCGCGGCCAGAATCTTCCCGAGTGCGCGGGTGTTGGGGTCCGCCATCCCTTCCATGAGCAACTTCGTCTCGGCCACCGGTTCGAGTTTGGGCACGACCTTCCCCTTCGCCGGTTGCGACTGTGCGACCGGTACGAACGCACACGCCCCAAAGAGAGCTGCCGCGAACCAGAGCTGCACGCGCATCATGGTGAGTACCATTGGTATCACAACACCGGCAAATCCGGGAGTTCCAACTGCACCTCATCGCCAACCACGTGGACCGGGAACGACGCGATCTTCACTTTCGGGTTGTCGGCCCACGAGCCATCCAGAAGGCGGAACCGCCAGAAGTGCCACGGGCAAGTCACGCACCCGTCCTCGACGTACCCGCCCGAAAGCGACGCGCCCATGTGCGGGCAGAAGTCGTCTACGGCGAAGAAAGCGCCGTTCACGTAGAAAATCGCAACGTCCCGCTGGAGGACATTGACCACGACACTACCGCCATCGGGGATGTTCGCCACTTTCGCGACCGTCACGCGCTGGGGCACGGTTCACTCCTTCGCTTCGCGGATGTCCGTAATCAGTTTACCAAACTATCTTAGCCTTTGCGTTCGGTTTCGCGCCCCTCTCCAAACAGCATACACGGCACCGATGCTCGAAGTCGAAGTGAAGTACCGGAACGCCGATCGCTCCGCCGCAGTCGCGACGCTCCTCAACTGGGGGGCCACGCTGAAGCAGGACCGCACCGACATCGACCTGTACTTTTCGGCGCCCGACCGCGACCTGAAGGCGACCGACGAGGCGTTCCGGTTGCGGCGGATCGGCGCGAAGAACTGCCTCACCTACAAGGGGCCAAAGCGCGACACCGAGACGAAGACGCGAACCGAGATCGAGGTTCCGCTCGCGGACGGCGACGCGATCGCGACCGACACCGAACGCTTATTCGCCGCGCTCGGGTACGAGCAAGTGATGACCGTGCGCAAGAATCGCAGCGTTTACCACCTCTCCCGCGACGGCTTCGACCTGGAAGTGTGTTTCGACAGCGTCGAGGGAGTGGGTGAGTTCGTGGAGTTGGAGATCCTCGTGGACGAGGCGCAGTACGAAGCCGCGAAAGCGGTGCTGCTCGCCACCGCCGCCGAACTGGGTTTCACGGAGCAGGAACGGCGATCGTACCTGGGAATGGTGCTGGAATCGCAGGCGAGCGGCGTGAACACTCAGGTTTAGCGTCGTCCCCAGCGGGGACGAACGAACGTCCCCGCTGGGGACGACGCTAAACGACCCACAGGTTGAATTGGAATGCTCCCCCCCATTGTCACAACCATCGCCGAAGTGCGCCGCGTCGTTGCTGATGTACGCGCGACGGACCGGACAATCGGCTTCGTGCCGACGATGGGCGCGCTTCATGAGGGGCACGCGGCGCTCGTACGCGCGGCCCGTGCGCGATCTGGGTTTGTGGTCGTGTCGATCTTCGTGAACCCGTTACAATTCGGACCGAAAGAGGACTTCGCCAAATATCCGCGCACGCTCGAAGCCGATCAGAAACTATGCGGCTACGCGGGGGCGGACCTGATCTTCGCGCCGGGCGTCGAGGAGATGTACCCCGCGAACGCGGTCACGTTCGTGGACGTGGGGAAGTTGGGCGACCACCTGTGCGGGGCGACGCGACCGGGTCACTTCCGCGGCGTTTGCACCGTCGTGCTGAAGTTGTTCAACATCGTTCAGCCCGATACAGCGCACTTCGGCGCGAAGGACTACCAACAGGCGCGTATTCTCTCGCAGATGGTTCGCGACTTGAACGTGCCGGTGGAAGTCAGCGTCGAATCGACCGTGCGCGAACCGGACGGGCTGGCGTTGAGTTCGCGGAATCGCTACCTGAGTGCCGCCGACCGCGCGCTCGCGCCGCGTATCCAGCAATCGCTTCAGGCGGTCCGCTTGCGGGCGCTCGCTGGCGAAATCGATGTGGCGCGTCTCGAATCATCGATCGGTGCGGAACTGTCCGCGATCCCCGGTGCCCGCGTCGATTACGCCCGCGTCGTGGACGCGGAATCGCTACAGCCGCTCATGCGCCTGGACCGTCCCGCTGTCGCTGCTGTCGCGGTATTCCTCGGCACGACGCGACTCATCGACAACATCACGATTCTGTCGTGAAATGCGAACTGGTGTCACGATGGTTCACCCTCTGTTCAGCCCCGAAATCAAGCTGATGCTTGAAGAGAAGAACGCCGCGGGGATGCGGGAGTTCTGCGAGTCGCTGCACCCCGCGACGGTCGCGGAGGCGCTCGACGACGAGTTCACGCCCGAACAAATCTGGGAGGTCATCAGCAACGCGAACATTCGCACGCAGGCGTCCGTTTTCGAGTACCTCACGCCGGCACAACAGGTGCTGATGGCGGAGAAAGCCCGGCCGCAAATGGGCGAGCTGCTCACGAAGATGTCGCACGACGACCGCGTGGACTTGCTCCGCCGGCTGCCCGGTCGCGTGACCGAAGCCATCATGCGCCTGGTGGACGAAGCCGATCGCAAGGACATCGCGACGCTGTTCCAGTACGGCGAGGACACCGTCGGCGCGCTGATGACCACCGACTATGCGTGGCTCCCGGGGACGCTCACCGCAGCCGAAGCGATTGACCAACTCCGCCAGCAGGCCCCCGATCGCGAAACGATTTACTACATCTACGTCCTCGACGACCCGACGCGGCGGCATGACGGCTCGCTCAGTCCGCGCCGTTTGCTTGGCGTTGTTTCGCTCCGCGACATCATCCTGGCCCCGCGACACGCGCTCATCCGCGGATTGATGGAAACCGACCTCGTCACGCTCCGGCACAGCGACGACCAGGAGCTGGTGGCGCAGTTGTTCGCGCGGTACGACTTCCTCGCGGCGCCCGTGGTAGACGACCAGTTCGGGTTGCTCGGCATCGTCACTCACGACGACGTGCTGGACGTAGTTCGCGCGGAAGCGACCGAGGACATGCAGCGCCAGGGTGCGGTCGGCCCGATCGCGGGCGATTACCTGGAGGCGAGTTTCTGGCAGGTGTGGAAGAGTCGCGCGTTCTGGCTGTGCTTTCTCTTCATCCTGCAAATGGGCACGATCAACGTGATGGCCCACTACGAGGGCAAACTGGAACCGAAGCCCGGGGCGGGTGTGGACGAGGTGAGCCAGACGACCACGAGCCTTGCCTTCATGGTGGTGTTCATTCCACTGTGTCTGTCGGTCGGCGGTAATTCAGGGTCGCAGGCGTCCACTCTGGTGACGCGCGCGCTGGCGCTGGAGCAAGTGAAGGTGAGCGACTGGTTCCGGGTGTTTCGGCGCGAACTGCTGATGGCCGCGGCGCTGGCCGCCACGCTCGGCGTGCTGGCTGTCGCGCGGACGTACTTTATGACCCCGAATAGCATTCTCGAAAAGGTGCCCCCCGGGGCGATCTGGCACCTCGTCTGGGTGGTCACGTTCGCCGTCATGGGCATTTGCCTGACCGGTGCGGTGATCGGTGCCATGCTGCCGATTCTCTTCAAGTGGTGGAAGGGCGACCCGGCACTAATGTCCAGCCCGTTCATCGCCACCCTGTCCGACGTGCTCGGCATCGTCATCTTCTTCAACATCGTGAAGCTGTTCTTCTGACGTTGATCATTCGTCACATTGGCCTGCCCTTCTTTGCCGCGGCGCGGTACAACCGCGTCCATGTTCACCTCGGCGTTTGTCGCATTCGGCGACTGGTGGCTCTTCACGCTGCGCGCGTTCGCGGGCATCACGGGGCGTGCGTTCGGGCGCCGTGAGTTCCTCCGCATTGCCGTCGAAGTCGGCACAAACAGTGTCGGCGTCGTTGCGGTCACCGGCCTGTTCATCGGGATGGTGCTCGCAGTCCAAGCCTATGGTCAGTTTCACACCATCGGGTTGGAAACGTCGCTAGGAGCGGTCATCCACATCTCGGTGGTGCGCGAACTCGGACCGGTGCTCGCGTCGGTGATGCTCGCGGGGCGAGTCGGGTCCGCGATGTCCGCGGAGCTCGCGACTATGCGCGTGACCGAACAGCTCGACGCGCTCGCGTGCCTCGGCGTCGATCCCGTGAAGTACCTCGCCGGGCCGCGCGTGCTTGCGTGCCTGCTCATGTTACCGTTGCTCACGGTCCTCGCGGACGTGATGGGGCTTATTGGCAGTTCCCTCATCTGCCTGCACGTGTACAACATCGACAGCTTCCACTACTGGCGTCACACCCGCGAGTTCGTGAAGGTGTGGGACGTGGCGGTTGGGCTGATGAAGGCGTTCGTGTTCGGTGGCGTGTTGTCGCTGATCGCGTGCCACCGCGGGTTCAACAGCAAGGCCGGGGCCGAGGGTGTCGGGCGGGCCGCGACCGAGGCGTTCGTCATGGCGTTCGTCGCCATCCTGATGATCGACTTCGTCCTCGCGATGCTTGCTAACACCGTTTACGCTCTCCTGTGGCCGCCCGCCAGCGCGAAGGTAGTTTGAAGCGGAGACAATCTACCCCCAACCCTCTCCCTGACGGGAAGGGGAGAAAGACCCCCAGCCCCCTCCCTGAAAGAAGGAGTTGGGGTAGGTCTGCGAGAGAAAACGACATGACCACACCGACATACTCCCCCGGTCTCGAAGGCGTAATCGCGGGCGAAACCACCATCTGCACCGTGGAAGGCGGCTTGAGTTACCGTGGCTACAGCGTGGGCGATCTCGCGGAAAACTGCTCGTTCGATGAAGTCGCGTTTCTGCTGCTGCACGGCGAACTGCCAATCGCGGCACAGTTGAAACAGTTCCACACACGCGTTGCCGCGGCGCGCCGACTCCCGCCGCCGCTGAAGGAACTGTTCGCGGCGCTGCCCAAGTGGACCACGCCGCTCGACGCGCTCCGCACCGCAGTTAGCTCGCTGGGGCACTTCGATCAGGACGCAGCCGACAACTCGCACGACGCAAACCTGCGGAAAGCCGAGCGACTCCTCGCGCAAATTCCCGTGGCAATCGCAGACAACTACCGGCTCGCGAAGGGCCAGCCCGAAGTGCCCGCGCGTCAGGACTTGTCGCACGCCGCGAACTTCCTCTACATGCTCCGCGGCGTGGAAGCGTCACCTGCCGAAGTGAAGGCGATGGACGTTTCGCTCATCCTGTACGCGGAACACGAGTTCAACGCGAGCACGTTCGCTGCCCGTGTCATCGTGTCCACGCTCTCGGATCTCCACAGTGGCATTACCGGCGCGATCGGTGCACTGAAGGGACCGCTGCACGGCGGGGCGAACGAGAAGGTGATGGACATCCTGCTCGCGGCCGGCGGCCCAGAGAAGGCCGAAGAATGGACGCGTGCCGCGCTCGCACGGAAAGATCGCATCATGGGATTCGGTCACCGCGTCTACAAAACCGGCGACGTGCGCGCGGGTATCCTCAAGAAGTACGCCCGGTCAGCGGCTGAGGCGAACCCCGCCCGCGAGGGCGGGGGTGATCCCCTGAAGTGGGAAGAGACAGCGGACATCATCGAACGAGTGATGGCGACCGAGAAGAACATGTTCCCGAATCTCGACTGGCCCGCGGGCCGGCTCTACCACGCGATGAAGCTCGAAATCCCGCTGTACACGCCGATCTTCGCAATGTCGCGCATCACCGGTTGGGCGGCGCACGTGATCGAGCAACTCGACAACAACCGGCTCATCCGCCCGCGTGCGCTGTACAAGGGACCGGCAGCCCGAGCCGTCAAACCGCTGGGCGAACGCGGGTGAGCAGCGAGTCAGGTGCTTGATTCGACACCCAATTGCGGCTAACGTGTGGGTGATCAGTGTTGCTGATCTCCCATCACCCGAAGGTTCCCGACATGGCGTCCGACGCGAACCTGGCCAACGAATTCTTCCAGGTCAAGCGGCACGGCGAAGTCGCCGTGATCGTTCCGTCGCCGCAGGTGGAAGACCTGCCCGAAACGCTGCTCCAACCGGCCGCGGAGATGGTTCTCGGGCCACTCAAGGAAGACCCGCCGAACAACATCATCGTGGACCTGTCCGCGGTCACGTACTTCGGTTCCGCGTTCATCACGTTCCTGCTGCGGTGTCACCACCTGTTGGCCGCGCGCGGGAGCGAGTTGGTGCTGGCCGGCGTGAACCCGAACATCCGCGAACTGCTTCGGATCACGAACCTGGAAATGTACTGGGCGCTCTACGACACCTCCGCGGAAGCGATCTCCGCCCTCAGCGGCAGCGATTGACCTCTTGTAGGGTGGGACAAGGCTTTGCGCAGGCCCACCATCTGCGATCGTCGCGAAGGTGGTGGGCCTGCGCAAAGCCTTGTCCCACCCTACAAGAAATCTCACTTCACCCGCTCGAACATCACGGCCCGCTTTCCGCGACTCACCTCGCGCCACTTCCCCGGCACGCTCAGCAGGTACTGCTCGATGCGCGGCTTGTCCTGGCTTGGCGGGTTGGTCATCACGATCGCGCGATCGAACCGGTACTTCGCGGCCCACCCCTCGAACACGGGACCGATCTCTTCGGGTGGTCGGCCGAGTGTGTCCGAATAGTGCCTGATCCACTCGTCGCCGTACAACTCGCACCGGTCGTCCATGAAGATCTTCAGCGTCGGCGTGTGGTAGATCAGGTAGCCGCCGAGGTTCGCGTCATTGAAGATTCGCGTTCCGTGTGGCACGCTCGCCGCGTACGCGGTCATTTCCACCGTCATGTCGGAAGGAATGAAGTTCGGATCGAGCCGCGCCCACCCGTGTCCGATCACCGGCACTTCCACTCGTTGCGTTTGAAGCACAGACGCGCACAGCACCAAGATTAGAGGCGCTGCGAAGACAATCGCTCCGCTGCGCGTCGCGGCTACGCGAACTGGGTCGTCAGTGTCCCACGCGGTGGAACCGTCGCCGTACTTCACAAGTAGTCGATGCCAGACGGTGTGCTTCCACAGGTCCGCGATGGCGACGCCCGCGCACACCGCGAACAGCGGCCCCTGTCGGATGCCCTTGAAGCTCAGCACAAGCCACACGAGCGGAATCAGCCACGACACCTGCGGCCATTTCGGCAGAGTGCCCGCGATCAGCACGAGGTAGAACGCGCCGAGCGCGAGCACCGTGAGTCCGAGCGGCGAAGTTGGGTCCATCGGCATGTGTTCGTTGATGACTTCCGGCAGCACCTTCGACCCGACGATCTTCTGCCAGATGCGGATCATTTCCATGCCGTGCGGGTTGACCAGCGGCGTCAGCCCGCACGCGCCCACGATGCCGACCAACAGGAACGCAGTGCGCCAGTTCTTGATGGGCGTAGGTCTTCGCACCAAGAACAATACCCCCCAACCCGCGACCGCGCATCCCAGAGTCATCGTGCCGCCGAGGACGCCACCGTGCAGGTTCAGCCACAGCACGTACAGCGGAATCAACCCCGCCAGCCCCCATATGTTGGTGCGCCCGCGCTCGTAGTCGATGATGCGCATCATCGTCCAGCCGAGGAAGGCGATGGTGAACATGTGCGGTCGCACGAAGTAGTGGAACGCGCCAACGGCCAGCACGCCGCCCACGATCACGCCCGCGAGGATCGGTCCCATTCCACCCTGAATGCACCGGCGGAAGATCAGCGTGAACAGCAACGCCACACCGGTCGCGAAACACAGGAGCAGCGCGTCGAATCCTCCGGCGCGGTGGACGAGCGCCATGAGCACCTCCGCTCCCCACTGTTGCGGCACCCATCGCTCACCTTCAAAGGTGTAACTGAACGGGTCCGTCTGCGGCATCCCGCGATCGATGATGATCTCGCCGACCTTGATGTGCCAGAGCGCGCCGGGGTCGTAGAATCCGCGGTCGCGGAACGCGACCATCAGGCCGAGCCAGATGAGGAGGAAGAACACCGTTTCCGGGCGAAACAACCGTCTCATGTGGGTGCATCCGCTGCGAATCCGATTCAGCCACGACATGAATCTAGAACAGGAATGTTGAGGAGGAGCGATTCGGATACCCCATTGCACTGCGTCTCTCCTCGCGTCACACTGTCGCGTATCCGCTCTGCTCCGCACTCACCCGGTGAACTCATGTCGCGTGTTCCTGCACTCACGTTCGTCGCGTTGCTCGTTGCTCTCCCATCTGTGCCGGCCGCGGACGAGGTTCCGCCGAACAAGCAGTATCAAGCATTCATTCAGAAGCAGGCCGCGGAACTGCGGAAGAACGACAAAGCCCCGGACACGGTCGAAGCGTGGACGAAGCAGGAGGCGGATCTTCGCAAGAACCTGCTCGCGGCGTGGGGCGGGTTCCCGGAGAAACCGTGCGACCTCGACCCGAAACAGCACGGCGACCCGCTCAAACGCGACGGCTACTCCGTCGAGAAGATCACCATTCAAACGCGACCCGGCGTTCGCATGACGTGCAACCTGTACGTTCCCGACGGCGCGAAGAAGAAGCCCGCACCCGCGATCCTCCAGGTTCACGGGCACTGGCGCGGCGCGAAGCAAGACCCGGTGGTACAGTCGCGTTGCATCGGGGCGGCGAAGTTGGGGTTCGTGGTGCTGTGTGTGGACGCGTTCGGCGCCGGCGAGCGCGGCGTCGGCACGGCACTCGGCGAGTACCACGGCGACATGACCGCCGCAACGCTGCTCCCGCTCGGCTTGCCCCTCTCCGGGCTTCAGGTGTACGAGAACATGCGGGCCGTCGATTACCTCGAAACGCGGCCGGAAGTGGACAAGACGAAGATCGGCATCACCGGCGCGAGCGGCGGCGGCAACCAAACCATGTACGCGGGCGCGTGGGACAAGCGGTTCAAGTGCGTCGTGCCGGTGTGTTCGGTCGGCAACTATCAGGCGTATCTGCAAACCGCGTGCTGCATGTGCGAGGTGGTTCCCGGCGCGCTGAAATTCACCGAAGAGTGGGCGGTGCTGGCGCTGGTCGCTCCGCGGGCGCTGATGGTGATGAACGCAACGAAGGACGGCATCCAGTTCTCGGTGGGCGAAGCGAAGAAGTCACTGGCGCTAACCGCACCGGTGTTCAAGCTGTTGGGGAAGCCCGACAACTTGCAACACGCGATCTTTGAAGGGCCGCACGACTACAGCAAGTCAATGCGCGAAACGATGTACGGCTTCATGACGCTTCACCTGAAGGGCGAGGGCAAGGGCGACCCGATCCCGGAACCGAAGTTCACCACCGAGAAGCCGGAAGACCTCCGCTGCTACCCCGGCGACACGCGCCCGAAGGACTTCATGACGATCCCGAAGTTCGCGGCAGCGGAGGGAAAGAAGTTGCGAGACGCGGTGGTGCTACCGAAGACAGACGACATGGGCTTGGGCACCGAGGGTCGGGGCGAGTGGGTTCGGTGGAACGATGCGCGTCGAACGCGACTGCGAAGCCTAATTGGTTATGGCACAGGTTACTCGGTTGCACCCGGCGAACGGAGTTGGAGGCAGGTCGGGGACACCTGGGTTCGCACATTCTCGCCGGACTCCGGGGTGATGCTCTCTGCGACGCTCGAACCCGGGAAGAAGAAGGGGCCGGGTTTTGTCCTGATCAATTTGGAAGGTGCGGAGGCCGCGCGAAAAGGCGAGTTGTACGGAAGGCTCAAGGATTCTGGGGCTTGGATCGTCACACTCGATCTCCGCGGGACTGGCAATCTCGCACCTGCGGGAGAGCGGGTAGGTCGAGCGCCCGACCACAATTCGGCCGAATGGGGGTTGTGGCTGGGCCGGCCGCTCGTGGGGCAGTGGTGTGAAGATATCACGAACTTGCACGACTGCATCGATATCGGGATGAGGCGCGAGCTGAAAGGGTTGCGCGCGCCTGTGGTGTTCGTCGGCGAGGGATCGGCAGGACTGGTTCTTCTCACCTGGGGCGCTGCGGTCGCTCATTCGAATCAGATTGTCGCAGTAAACTCACCAGCTACATTCGTGACAGATACACCCTACACAGGTCAACGCCTCGGAATGCTTCCGCCGGGCATCCTCCGCGACGTAGGCGATGTCGGGCACCTCGCGGGTCTGTGCAGCGGAAAAAGCGTGCTGATCGCCGGCGGCGTCTCCGGTGGCGGGAGGCAGCTCAAGGCCGACGAACTTGCAGCGGCGTATGCACCGGCACCCCGCGCGATCAAGCTGTTCGGCAGGGAGAGCGATTTTGTCATCACCACCCCTGACAACGTGCTGAAGGAACTCGGCCTCACCGCCGCGCAGGATGACAAGAAAGAAGAACCCATCTTCGAGCCGGGGGCGAAACTCACCCCGCTCTCCGCCGAAGGCGCGGGCGGCGAAGGGCCGGCGTGGGACGCGAAGTTCGGCGTGTTCACCAGCGGCGGCAAGGGCATTCATCAACTCACGCCCGATGGCGAGAAGAAAATCTGGCGCGAGAAGGCAGGCACCAACGGGCTACTCTTCGACCGCGACGGCAAACTCGTGTGCTGCGAGCCGGTGTCGCGCTCGGTTTCACGCATCGACCGCGACGGCAAACGCACGGTCCTCACCGACAAGTTCAACGACAAGAAGTACAACCAGCCCAATGATCTAACCATCGACTCAAAGAACCGCATCTACTTCTCCGACCCGCGATACGGCCCGCGCACCGACATGCAGCAGAAGGACGAGAAGGGAAACACCATTGAGGGCGTGTACCGCATCGACACCGACGGGAAGGTGAGTCGCGTCATCGGGCGCGAAGTCGAACGCGCCAACGGCGTGCTGGTTTCCGCGGACGACAAGTACCTGTTCGTCGCGGACAACAACAACGACAAGGGCGGTGCGCGCAAACTCTGGCGTTTCGACCTGAAGGCGAACGGCAACATTGACGTGGCGAGCCAGAAGTTGCTCTACGACTGGAAGACGGGTCGCGGGCCGGACGGCTTGAAGCAGGACACGAAGGGCCGATTGTACGTCGCGGGCGGGTTGAACAAACCGAGCGCGACCGAACCCGCGACCGACGTGAAGGGCGGCATCTACGTCATCGACCCCGAAAGCGGGAAGTTGCTCGCGTTCGTCGGCGTGCCAACCGACGAGGTGACGAACTGCGCCTTCGGCGGGGACGACCTGAAGACGCTGTACATCACTGGCGGCGGCACCTTGTATAGCATGCGCACGACGACGCCAGGAAAAGTGGTGTGGCCGAAGAAGTGAGTCTTCACCGTAGTCATCACGCTCCGCGTGATGTCGCCTTTGCAACGCAAACACGCTGCACGCGAATGCAACGCGCATTGCTTTGCGACATCACGCGGAGCGTGATGACTACGCTAAAGGCTCCTGTTGCGTCATGCAGTGCAGCGTGCCCAGTCCCCACACCAGATCGACGCAACTGATCCCGACCACCTCGCGACCGGGGAATAACTCCGCGAGCGTACCCAGCGCGACGCGGTCCGCGGGGTCGTTGAACGTCGGCACGATCACCACGCCGTTCGCGATGTAGAAGTTCGCGTAACTCACGGGCAACCGCGTACCGTCGAAGATTAGCGGGCGCGGCATCGGAAGCGGCACCACTTCGAGTTTCGTGTCGTGCGTGTCGGTCATGCTTTCCAGGCGCTCGCGGTTCTCATGCAGTATCGTGTAGTTCGCGTCGGCTGGGTTGCTCTCCACCACGGCCACAACCGTGCGCGAATTGATGAACCGCGCGAGGTCGTCGATGTGGCCGTGCGTGTCGTCACCCACGATCCCGCGATCGAGCCAAAGCACCTTCTTGATCCCGAGGTAGTCCGCGAACACCTTCTCGTAGTCCGTCCGCGTGAACGGCGGGTTGCGCTCCTGCGTTTTGCTCAACAGACACTCTTCGGTGGTGAGCAGAAGGCCGGCGCCGTTCACGTCGATGCTGCCGCCTTCGAGTACGACGCGGTGCCCGTGGTGAACCGGTCGCACACGCGGCATGTTCAGCTTCTCCGCGACGAACGCGGGCACGCGGTCGTCGCTCTTCCAGTCCTCGTACTTTGCCCAGGCGTTGAAGTGCCAGTCGAGCGCGATTCGTTCGCCGACCGCGTTCGTCACGAAGATCGGGCCGCTATCACGCAGCCAGGAGCGGTCCGTGGGCAACTCCCACAGGTTCACGCGACCCATGTCCGCGTTCGCGCGCGAAAGCACGTCCGTCGCAACCGCCGCGTGCGGTGTGTCGGGCACGATCAGGTTCACCATTTCGTGCCGGGTGAGAGCGCGAATAATCTCCGCATACACCCACGGGATGAGTTCGAGCTTTCCCGGCCAGTCGGACTCGCGGTGCGGCCACGCGAGCCAGGTAGATGCGTGCGGTTCCCATTCCGCGGGCATTCGGAACCCGCGCGCTGAAGGGTGATCATGCTGTACTGGTGTGGTCATCGTGAAGCCGTAGAAGGAGGAACTTTCAGCCGCTGCCGAAACGACGCCGCGGTATTTCGGTCCCGCGCGAACCCTGTGAGTGTGAGGCGCAAGGATGCATTCTCAGTCAAGACATTGTTGCGGACCGCGCACGGCGTGGGGATCGTCCCGCGCGACTCAAGGACGAAACCCCGCCAGGGGTGTTGTAAGGAGTCAACCATTTCGTCACGCCACGGCACGATTCTACTCGTCGAAGACGACCGCGACCTGCGTGACGCGATTGAAACCATCCTTCACCGCGCTGGCTACGAGGTGACTGCGACCGGAACAGGGCATCGCGAGGTGGAGTTGGCGAATGAACACGAACCGACCGTCGCGCTCGTTGACCTCCTGCTACCCAGTCGAAGCGGGTCCCGTGTCCCGCTCGTGCTGAAGGAGCGGTTCGGGGGGCGCGTTCGCGTCATGATGTCGAGGAACTCCTGCCGTGTACCAGGACTCTGCCGCCGTCGTCGTCGCCGAGCGGTTCCTGGCGACACCGTTCACCACCTCGGCACTGCTGGAAACAGTCTCCTCGCTCGGCCCGCCGCACGGTGTGCCGGTGGCGTCGCCAGTATGCGATAATCGGGGTGTAGTCATTGGTCATTGGTTCGGCTCTGGAACGGCGCGACACGACTGGACGGATGACGGATGATGAGTGGACCAAGGCCCAATGTCGTTGACTCCACATGGGCGCAGTTGTAGGTTACTTCACATCCATCCTGTAATCACCCGTCCGTAATTCTGTACTGTTGTCATGCCTCCTTCGGACACACTTAACGGCGGTCGGGAACGTGCGATCCTTGACGAGTGCCAGATCGCGATCGGCTACCGTTTCCTAAAAGTGGAACTGCTCCGATCCGCGCTCACGCACACTTCCAGCGCCAACACGCGTGCCGCGTCCAACGAACGCCTCGAATTCCTCGGCGACAGCGTCCTCGGCCTCGTCACGTGCGAACAACTCTTCCTGCGGTTCCCGGAGTACCAGGAAGGCGACCTCACGAAAGTGAAGTCGGCCGTCGTGAGCCGTAAGACGTGCGCGCGATTCAGCCAGGAGATCGGCTTAGGCGACTTCCTCTTTCTGGGCCGCGGCGTTCATACCCACGGCGAGATGCCGCTGAACATCCTCGCGAACGTGTTCGAGTCGCTGGTCGCGGCTATCTTCCTCGACGGCGGGTGGGCCGCGGCCCGTGAGTTCATCCTCCGGTTCGTCACACCCGAAGTCGAGCGTGTGGCTCGCGAGGCAATCTCCGCGAATGCGAAATCGCAGTTGCAGACCGTCACACAACGCGAGTACGGCGACACCCCGCGGTACTTCCTGCTCGACGAGCAAGGGCCAGACAACAACAAGTGTTTCAAGGTAGCGGCGCAGGTACACGACGAGCGGTTCCCCGCCGCGTGGGGTCACACCAAGAAGGAAGCCGAACTGAAAGCCGCGATGAACGCGCTGGCCCACATACACGGCGACGAACTCCCGTACCCGTCCGACTGACTCCCGTGTTTCAAGTTCCAAGTTGAAGGCAGGAGCGGCCCGCCTCTTCGGTCTTGAACTTGCAACCTGGAACTGCTGGAACTTGGGACTTCCGACGATGCCGATGTCGCCGTACCCTGTGGTGTGCTACGCGGTGGGGTGTGAAGCCCCGGCCGTGTACAAGATCGCCGCGAAGTGGAGCGACGGCACCACGAACGAACTGAAAACCTACGGCCTGACTTGCGGCGCGTGTCTGGCGCGGCAGTTCGCGACCGCGATGGCAAAGCGGGCCGCGTGCCGGCTCGCGGCCGGCGAAATTCTCGACGCGCCCGGCGTCTACGAACTCCACCGCGGCGGGCGCGATCGCGCGCTCATTCGCCGGCCCGATCTCGAAGCGCAACTCGCCCCGTCGTAGGTCGCATGTCATCGCGCGCCGAATACGTAATCGTCGGGCAAGGGCTGGCCGGGACAGCGCTCGCGTGGCACCTGCTCTGGCGTGGGCGGAGCGTGCTGGTCGTGGACCGCGAGCGCGGCGGATGTTCGCGGATCGCAGCCGGGTTGATTACGCCCGTCACCGGGAAACGTCTCGCGAAGAGCTGGCGCTGGGACGAACTCTACCCAAATGCGGTCGCGTTCTACCACAAGATCGAAGCGGAAACGAGAGAAACGTTTTTTCACCAACAGCCGGCATTCCGCATCTACGGCAGCGAATTGGAGCGTACTGAGTGCGCCAAACGGAGCACGAGTTTGCTTTGCGGACTCGTCCGACTGGCCGCCCCCGTTCGCGCTGGCTGGTTCTCGACACCGCTCGGCGCGTTCGAGATGGACGCGGCGCGGCTCGACGTGCCGAAATACCTCGACGCCTCGCGCGAACACTTCTTCGCGCACGGCGCGTACCTCGCGGCGGAGGTCGAACCACGCGACATCGAACTCACTGCGACCGGCGTGCGAATCCCGTCCCTCTCCGTCGAAGCGCAAACGGTGATCTTCTGTCGCGGGTTCGACGCGGGTGCCGACACATGGTTTGGCGTAATCAAGTCCAACGCCGCCAAGGGCGAAATCCTCACCGTGCGAATTCCCGGTCTCGCGGAGGCGCGAGTGGTTCATCGCGGCATCTGGCTCGCGCCGGTGGGGAACGAAGTGTTTCGCGTCGGTTCAACGTACACGTGGGAACCGCTCGATACGCGACCCACCGCCGAAGGCCGTGCGGAGATCGAATCGAAACTACGCGAGTTCCTGCGATTACCGTTCAATGTGATCGACCACGAAGCCGCAGTGCGCCCGGTGATCGACGCGGGGTTTCCCGTGATCGGTCGACACCCGCACTTCCCGCAACTCGCGTACTTCAACGGTCTTGGCTCGAAGGGTTCGCTGCTCGCCCCCTTCTTTGCGGATCAACTTGCGGCGCACCTCTGCGACGGGAGTGAGATCGAAGAAAAAGTGAACGTGTCGCGGTTCTTGGTTCACCCCTCAAAGTAGCAGCAGGCACACTTCGTGTGCCGTCACTGTGCGTATTCAGAACCGTCAAGCGTTCTTGAGTTGCGAAGCCACGGCACACGGAGTGTGCCTACTACTTTGAAAGACCGGATTCACTCACGAGCGCCAAGCGAGTAATATCTCAGTTTGTCACTCCACTCTCCCGCCGAGGAACAAATCCATGTCCAATTCCCGCCGCGAATTCCTGGCCGCGTCCGCGATCGCCGCTGCCGCCGCGCCTTCAATCTACGCCGCAGGCGACGACGTTCTGAAGATCGGTCTGATCGGGTGCGGCGACCGCGGCACCGGTGCCGCAGTCAACGCGCTCAACGCCGACAAGAACGTGAAACTCGTAGCGATGGCCGACGCGTTCGAGGACCGACTCAATCTGAGCCTCGAGAACTTGCTCAAGAAGAAGGACGTGGGCGCGAAAGTCGATGTGAAGCCCGACGCGAAGTTCGTCGGCTTCGATGCCTACAAGGAAGTCATCGCGCGATGCGACGTGGTACTGCTCACCACGCCGCCGCACTTCCGGCCCATGCACCTGCGGGCAGCGGTCGAAGCCGGGAAGCACGTGTTCGCGGAGAAACCGGTCGCGGTGGACGCGCCTGGTGTGCGGTCGGTACTCGAGAGCTGCCGACTCGCCGCGAAGAAGAACCTGAGCGTCGTATCCGGGCTGTGCCTCCGCTATGACGCGGGGTTCAAGGAGACGGTGAAGCGCGTTCACGGTGGCGAGATTGGCGAAATCATGCTGGTACAGGCAAACGACTACCGCGGCGGGCGCTGGGCGAAACCGCGTCTGCCCGAGTGGAGCGACATGACGTACCAGATGCGCAACTGGTACAACTTCACGTGGATGTCCGGCGACTTCAACGTGGAGCAGCACGTTCACTTCCTCGACGTGTGCGCGTGGCTGATGAAGGAACAGTATCCGGTTCGCGCGATGGGCATGGGCGGGCGCACCGTCCTCAGCGGCAAGGAGTACGGCAATATCTACGACCACTTCTCGGTCGTGTACGAGTACGCGAACGGCGCCCGACTCATCAGCAACACGCGACACCATCCGAAAGCGAAAGGTGACATGAGCGCGCACGCGATCGGGACGAAGGGCCGCGCGCAACTCAACGAGCGCACCAACGGTCTGATGATTCGCACAGACAAGACGTGGGTGTACGACGGGCCGGGCAACCAGATGTATCAGGCGGAACACGAAGAACTGTTCGCAAGCATCCGCAACAAGAAGCCGATCAACAACGGCGAGTACATGTCATACAGCACACTGCTCGCGATCATGGGCCGGATGGCAGCGTACACCGGGCAAGAGATCACGTGGGAGATGGCGCTCAACTCGAAAGAAGACCTGTCGCCGCCGAAGTACGACTGGAACGTGAAGCTTGAACACCCGCCGATCGCGATCCCAGGCGTGACGAAGTACGTGTGACGTGGGAGAACCTACCCCCCCAACCCGCCTCCCTGAAGGGAGGGGTTGGGGTTGGGTCCGCTTTGCTCCACCGGGAGTCGCCCCGCCATTGCAAGTGCCACGCCCGCAGTACACATGGTCACGAAGCTCAGCGCCAGACTCACGAGGTGCCACGTTGCGAACGCACCTTTCGCGACACTTGCCTCGGCCGCATCCGGGCTGAACCGCAACGGTCGCAGGCGCGTCACTTCGTCCGAAATCGGCACCGCAACCGCGACGGTCGTCAGCGCGAACACAAGCACATACACGCGCCGCCGGTGCACGCTGCCCAACCTCCACCAACTCAACGCTGTCACGAGCGCAGTCGTGCCGAACACGGCCTGCATCGCGAAGTACGCCGGGAACACCGGGCCGACTGCCGCACCGGCCAGCGCGTTCGCGAGCGCATGCTTCCGCTCCTGCGGCGCATTGGGCGGGATAATCTGCTCTTGCGCGGTGCGGTCCGAAGGGCCGGCGTTCACCACGTCCTTGAACGACGCGAAGATGGCCGGCGCGGTGGCGAGGTTGAAGAACGCCGCCCCGCCGAACCACAACCCGAGCGCGAGAATGTGCAGGCTTCGCAGAACCGGTTGGCGTGTGGGGAACTCCCCGATCGCGTTCTCGTTCCCCGCGAACAACCGACCCACGTTCGCACGGTGCTTCACGAACACCAGAAGCGTACCGATTACGAGGTAAAGGGTAATCGGTATCGCGATTTCACTGAACGGCCTCGACGCGCCAACGAGGTGCACCGCGACTAGAACCGCAACTGCCGAGAGTGACGCGAGCGACACCAGACGCGACGCGAACAGCACGACCACCCACGCCGATATCGCGAGCGTAGCCGCCAACGGCACCAGCACGAACACGGTGCCCGCACCGGTCGCAACGCCCTTCCCGCCACGGAACCGCAGATACACCGGGAACAGGTGGCCCAGAAACGCGAGCGAAGCGGCGCCCACGCGCAATGCGTCCGGCGAACCAAGCGAGGACGCGGCACCGGCTTGAAGTGCGTTCGCGAGGTGAACCGAGACCGCAACCGGCACCGCGCCCTTCAGCAGATCCAGCACGAAGACAATCGCGCCGTACTGGCGACCCAGAACGCGAGCCGCGTTCGTGGCGCCGATGTTTCCGCTCCCGGAGTGGAACAGATCGACGCCGCGAGCGCGGCCGACGAGGTAGCCGAACGGTATCGCACCGATGAGGTAGGCGAGGACGAGCGGGATCGAAGCGGCAACGGTGGGAGACATGGTTTGTAGGTGGGTCAAGGCTTTGCGCAGGCCCACCATGCATTTGGTGGCGTTGGTGGGCCTGCGCAAAGCCTTGACCCACCCTCGTAAATGCGATCACATCGGGGGCGGTACTTTAGGCACTGGCTTCTCGAGAGCCTTGGTGAGGGAGGCGGTGCGGTAGATCCACTGTTCGGCGGGGCCGTTCGCGTCGTCTGGGCGGATGTCCGTGATCAGCGGCTTATTGTCGTCGGTCGGACGGATGAAGTTGATCTGGAGCGTCTTCCGTTTGATAAGCGTTTCGCCCGTCGCGCGCATCTCTTCCTTCGCCAACCCATTGGACAGGCCCGAGATGTACACGCTAAACTTGTTTGTTTTGGGCGCAACTTCGGCCATGTCGGTCCAGATCGCGAGGCCGGACACCAGACGCGGGATTGCGTCGGGCTTGCTCGGGGGGATCGGCCGCTTCGAGATCGTGATCGTCGACTTGAAGTCCAGAATGCCGTTGGGGAAGTCCTTCCCGACGGTCGTGTCTTCCAGCTTCCGAATCTGCTCGAAGATGTGCGGTTGCGGTTCGTCGAGGTGAGTGGTGAGCAAGTCTTTCGTGACCAGTTCGAACTCTGGCAGGAACGTGACCGGTTCGACAGCGCGGCCCTCGCGCGGCAGGTTGTACACCTGATACCACATGTACCAGACGAGCTGCTTCGCCGGTTTGCCTTCCTTGTCGAACCCATCCAGTGTGACGATACGCGGCGGCTTGTACCGGAAGTGGAGTGTCCACACGTCCGCGTTGTCGAGCGGCAGGTCGATTGGGTTGATCTTCTTTTCACCGATGTTCGGCTGCGCAAGTGCCGAGCCTGAACCGCCGACGGCGGTAGCGGCGACCGTGCCCAGAAACGCACGCCGGTCAAGTACGCGAAACGACATAGCCCACCCCCCGATTTGCGAAAGGAGCACAGTTGACCATAACCGCCGAGGGGCACGGGATCAACCGTGCCCGCGTCGAGTTCTCAGAGGTTCGTGGCACGCCACAGCGTACAGCCGGAACCCAGTGTTCAACACCGCCCTTTCCTTCGAGCGAACCGTGAGCAACCGCAAACAGCCCAAACGCGAGCGCCGAGTCGCTCGCGAACCGTTTGCACGCACCCGCATAACTAACGACATGTGGCGATAGCGCAAACAGCACCGACGCGAGCAAAGCAGCCTGCACGCAACTAGCGCGAACGCGACCAATCCCGCCAGCGCCCGACTTCACGGTCGTCTGAATCCGGTTCTCGGCCGGTGCGGACGTGGTTCTTTCCACGGCGTTGCCTCACGATTGGGCGTCACACGGTAGCCCGGCCGCACACAGCGGGCAACCCCAACGGCGCCGACCGAACTTGGAAAAATACCGGCGCCCGTGCCGTTGTCCGCCGCGTGCCAACCGGTTAGCATCAACACACCTGCGATTTCGAGATCCCCTGGCCAACCAGTGAACATCCGTAACTTCAAGCTCGGCGACGAAGCGACCCAGGCGGCGCTATTCAACGTCGCCGCTTTCGCGTTGCCGGGGTTCAAGCCGGCCACCGCCACGGACGTGCAGAAACGTACCCGTGCCCTGGGGTTCGATCCCGCGACACGGTTCTACGCCGAGGAAGGTGGGCAGGTCGTCGGCTACTGCACGCTCGAACCGGCTCAACACCGCGTAAGCGTCCCCTGGTGCCGCAAGGGGTACGAGGCGGCAGCCGGGCCGCTGTTCGACGCAGTGTTGAGTTCTGCCCGCGAACGCGGCCTCACGAAGCTGTTCGCCGCATACCGACACGATTGGGAACCGGTGCTCACATTTCTCGTAAAGCACGGGTTCGTCCTTACGCGAGAGGTGGTGAATTACTGGGCTGATCCAGTCGATCTCCCCACCCTCGTGAACCGGAGCAAGCTGCCAATCAACCGACTCCGCCGGACCGACGTGCCTGCGGTCGCTGCGATGGGCAAGGGACTACTCCGGGTGCCCGACGAGGAACTGGAAAATTATTTCTTTGCGAACCCGTATTTCCCCGCGGAGGCATTGCTGGTACTTCGCTCGCCGGACGAAACACCGATGGCGGTCGCGATTGGGTTGGAGAGCGGCACCTACGCGGACGTGAGGAAGGTGGATCCACTGGCCCCGTGCTTTCGGCTCGGGGCGTTCGGTACCGAAGGGTTGAACACGAAACGTGTGAACGGGCTGTTCAGTTTCCTGGTCGCGAAGCCCGAGAACGCGATGACGGCGGGGTTGGCGTTGCTTTCGGAGGCATCGCAAGAGATGACCGAGGGGACGGTGACGGCACTGGCGGCGCAGTGCCCATCGGACGTGCCAGACCTCACGAACTTTTACACGCGGCACTTCAAGGAACAAGGCCGCTTCCCGGTGTTGGAGAAACAGTTGTGAGTGGGCAGCAGGCAGTGGGCAGCGAAGTGGCATTTACTCCGCGTATCTAGGTGTTGCCATCGTTTGCTTCCCACTGCCCACTGTTTTGGTGTTTCATGCGGGCGATTCTGAGCGACGTTCACAGTAACATCGAGGCGCTTGACGCGATTCTCGCCGATATCGCGCGGAACCATGTGTCATCAATTTACAGCCTGGGCGACATCATTGGCTACGGCCCCAACCCGATCGAGTGCGTCGATCGCGCGATGAAGTTCGACCTCAACGTGTTGGGTAACCACGACCACGCGGTGCTGTTCGACCCGACCGGGTTCAGCCCGACTGCGGAGAAGGCCGCGATGTGGACCCGCGCGATCCTCGAAGGCGCCCGGCGCGACGAGTTGTGGCAGTTCCTCTCAGAACGGCCCAGGCAGTTCCGCGATGGCAACTTCCTCTTCGTACACGGCTCGGCCCGCAACCAGACGAACGAGTACGTGTTCCCCGAAGACGTGTACAACGTCACGAAGATGAACAAGATTGCAGAGCACATCGAGCGATACTGCTTCGCGGGGCACACGCACGTCCCCGGCATCTTCGTCGAACCGGAACCAGGAGCGCAGTGGCAGTTTCTCTCGCCGGAGGAAATCGACTACGCCTGGCACCTCGACGAGCGAAAGACAATTGTGAATGTGGGGTCGGTGGGCCAACCGCGAGACGCGAACTGGCAAGCGTGCTACATCACCCTGGACGGTCTCGACCTGACGTTTCACCGCGTGCCATACGACGTGGACACGACCGTGGCAAAGATTTACGCGGTGCCGGAACTGAACAACTTCCTCGGCGACCGCCTCCGCGAAGGCCGGTAATACCAACCATTTCACGACCAAGCAAAGCGGGTACGAAGGGCCACGAAGAAGACCGCAAGCAAGGTAAAAAATGCAAGAACGCGCACGTAGGGGAACGAAGACAAGCGTGTTGGTCCATTGTTCTCGTGGTGTCCTCATGTCTTGAAGTGCAGTTGCGCAGTTGGGTACTTGGATAGCAGGTCTTGCTTTCTTACCTTGGGTAGCGTGACGGTCCTGAACGACCTGGCGCTCGACGAGGCCAGTCACCGGATGGGCGCCGAGCGGGCGTGGGGATCGAGGAATACCATCGGGGTCTGAAACTGTGCATGGGTGGAACGGTGCAAGGTGTGGATGAGCCGCGCAGCGTGGTCCACACTGGTTGCGCTTGGTTCGCGGGGCGGGTCGCTGTAAACTCAGGTTCTACGATCCCTCAGTGTTTTCCCACCTTCAGGACGGTTCACCATGCCGGACGGGTCCGCGAACACGGCCGACCTGCGCGCGTGCCTTGGGCGCGTCCGCAATGGGGACAAGTCTGCACTCAACGAACTCATCGTGCTCGCGACCAACCGGCTTCAGGTTCTCACGCACCGGATGTTGCGCGACTACCCACGCGTGCGCCGGTGGGCCGAAACCGATGACGTGATGCAGAACGCACTCGTGAGGTTGTGCCGGGCACTCGAACAGGTTCACCCGCCATCCGTGCGTGAGTTCTACGCCCTTGCCACGGTTCAGATCCGGCGTGAACTGATCGACCTCTCTCGCCACTACTCCGGTCCCGAGAACGCCGCCGCGAACCACGAGAGCCAGGGCGATGTTCCCGCCGAACCCGGCGTGCCGGACCTCACGCACGAACCGGGCGCGCTAGCCGACTGGCGCGAGTTTCACGAACAGGTCGCGGCACTACCGGAGGAGGAACGTGAAGTCTTCGGGTTGCTCTTCTACCAGGGGCTGACACAAGAAGACACGGCCGACGTGTTAGAAATTAGTCTGCGCACTGTCCAGCGCAGATGGCAGGCCGCACTGCTCGGCTTGCACCGCGCGCGAAAAGGGGAATCGCCGGGTACGTAAGACGACCTACCCCCTCCCTGGATGGAAGGGGAGTAAGACTAATCCGACAGGTCTTACTCCTCTTCCATTCAGGGAGGGGGGGTAGGTTCTTCGCCTTTCCGAGACGCCGCCCGTGTCCAGTTCCGCAACACTCGATGAACTTCTGCTCCGCTGGCAAGAACTCCGGCACCGCGGCGGTTCGCCCGCGTTACACGAACTGTGCGCCGAAGACCCATCGCTCGCGGAAGAACTCGCGCGCCGGATCGCCGCGTTCGAGTCGATGGAAGCAATGCTTGGCGTGGGCGCACACACAACGAACGCGGACCGCAGCGAGAAACCCGAAATCCCGGTACATCTCACAGAGAAACTGCGACCGCTCGGCTACGAACTCCTCGAAGTCATCGACCAGGGCGGCATGGGAGTCGTGTACAAGGCGACGCAGATCGAGCTGCGCCGCACGGTCGCGCTGAAGATGATCGCGGGGTTCCGTGTCGGGCCGAAGCAACTGGCCAGGTTCCGCGTCGAGGCCGAGGCGATCGCGCGGTTGCAGCACCCTCACATCGTCCAGATTTACGAAGTCGGCGAAGTGGATGGGCACTCGTTCTTCACGATGGAGTATGTGGACGGCGGCACGCTCGCGCACCGCCTTTCAGCAGAACCACTCTCACCCAGAACCGCCGCCCAACTCGTGGAAACTATCGCGCGAGCGATCCACCACGCACACGAGCGAGGCATCGTTCATCGTGACCTGAAGCCCGCCAACATTCTGTTGGCAATAGGCAGTGAGCAGTGGGCGGTGGGCAGTAACGACCAGACTCTTGCCTCCGATTCATTGCCTGCCCACTCACCGAAGGTGAGTGATTTTGGGTTGGCTAAGCGTCTCGGTGCGGACACCGACCACACCACGACCGGTGAAGTGATCGGCACGCCCACCTACATGGCGCCCGAACAGGCCGAAGGCAAGACTAACACCATCGGACCCGCGTGCGACGTGTACGCGATCGGCGCCATCCTGTACGAATCGCTCACAGGACGGCCCCCATTCAGGGGGAAGAGCGTACTCGAAACGCTGCGGCAGGTGATCGCGGACGAACCGGTCGCGCCGCGCCGCGTGCGTTTGGGGATTCCGCGCGACCTCGAAGCGATCTGCCTGAAGTGCCTGGAGAAGAAGCCAGGCCACCGGTACGTGAGCGCGGAGGCACTCGCTGATGACTTGCGCCGTTTCGCAAACGGCGAGCCGGTCGTCGCACGTCGGTTGTCGTGGGTCGGCAGGTTGCTGAAGCTCGCACGCCACCGACCGATGTGGCCCGCGTCCATGCTCCTCATCGTCGTCGCGTCGGTCGGGTTCGCGGCTCAAAAATACACGGAGCGCGAACAGGCACGAGCGCGAACAGAAGCCGAACAGGAACGGAAACGAACGCGAGCCGTGGAGGTCGCCCCACAGGCGAGAGAGATTCTTCAGCGTCACTGCTACGCGTGCCACGGCGCGGCTTTCGCGAAGGCCAAACGTGGGTTCCTTGTTCTCGATCGCGCGTCGCTATTCGACCAGGAACGCAAGAATGTCGTCGCTGGTCGGCCGGAGGATTCACGTTTAATCCACCGCATCGAGGACAACACGATGCCGCCGGAGGACGACAACTGGCTACCGCGCGTGTCCGAACTGGAACTGTTGATTGTGAAAGACTGGATCGCAGGCGGCGCGCCGGAGTTCCCATCAGAGGATCCAAACAACCCCACGCCGCCGGTTGTGCCGCGGTCCGAACTCGCGGCGCAAACCTACGCGATCTTTGTTTACCGGTGTCTGGACTGCCACCCGATCCAGAAGCCCGATGGCGCCCCGCCCGATGGCGGTATCAAGATTCTCAACCACAACCTGCTTCTCGCGCGAAAGGTCGTGGTTCCCGGAAAGCCAGACGAGTCCGAGGTGTACACCCTTTTGCTCAAGGCGCCGCACGAGAAACTGGTGATGCCGCCGGCCACGGAACCGCGGATGAAGCCGGAGGAAATCAACACGGTACGCCGATGGATCGAAGAGGGGGCGCCGCCGTTCCCGCACCCGAAGTGACCCGTCGCGCTACAGCGCGCGACGGAACAGGTCGGCAGCCAGCCCAAGCGAGAGCCGCGCGGTGCCCGGGTCGTAGCGATCGCCTTCATCTCGCAGGAACGCGTGCGCCGCGTTGAACTCGTGCCACGTGAACCACACCCCGGCCGCGTCGAGTGCGTCGTAGATGGTGCGGCGCCCCGCGCCCGGCACGTGCGGGTCTTGTCGGCCGAACACCATCAGCAGTTCGCCTTTGATATCCTTCGCGCGGGCGAGCGAATCCGAACCGCCGTTTCCCAGCGTGCCCGAGTGAATGTCGGTCGGGTAGAAGCACGCGGTCGCTTTCACATCCGGCAGCAGCGCCGCGCGGAACGCGAGGTGTCCGCCCAGGCAGATACCCACCGCGCCGACGCTCCCGGTGCAACCGCGATGTCCCGTCAGCGCATCGACCGTGGCGCGCGCGTCCGCGTCGAAGTCCGACATCGGGATGATCTGCTTCAGTGCGTTACCGCGATTCTTGCCCGCGTCGTCGTAGCCGAGCACGCACCCGGGCGGTTCGTGCGCGTGGTACACCTCCGGCACCGCGACCAAGTAACCCAGGCTCGCGAACTGAAGCGCGAGCCGGCGCACCGGCGGCGTCTGCTGAAAAATTTCGGAGTACAGCACGAGTCCGGGTCGCGGCGTCGGCACGCGCCCCGGTTCGTTGGGCGAATAGAAGTACGTCCGCATCGGACCGGTGGGCGTGGCGATATCAGCTACGGAGTCGTTGACGATCATGTGCGGTTCTCGAAGTGATGTGCGAGTCGCCGACGCGGGGGCTTCGGCACCGCTTCTTGTACCACGCAGCCCGAGGGATGTCCCGTGCAGAGGTCGTGAATTGCGCTCAAAATGAAATGCGAGGCACAGGTACTCACCTGCGCCCTCGGTTGAACTACTCCAGAACCTCGCTCACGACGCCGCTACCGATGGTCTTCCCGCCTTCGCGGA
>SXID01000141.1 GCA_005772955.1 Planctomycetia bacterium
CCTGGTGGGCCGGGTGGGTGTGGCTGGTTGTTGCGCCGCTTGCGGCTCCGCCACCCCGCGACGCCGCACGCGGCTCAACTCCCAGTATACTGCCTGAACGACGTTCGGGAGGGCAGCCATGTTTCGCGTTATGCTTTGCGGGGTGTTCGCGTTGACCATCTCCGTGGACGCCTTCGGGCAAGAGGGCTACCAGAAGCCGCCGCAAGCGGTCATCGACATACTCGATGCGCCCGCGCCGCCCGCCCTCTCCGTCAGCCCGACGGGCGAGAACATCCTGCTCATTCAGACCGCCCGTTACCCTTCCATTGAAGAGGTCGCGGCGCCGATGCTGCGGCTCGCGGGCTTGCGCATCAACCCGAAGACGAACGGCCCGGCGCGGCCGGCACGCGTCACCGGGCTGTCGCTCATGCCGGTCACGGGCGGCGACGCGAAGCCGATCGCGCTTCCCGAAAAGGCCAAGATCGGGTTCCCGACATGGTCGCCCGACGGCAAGCGGTTCGCGCTCCTGAACACCACCGACGCCGGCATCGAGCTGTGGGTGTGCGCGGTTGAAGAATTGAAACTGGAGAAGGTGAAAGGCGTGCGTCTAAACGCAGCCCTCGGCGACGCGGCGCAGTGGATGCCCGATAGTCGCTCGTTGCTCGTTCAACTCATTCCCGAAGGGCGCGGCGAAGCACCGACACCGCCGATCGCGCCGAGCGGACCCGTTATTCAGGAGAGCGGCGGCAAGGCGGCTCCCGTCCGCACCTACCAAGACATGCTCAAAGACCCGCACGACGCGGCGCTCTTCGAGTATTACTGCACGTCGCAACTCGCGGTCATCAGCGGCGAAGCCAACAAGCCGAAGGTCCAGAGCATCGGCAAGCCGGCGATTCACATCGGCTCGGACCCGTCGCCGGACGGGCAACTCGCGCTCGTCTACAGCGTGCAGAAACCGTTCTCGTACCTGCACCCGTACAGCGCGTTCCCGCGCACGATTGAAGTCTACACGGCAAGCGGCGAGAGGACCGGTACGGTCGCGGACCTGCCGCTGCAAGACAAGATTCCCATCGAGGGTGTGCCGACCGGCCCTCGCTCGATCCGGTGGGTTCCGACGCTCCCACATTCGCTAATCTGGGCCGAAGCGCAGGACGACGGCGACCCCAGGAAGAAGGTTCCGCACCGCGACGCACTGTTCACCGCGACCGCGGGCGGCGAGATCAAGGGCGCGGAATTGTTGAAAATCGAACATCGGTTCACCGGGATCGACTTTTTCCCGACCGGCAACCGGATGCTCGTCCGCGACTACGACCGCGACCGTAAGTGGGTGCGCACGTTTCTCGCGCCGACCACCGCGATTCTCGCAGCCGACCCGAAGTTGCTCTTCGAGCGCTCCGCGCAGGACCGCTATGGCGATCCCGGCTCACCAGTGACGCGCCAGCTTCCGAGCGGGCACGCGGTTGTCCGCACCGCGGGCGACCCGGCCGGCGACACCTTCTTCCTGCGCGGTGACGGCGCGACCCCGAAGGGCGACCGCCCGTTCCTCGACAAGTACGATCTGAAGACGATGAAGGCAGAGCGCCTCTATCACTGTCCCGAAGGCGTGGTCGAGGAAGTGGTTCGCGTGCTGAACGTGTCCGGGACGAAGGTGCTGGTCCGCCGTGAGTCGGTGAATGAACCGCCGAACTACTTCTACCGCGACGGACCGCACGAGAAGCAACTGACCAAGAACGCCGACCCCGCGCCCGAACTGCGCAAGGCGAAGAAGCAACTCGTCACCACGAAGCGCGCCGACGGCACCGCGATCTCGTTTACGCTGCACCTGCCGCCCAATCACAAGGAAGGCGACAAGGTGCCAGCGGTGTTCTACGCGTACCCTGTGGAGTTCGCGTCGGCCGACACCGCGGGGCAGATCACCGGTTCGCCGCACCGGTTCACCGCGGTCGGCGGTTACTCGCACCTGTTCTTCCTCACGCAAGGCTACGCGGTTCTGGAGGTGTCGATGCCGATCGTCGGCCCGCCGGAGACCGCGAACAACAACTTCGTGGAGCAACTCAACTCGAACGCGCAAGCGGCGATCGACAAGGCCGCCGAGTTCGGCATCGACAAGACCCGCGTCGGCGTGATGGGCCACAGTTACGGCGCGTTCATGACGGCGAACCTGCTGGCGCACGGCGACTTGTTCAAGGCCGGCATCGCGCGCAGTGGGGCGTACAACCGCACGCTCACGCCGTTCGGCTTCCAGAACGAGCGGCGCACGTTCTGGGAAGCGCCGGAGATTTACGGGAAGATGTCGCCGTTCTACCACGCGGAGAAGATCAAGGAACCGCTGTTGCTGATTCACGGCGCGGCGGACAGCAACCCCGGCACGTTCCCGGTGCAGAGCGAACGCATGTATCAGGCGGTTCGCGGCACCGGCGGCACCGTGCGGTTAGTGTTGCTACCGCACGAGGACCACGGCTACAGCGCTCGCGAGTCCATCGGCCATGTGCTGTACGAACAGCTCGCGTGGTTCGACAAGTACGTGAAGGGTGGCAAAAAGAAGGAGTAACCACAAAGCCACAAAGGACACAAAGAAAAGGAAGAACAGAGATATTCTGTTTTGAAGAACGGCTTCCTCTTCTTGCTTTCTTTGTGTCCATTGTGCCGTTGTGGTTACTCCTTCTTCACTCTCTCCCAATGGAACCGGCATGGCAGATTCGCAATCACTTGTCGTCGGCATCGACGGCGGCGCATCGCACACGATCGCGGTGCTCGCGGACGCGCGCACCGGTGCGTCGCTGGGGCGCGGCGAGGCCGGGCCGTCGAACATTCAGGCGGTCGGAATAACGTCCGCGCTGCACGAGTTGAATGCGGCCGTCGTGGGCGCATTCCGTTCGGCGAAGGTAAAGCGCGCTCCGGTCGCGGCAGCGGCGCTGGGCTTAGCCGGCGTGGACCGCAGCGAGGGCCTGGATGTAATTCGCGGGTGGGCCGATCTCGTTCGCCTCTCGGACAAACTCACCGTCGCCAACGACGCGACGCTACTCTTCGCGGCCGGCACGCCGGACGGGTGGGGACTCGCGATCGTCGCGGGAACGGGGTCGATCGCGTTCACACTCGACGCGGAAGGAAAGGACGCCCGCGCCGGTGGATGGGGCTACCTGATGGGCGACGAAGGCAGCGCATTCCGTATCGGCTTGCTCGGGTTGCGGGCCGCGTGCCGCGCGGCAGACAAGATCGGCGAGTCTTCCGCACTTCTGCCCGCGTACCTGAAGGAACTCGGTTCCGACGATCCGCGTGAGTTCATCCCGATCGTGTATCGCGGGAAGTGGGACAAGGCCGCGATTGCCGCGCTCGCGCCGGTGGTGTTAACCGTCGCCGCGTCGGGCGACGCGACCGCAACCGCGATCTTTGAGCAAGAGGCACGCGAGTTGGCGCGAACAGCAGCGGGTGCGGTCGCGGCCGGCGGCTTGCCGCGCGACAACCTCCCGATTGCGCTTACGGGTGGGCTGGTGATCGAGAGCGAAATGTACCGCGCCCGGTTCCTTCACGAACTCCGCGCCTGCGGCGTCACGCCGGGAGCTGTGGGGTTAGTGGACGACCCCGTGGTGGGCGCCGTTGTGCTGGCGCGGAAACTGTTGGGCTAACGGTCGGTACGAGCGAGCCATTACGCGGCGCGGTTCGCGCGGGGGTATTCACCGGTCTGGTCGGCGAGCCACGCGGCGCAGCGCGCCCAGTTGCGACCGTCGCCCGGACAGATGTGACCTAACAAGCGCCCGCCGGTCGCACCGGTCAGTACCGGCAGGTTGCCCGCGACGCCGTCGCACGTCAGCGCAGACAGCACTGCCGCCGCCGCCGCGTTTCGCGACTGAGCCGGCACGCCGACCGCGTCGGCACGTTCGACACTTCCGCTGAATTGCTTCGCCACCAGTTGCCACAGGAAGCCGTTCCGCACGCCGCCGCCGGTGAGAAGAACGCGGCGCGCGCTGTCGGGTTTCATCAGCGGAATGCGGCAGGCGTCCCCGATCGCGCGCGCGGCCAGGTGCGTTGCCGTGCAGAGCAAGTCGGGGAGGGTTGCGTTCAGTTGGCGCACCGCGTCGAACGCGGCGAGCAAAAAACCTCGCCCGAACGCTTCCGCGTGAACGGTCTTCGGCGGCGTACGAGTCAGGTGCGGGTGTTCCGCCCACCGCGCCAGAAGGGGATCGAGGCACCGCCCCTGTACGGCCTGCTTGCCGCCTATGTCGTGAAGTTCTTTTCCGCGCGTGCCGTGGAAGAGAACGGCGTCGAGCAGTTGGTTCCCCGGACCAGGCTCGAAGCCCAACGCGGCGGATACCTTTCCATCCGCGGGAACGAGCAGCACGGTCGAAACCGCGCCGAGGTGAACCAGTAACCGCGATTCGGTCGCATCGCGGAACAGCAGGAAATCCGCGACCGCAGTGATCGGGTGCCCACACCCGCCACACGCGTGGTCGCGGTCCGCGAACCCGTGCAGCACTGTGACGCCGGTCTGCTCGGCGACGCGCTCCGCGACTTCCGGCCAGTAGATCGGAACGGCAGCAGCGGGTCGGGTTGGTTCGAGGATACCGATCGCGAACGTGTCGCGTGGTGACACGGCGGCTTTGCTCAGCGCCTGGCGCGCCGCGAACACTGCGGCATCGGCGACGGTGCGCAGGAACTCCGGTGGAGGTGCAACGGGTGCCGTGGCCGGCGCGCGGATGACGTCTCGCACGACAGGCGGGAACGCGACCCTGGGCACCGCGACGACGCGGGAGACGAGGTCGAGGCCCAGTCCTTCGACCCGCACCGCGACCGCGTCCACACCTTCCAGACCGGAGCTTACCGACAGGCCGAGTAAGGTACGAACCATTTCGATAGTGACGAGTGACGCGTGACGCGTGACGCGTGAAAACCAAGAGGGGCGGAACCACTCGGCTCCTCTGAGTTTTCACTCGTCACTCGTCACTCGTCACTCGTCACCCTCCTAGGCTGCGGCGAGAACCGCGTCCAGGTTCCGCACCGCGGCCTGGACGAAGCACTCGAAGATTTGGACGTCAAGGGCGCTGGCGGTATCGGCTTCCGGGTGCCACTGCACGCCCACGCAGAACCAGTTCGGGTCGGTTGATTCGATCGCCTCGATGACGCCGTCCGGCGCCTTCGCCGCGACCCGCATCCGCTTGCCCATCTGGTTCACGGCTTGGTGGTGCGAGCTGTTCACGCGAAGCTCTTGTGTGCCGTAAATATCGTCGAGCCGCGTGTTGTCCTCGATGAGAACCATGTGCCGGTGCGGCGCGCCGGTCTGGTCGAAGTGCGGCAGCGCCTTCGGGTTATCGGCCGGCAGGTGCATATGCAGCGTACCGCCCGCGAACACGTTCAACTGCTGCATCCCGACGCCGATGCCGAGCACCGGAATCTTGCGCTCGAAGATTTTGGCGAGCAGGTAGCGGTCCGCGTCTTCGCGGCGCGCCGGCATCGGGTTCACGACCGCCGTGAGCGGTTGACCGTTGCGTCGCGGGTCCATGTCGGCGCCGCCGGTCAGCACGATCCCGGCGCACTGATCGAGCAGCACGTCGATGGCCGCGAGGTTGTCTTTCCGCAGCGGCGGAAGGAGAAGCGGCAGCGCGCCGGCACCGATGATCGCGTCGAGGTAGCCGACGTTGACCTTCGCGAACGCGGTGCCGTTCTTCGGGGTAACGAAGTCGGCGTTCACCGCGATCAGCGGGCGGGTGGCCGGGATGATGACAGGTTCTTTTTCTTTGCTGCGAGGGGGCATCTTCGGCGAATCCTCCGTGGTCGAGCCTACTCCGAGGCGTCATGCCCCGGTGGTGAAGGGAGAAGTGTAGCGAGCGCGAAATAGACGATACAAGACCAATTCTCGCGCCGCGCGGATTGATTCTCAACTCAACTGTCGAAGTAGAGCGCGAACTCATACGGGTGCGGGCGGACGCGAATCGCGGCGACTTCGGCTTTGCGTTTGTAGTCGATCCACGTCTCGATCACGTCTTCGGTGAACACGCTCCCGTGCAGCAAGAACTCGTGATCTTTCTCCAGCGCGTTGAGCGCTTCCACCAGTGTGCCGGGTGTCTTCGGTACGTTCTTGAGTTGCTCCGCCGGCATGTCGTAGATGTCCTTGTCGAGCGGATCGCCGGGGTGCGTCTTGTTGCGAATGCCGTCGAGCATCGCCATCAGCATACCGGCGAACGCGAGATACGGGTTGGCCGCGCCGTCGGGAATGCGGAACTCCAATCGCTTCGACTTGGCGCGCGACGAGTACACCGGGATGCGGACCGCCGCGGAGCGGTTCCGCTGGCTGTACGCGAGGTTCACCGGCGCCTCGTATCCCGGCACGAGCCGCTTGTAGCTGTTGGTGGTGGGGTTGGTGATCGCGCACAGTGCCGGCGCGTGCTTGAGCAAGCCGCCGAGAGCGTACATCGCGAGTTCCGACAGCCCGCTGTAGTCGCTGCCCGCGAAGAGGTTCACGCGGTCACCGCCCTTGTCCTTCCACAGCGACATGTGAACGTGCATCCCGCTACCGTAGTCCTCGAATAGCGGCTTGGGCATGAACGTCGCGGCCTTGTTGTGCCGCTTTGCCATGTTCTTCACGATGTACTTGTACTTCAGCACGTTGTCGGCCATCGAGACCAGTTCGTCGTACCGCACGTTAATGGCGCACTGCCCGCCGCCAGCCTTCTCGTGATGGTGGCTCTCGACGGTCATGCCGCACTGCATCATCGCGAGCATCATTTCGCTTCGCAGGTCGTGCAGCGCGTCCGATGGCGGACACGGGAAGTAGCCCTGCTTGTACGGCACCTTGTAGCCCAGGTTCGGGCGCTCGTCGCGGCCGGTGTTCCATTGGCCTTCGCCGGAATCGACGTAGTAGAACGCGGAGTGCGGCGTCTGATCGAATTTCACGTCGTCGAAAACGAAGAACTCCAGCGACGGCCCGAACATCGCCGCGTCCGCGACGCCGGTGGACTTCATGTAGTTGACAGCTTTTCGCGCCACGTTTCGCGGGTCGCGGGAGTAGTCTTCCTTCGTGAGCGGGTCTTGGATGTTGCACAGCATCGCGAGCGTGATGTCTTTGCAGAACGGGTCGATGAACAGCGTGTCCGGTTGCGGCATGAGCAGCATGTCGGACTCGTTGATCGCGACCCACCCGCGAATGCTCGAGCCGTCGAACCCGATGCCGTCCTCGAACGCGTTCTCGTCGAGTACCTCCGCGGGAACGGTGAAGTGCTTCCACGAGCCTGGGAAGTCCATGAACCGCAAGTCGATGGCTTTGACTTCGCGCTCACGAATGAACGCCAGAACTTCGCGGGGTGTGCGTGCGTGCGTGGACATTGGAACCGGTCCGGTGGAATGACGGGTGGGGTGCGCGAACGCGGGAGAGGTGAGACGCGTCCGGATAGTATATGGCGAACCCACCGCGTCAGCGACGGTGGGAACTATTGCGGGGCGGATCGCCCGCGGCGTGTGGGCTTGCACCCGGCGGCGCACCGGTCATGTTGAAGGCAATTCCTAGAGGGCGACCGATGACCGAAGCGGAATGGATGGCGTGTGCAGAGCCGAGATTGCTACTCGATTACCACCGGATGAAGAAAGCCCCCCGGCGGCTCCGGCTCCTGGCTGCCGCGTGTGTCCGTCTGACCGTCACAGCAGACGCCCCCGCTCTGGCTAGCCAAGTAATTGATGTCGTCGAGCGGCACGCCGACGGGTTGGCGTTGCGGGCCGAGTTCCTGGCGGCGCGGAAGGCCGTGCGGAACGCGATCAAGGACGGGACCGAAGCCCCCTCTGTGCTAGCCCTACGGAACCTGACCAACGACGAAATGGAGGGGATGACAGTCACCATTTCCAACCTGAGCGCGCGGATCGGGTCGTCAGGGTGCGGGTTGATTCGCTGTGTGTTCGGCAATCCCTTCCGTCCGGTTGCCTTCTCCCCTTCGTGGCGCACCGACACCGCCGTTGCCCTCGCGCAGCAGATGTACGAGTCGCGTGAGTTCGGCACGATGCCCATTCTGGCCGACGCGCTTCAAGACGCGGGGTGCGACAGCGAGGACATCCTCACGCACTGCCGCGACGCGAACCAACCGCACGTTCGCGGGTGTTGGGTGGTCGATCTCGTGTTGGGGAAGGAATAGCAGATTTGGCGAACCAGAGTGTAAGCGACGGAGTGGACGTTACACCTAGCCGGGTGATGCGGCTTGCCGCGTAGCGTTCAAAACATCCAACGCTACGCGGCAAGCCGCAAATACATCGAACCGCAAATACAAAATACAAGGAGTCTCCATGTCGAATCTCCCCATTCGCCGTGTCGAGTTCGAGAACACCACCGGACTCACGCTCGAAGGCGGGCCGGTCACGGTGTTCGAACAGGGGAGTTACGTTGGCGAGGCGATGCTCGACACGCTCAAGCCCACCGAGAAACGACTCGTCGGCTATGCGGTGGAACTCGCGGTGCGCGTTCTCGACAACATCGACTCGCACAGTGACCGCGTTACCCGCGTCACGATCCGCAGCGGCACGCTCAAGACGCACTATGCACTGGTGCAGAAGACCACTTGCACCTTCAACAGCAAGTCGGACAAAGAGCAGATCGTGTACCTCGATCATCCGCGAGACGATTCCAAGTGGAAGCTGGTGGAGACCGCGCCCGCACGAAATTACTGACAACTACTGGCGGTTCCGGTTCCTGCTCCCGCCGAACACCGCGAGCACGTTCGTCGTTCAGCAACAGCAGACGCTCTATCAGTCGTGGAGTTTGGCGGACATCACCGACAAGCAACTCGCAGCGTGGATCTCTGCGAAGTACCTCGACAAGGCCACCGAGAAGGCGCTGAAAGAGGCACTCGCGCAGCGGCAATCCGTGAGCCGCGTCGAAGAGAAACTCGCGCAACTCGATGAAGCGCGGAAAAAGATTCACGCGGAGCAGAATCGCATTCGCGACAACCTCGGTGCGCTCGGCGATCGCGCGAGCGAGAAGACCCTGCGCGAGCGGTTCGTCGCGACGCTCGACAAGCAGGAAGACCGGCTCGCGAAGATCACGGAGGAGGAAGAAAAGCTCCGCGCCGACCGCGACGACGCCCGCGAGAAGTTGAACGCCACGCTCGCGAAACTGGAGTACGACGCCGCAGTGATGGAGTGAGGAAAAAGGTGTCCTCCGCGTTCTCTGCGGTGAATACTTTTCTCTTCGCTTTCTTCTCACGCTCCACGTCTTCGGCACGTGGCGCACCGGTCGAGTTTGCTGACGCCCGCGTCGCGGCACGCCGCGTTGTGAAGGAACTTAGAGCGCGTTTGGGAACGGTGTAGCGTTGTTTAACGAGCCGCGACCGCAAGGGAGTGGTTGAGCTTTGCCGCTCCCTTGCTCTGGAGTGACCGCGTATTCGAGCGCGTTTGGGAACGGTGTAGTGTTGTTTAACGAGC
>SXID01000021.1 GCA_005772955.1 Planctomycetia bacterium
AACCAGTCGTTCGCGTCGCTCGGCCGCATCCTCGGGCCGTTCCTCGGATCGGTCTTGTTCCAGACGGAACCGTCGCGCACACTACCGTACGTCGCGGCCGTGATCACGCTCCTCGCGGTGGGCGCGCTGCTGCCAAAGATTAGAAGCAAGGATTAACCACAAAGGACACAAAGAAGGTAAGAGGAGGGCAATTCTTCAGAACGAGACTTCTCCTCCTTGTGTTCTGTCTTCTTTGTGTCCTTTGTGCCTTTGTGGTTAATCCTTCTTGGTCTTCCCGGAAGGATTCCGATGTCGCTGGACCGGATCGACGCGCGACGGATCGCGATCATCAAGCCGAGCGCGCTGGGCGACATCGTTCACTCGCTCCCGGTGCTCACCGCCCTCCGCACGCGGTTCCCCACGGCTCACATCACGTGGGTCGTGAACGCCTCCTACGAATCGCTCCTCACCGGCCACCCGGACCTCACGGACACGCTCGCGTTCGATCGCGGCGCGCTGAAGGGCGTCCGCAGCGCGCTCGCGACCGCGTGGTCGTTCGCGTCGGAACTTCGCCACCGCCGGTTTGATCTCGTGATCGACATGCAGGGTCTGTTGCGAAGCGGCTTGATGTCGTGGTTCAGCGGAGCACCGCATCGCGTGGGTTTCCGCAACGCGCGCGAAGGCAGTCGCTACGCCTACACGCACAAAATCGGAGCGCCCGCACTCGACACGGCGCATGCCGTCGATCGCATGTGGGCGGTCGCGGAAGCGTTCGGCGTCGGGCGCCTGCCGAAGACGTTCCGCGTCCCGCTTCAACCAACGGAAGTGGACGCCGCGCGAAGCGAGTTGGCCGCGTTACCGCGCCCGTGGGTCGCGGTCGCGGTGGGCGCAAAGTGGCTCACGAAGCGCTGGCCGGCTCACCACTTCGCGGAGTTGCTAGGCCGTGCACAATCGCACTTCGGCGGCTCGTGCGTCTTCATTGGCACCGGCGATGACACCGCGTTGTCACAACAAGTAATCGCGAACCTTCGCGCTCCTTCGCTCGACCTCACTGGGAAGACCTCAATTCCCAAACTCGCGGCCATACTCTCGCTCGCGGACGTGATGGTGGGCAACGACACCGGGCCGCTACACCTCGCGGCAGCGCTCGGTCGCCCGTGCATCGCGCCGTACACCTGCACGCGAGTCGCGCTTCACGGGCCGTACCCGCAAGCGGCGAGTTGTGTGGAAACGTCGGTCGCGTGCGCCGGGAGCTACCTCAAGAAATGCAATAACATGATCTGCATGTCGGAACTCACTCCTGAACGGCTCTGGCCCAAGTTGGCGGAAACACTCGACACATGGCGACAAACACACAACTCCCGTTCCGCCTGATCCTTGCGAGCGGCTCGTGGGGCCGCAAGTGGTTAATGGAACAGGCCGGTTATCCGTTTGAAGTGAAGCCGTCGAACATCGACGAACCAACAGAAGCGCGTCTCGGCGACTGCCGGCACTACGTCGGCGAACTCGCGTGGCTGAAGGCTGAAGCGGTCGCGCTGAAGGAACCCGATGGCCTCATCATCGCGGCGGACACGGTGGGCTGGCTGCACGGCAAAGTGATCGGCAAGCCAGAAGACGAAGCCGACGCGCGGCGCATTATCAAGTCGCTGTCCGGCACCGTTCACGAACTCTGGACCGGCGTGTGTCTGTGGCACCGCCCGACCGATTGGCAGTTCTGCTGGCAGGAGCGGAGCCTCGTGCGGATGGCGCCACTCTCCGATGCCGAGATCGACGCGTACCTGAAGACGCGCAAGTGGGAAGGGTGCAGCGGTGCGTATTCGATCGAGTTCCCGCACGACCCGTATCTGACCATCGAAAGCGGCAGCGTTAGCAACGTGGTTGGGCTCCCGATGGAGTCGCTAGAGAAGGCGCTGGGATGGATGCGCACCTTGGGAATGTAACGCGAACGTGGAGCCGCGAACGCGCTCCACATTCACGCAATCCGCATCACATGTTCATCAACTGTTGACTTTGCACATCTCTCGCGCAACCTTCTCCGAAGCCTGACCGACCTTCACACACGACGTGCGGCGCGTACTGGCGTCCGCGCGGCCGCACCCGCGACAGCTTCAGCAGGTGCCGCGGGTTCGTGCCGGTAGGTCAGTTTTCTTCAGGGGAACGCACATCGAAGTGTCCCGAACGCGGTGGGTGAAGAATCGTATCACAGACGCACCCAGCGCCGCGGGTTCAGGTACAATCTCCTCCGATCACGACAATAAACCCAGGGGTTCAACCCCCGGCACTCCGATCACGACACCTCAAGGAACTTCTCATGTCAGTCAACGTTTCGCGACGCGAACTGTTCGCCGCCGTTGCCGCGGTCGGTGTCGGTAACGCGACCTTCCAGCGCGCGGTCGCCGCCGCGGCAGCACAGCCAAAGGTCGAAGTCATCACCGCGGAGATGGTTCAGGGCGCCGAGTGGGTTGCGGGAATCACACTCTCCGACGCGGAGCGAAAGACTGTCGCCGGGTCGCTGACCAACACATTGCGGAACGTCGCGGCGCTCAACAAACTCGACATCACCAACGTGGTCGGACCAGCGATTCACTTCAACGCGATCCCGTGGGAAGCACCGTCGAAGGATGGTCGCGGAAAGACTGAGTTCAACCCGAAGCCGGCTGAGCCGATCAAACCGGCGAAAGACGACGACCTCGCGTTCCTGCCGCTCACCACACTCGCCCACATGATCCAGGCGCGAACCATCACTTCAACCGAACTCACCAAAGTCTACCTCGCGCGCCTGAAGAAATACGATCCCGCATTGCTGTGCGTGGTGTCACTCACGGAAGAACTCGCGCTGAAACAATCTGCGGAAGCGGACAAGGACATCGCCGCGAAGAAGTATCGCGGCCCGCTGCACGGCATCCCGTGGGCCGCGAAAGATCTGATCGCGTACCCCGGCTACCCGACCACCTGGGGCGCCGGACACTTCAAGGAGCAGAAGTTCGCGGAGAAGGCAACCGTCGCGGCACGACTCGACGACGCGGGCGCGGTGCTCACGTGCAAGACAACGCTCGGTTCGCTCGCGTGGGGCGACGTGTGGTTCGGTGGAACGACGCGCAACCCGTGGAACATCAAACAAGGCAGCAGCGGTTCGTCCGCCGGCACCGCGTCGAGTGTCGCGGCGGGACTAGTCGGATTCGGCCTCGGAAGCGAAACGCTTGGCAGCATCGTCTCACCGAGTACTCGCTGCGGCGTGACCGGGTTGCGCCCGACATTCGGTCGCGTGAGCCGGCACGGGTGCATGGCCCTCTGTTGGTCGCTCGACAAGATTGGGCCGATGTGCCGCAGCGCGGAAGACTGCGCGATGGTGTTCGGCGCGATCCACGGGTTCGACGGCAAGGACTCGTCCGCACAAGACCGGCCGTTCAACTGGCCCGCGAAAGCGGACCTGAAAGAACTGCGCGTCGGCTACGTCGAAGCCGCAAGTCCGCCCGCGGATGACATGAAAGTACTCAAGGATTTGGGCGTGAAGATGGTGCCGATCACGCTACCGCAACAGACCGCGGGCCGGATCGTGAGCATGATTTTAGACGTGGAATCCGCTGCGGCGTTCGAGGACATCACACGCGAAGGCGTCAAGGAAGGTATTGGAATGTGGGGACCAACGTTCCGCCGCGGGCGGTTCGTCTCCGCCGTCGATTATCTGAAGGCGCAGCGCGCCCGCACGCTCTTGATGCGCGAGATGGCACGTGTGATGGAGAAAGTGGATCTCTACGTCGCCGGCAACGACCTGCAAATCACGAACCTGACCGGGCACCCGACATTGTGTCTGCCAAACGGCTTCACGAAGGCTGGCTCACCGACCTCGCTCACGTTTACGGGGCGACTGTTTGGCGAAAGCACGCTGCTTGCCGTGGCGAAGGCGTATCAAGACGCGACCGCCCACCACCAGAAGCGCCCGCCACAAGAAACGTGGATCGCGGAGAAGAAGGACAAGGAGTGAAAACCGCTCCACAACATTTTTGAGTCGCAACGCGACGTCGCAAACCTGCTTCGCAAGACACTCGCCCACCGCGTCGCGTTCCGCGCCGGTTGGCACATAGGGGAATGTACGCTCCCCACTGCGTGACGATTAACTCGATTCCCGTTCACCTCCGAGCAGCACCGCCGGCCCACGCCCAGCGACCGGTTCTCGCGGTTATGCCGACCCCAACGGCTCGCCAAACGATCACACTTCGCGAGGTGCGCCAAAAGATGGATAAGCCGCGTAAGGAATGCCGATTCCGGTGACACGTCTGAGTTTGTCAACGCGGAGATGCAGCAATGACGTGGAACTTTCGCCGGACGTTCGTGCCCGGCTTCGCGGTGCTCGCGAGTCTCGCCAGCGCGTCGGTCGCGTCGGCTGGTGACGCACCGCGCGAACTGCGCGATCTGGTGCGCATGTCGAAGCACGAACTCGAAGCGATTTACCTCGCGTCGCCGCCAGCGCCGCCGCCAAGCGGGTTCTTACCCGGGCGCGCGATCAAGAACCCCGGCGCGCGGTTCACCGTGGCGAACTCGCGCGTGACACGGCTCGCGTGGCAGGGCAAAATCTTCCGCGACGACGGCACGATGATTAACCGTGTCTTCGGCTTCGGGCAAGCGATTCCCGCGGACGTGTACCACGGTGAAAGCCTGATCGATGGACGACCGTCGCTGATCCTCGACTACTCTGGCTCGAAGCTGTGGCCCGACGTGCGCGACGAAGTGCGCGAAGTGTCACCGGGGTTGTATCTTGGCGTGATGTACAAGGGGAAGGATCGAATGCAGCAGAAGATGTTCTTCGCGCTCGACGCGCGAAAGTGACACGGCTTCACGCTTGTTCGGCTCGGTCAGACGATTGTTGCCACTGAAGGTGCCGCGACCGCTTGCCGGAACTCGTCCGTCCGCTGCGACTCGATCTGTGCGAGCATGTCCGCCATCGCTTCCTCGCACTTGCGGCGGTAGTCCCCGAACACCAACTCGAACAGGTGCAACTGCTCGTGCAACCGCAGTCGCGCGATCCGTTCTTTCAACGCGTCCAGTTCCTTTTGATCCGCCCCGGGCCCGGCTCCTTTACACATCTCGTTTGCTGAAGCCGAGCAAGCCCACGGCCGCTGCCACGGCGCACAACACGAACGACACCGTGAGGAGTTGCGTGATCGCCGCGGGGTTGTACTGACCCTGAAGCACGAACTTCAAGCGGGTCAACTGCCGCTCTGGTGACGGCCACGGTTCCGGCATCAGCGACAGCAGAAACCCGGCACCGTACAGCACCAGCCAGAACACCGTGATGCCCAGCATCGTGCTGTTCGCCAGCGCGCCGATGGTCACGCCCCAGGTCACGATCACCGCGAGGACGGCGCACACGGCCAGCACCGCTGCACACGACCCGGCGAACGATAAGTCGGTTTGTGCGTCGTCTTTGAAGAGGAAGTAACTCGCGAGAATCACGCCGAACGCGAGCACCGCGAACGTCGCCGTCACGACCACCAATCGCGCGTGCCACTTCGCCAGGAAATACTGATACCGGCTGATTCCACGACTCAGCACCGAGTCGGCCACGGTGCCGCGTTCGGAGCTGATGCTCGACACCGCCAGCACCACTACGAGCGCAAGGCTCCCGAGAATCATAAGGCGGAACAGGTCGCCGGTCTGGGTTGCGGCGCTCTGGAACATTCCGGCTTCCTTGTGAAGCCCAACGCGGTAGAGCAGCAAGCCCACCGCCGCGAGTACCGTCATCAGTACCCACAAGCGGAAGACCCAACTTCGTGCGGTCTGGCGCAGGTCCGTCTGGAACACAGCCCAGTAGGGCAGGAACTTGTTGAACCGCACCGTGACGACCGGCGGTGACACTTCCATCTTGGCTCGTCCTTTGTCCTTGGCCATTGGTCGTCGATCCTTTGCGATTAACCGGTTCGCTGCTTAACAGGGTGAGGATCAACGATTGAGGACCGACAACAAATGACGAATACCCAACGACGCTTTACGCGGCTTCCACGTCCTTGTACAAGCGCGCGAAGCCGCGACCCTCTTCCTTCTCCACCAGATCGAGATACGCCTGCTCGGTCTGCATCCCGACGCTGCGCACCGTGATCAGCGTGATCTTGTGCTCCGCGAGCGTCTGAAATATTTGGGCCAGCGCGAGCGCGTTGGGCGTTTCGTCACCGAGCTTGATTTCGAGCCGCCGGAGGCGAAGAACCGCGTGCGTCACGTCCTTCATCGCGCGAACCGCCTGCACGCACTTCGTGATTGATTTCTGCTCGCCATCTAAATCGAGTTCGTAATGATTCTTGCGGATGCGGCCCTTGAGGTCTTGTAGGCTCCCGTGAAAGATCATCTGGCCTTTGTTGAGAACGCAGGCGTGATTACACACCTCATCAACGTCGCTCAAGTTGTGGCTGCTGATGATGAGCGTCTTTTCCGCCGCGAGCGACTTGATGAGTTCCAACATGGAACGCCGCGCCTCGATGTCGAGGCCGTGAGTTGGTTCGTCCCAGATCAGTAGATCGGGGTCGTTGAGAAGGCTGGCCGCGACCGCGAGGCGCGCGGTTTGGCCCGGCGTGAAGTGAGCGATGGACTCGCCCGAATGCGGCAGCAAGTCCACGGCACGAATGAGAGTTGCGAGCCGGGGCTTTCTTACACCAGCGGGCAGCCCAAACAGGCGCGCGATGTAGTCCAGGTACACAATCGGCGTCATGCCCTTGGGGAACTGCGGGTTTGTGGGGATGTACCCGATTCGTCGGCGCAGGTCGGCTGCGTTGGGCGACATCGTCTGTTTGAACACCCTCGCCCAGCCCGCCGTTGACCGGTGCAACCCAAGAATGAGGCGCAAGAACGTGGTCTTGCCGGCCCCGTTTGGCCCCAACAGACCGAGGACGCATCCCGGCTCGATGGAGAGGGACACGTCGTTCAGCGCGATCTGCCGGTTCTGGTAGATCTTCGTGAGGTGTTGAGTCTCGACAACCAGCTCAGTCGCATCGTCCGCCACGGGCGCAACCTCCCCGATGAAATTCGCACATACTGCGCGTATAACCGCAGGGGTTTAACGAATCTAGGGCAGTTGTAAAAGCAACCAGGGCGACGCACGGATTGATCTTGGGCAAGGTAGCTTGGTTGGGTATGGATCGTGCTCCTCTGTGTGGAGCCGCTCATGGCCCGATCGCTGGTCGAACGTCTTGGCGAACTGACCGACCCACGCGACCGGCGAGGGCG
>SXID01000142.1 GCA_005772955.1 Planctomycetia bacterium
CTTCGATAATAGGCGTAGCCTCACGTGCGCCCAGAGTTTCCGCCATGACCGCGAACCAACCACCCTTAGTCACGTACGACCGCATGAACGACCTCGTTGAGGTCGTTCAGAAACTCTCGCAAGCGCGAACCATACAATCGATTCAGGACATCGTCCGCATCGCCGCGCGCCGGCTCACCGCTGCCGATGGAGCTACGTTCGTTCTCTGCGACAACGACCAGTGCCACTACGTCGATGAAGACGCCATCGGCCCGCTGTGGAAGGGTCAGCGGTTCCCCATGGCCGCGTGTATCGGTGGGTGGGCCATGCTCAACCGCACCCCCGCGGTCATCGAGGATGTGTTCGCCGACGATCGCGTTCCGATCGCCACCTACCAGCCCACCTTCGTGAAGAGCCTGGTCATGGTGCCCATCCGCACCACGGAACCAATCGGCGCGATCGGTACGTTTTGGGCCACGAAGCGCCGCCCCACCGACGAAGAAGTGCGTCTGCTCCAGGCACTCGCGGACACGACTGCTGTCGCGCTCGAGAACGTCCGGCTCATCGACGGGCTTGAGGGACTCATCAAACTCCGCACCTCCGAACTGGAAGCGGCCAACAAACTCCTTGTCGCCGTGAACACGGACCTCTTGGCCGCGCACCAGCAGTCGGATCGCGTGTTCGCGGCCTACGCGAAGGTGCTCCCCGGCACGGTGCTCGACGGCAAGTACCGCCTCGACGAGGAACTCGGCTCCGGTGGTTTTGGGGTCGTGTTCAGGGGCCAGCACCTGACGCTCGACGTGCCGATCGCGGTGAAGGTGTTCCGTCCCGTCCCAGGCAACGATTCGTCTCTCGAGCTCCAGCGGTTCCTGCGCGAAGGCGCAACCGCCGCGCAGATCAGCCACCCGAACGCAGTCCGCGTACTCGATTCGGGCGTATCGTCCGGCGGGGTCGCGTTCCTGGCGATGGAACTGCTTCGCGGCCGGTCGCTCGCGCGCGAACTGGACGCCATCGGGCCGCTCTCGCTGCGTCGCGCTGCTATCTTCGCGGCCACGGTTGCGGATGTGCTTGCCGCAGCGCACAGGCAAGGCATCGTTCACCGCGACATCAAGCCGGACAACGTGTTCTTGCACCACGAAATCGACGGTCAGGAAGTGGTGAAGGTGGTCGACTTCGGCATCGCGAAGTTATTCGCCGGCCCGCAGAGCGCGGGCGACCAGTTGACACGCACCGGTGAATACGTGGGCACCCCACGGTTCGTCGCACCAGAGCGCGTCCGCGGCGGCCCGGACGATGGGCGATCTGACGTGTACAGCCTCGGCGCGGTGCTGTACGAGATCGTCTCCGGTGCATCGCCGTGGACGAGGGAGCAGGAACGCCAGATCGCAGCCGGGGTGGTACTCGACCCACACCCGCGCCCCATTCAGCAGTTCCGGCCCGGCGTACCGCCAGAATTCGCGGTCCTGATCGAACAGGCACTCGTGTGGGATCCGGCCGGGCGCCCTACCGCGTACGACCTCGCAGTTGCTCTCGCCGCGATGGCGCCCGGACTCGACGATCGGCACCCCGGGATGGGGCGGGCAAAGCTCCCGGACGCCGACGTCACGGCCATTCTTTGGCGGTAAAGTGGCCGTGATCGTGCGAGTGGCTAGTGTGAGTGTGGGTGTAAGACGCGTGGCACCGCGCCCGGTTTTATACACTCGCATCCACACCCACACTCGCACTATCGCATGATCTACGAAGGCGACTACTCTTCCCCCGCGGGGCGGTTCGTGCTGATCGCGGCCCGGTTCAACGGGTTCGTGGTCGATCAACTCACGGCCGGCGCGACCGACGCGCTTCGCCGTCACGGTGTCACCGACGACCGCATCGACCTCGTTCGCGTGCCCGGCTCTTACGAGATTCCGCTCGTTGCGCAGAAACTCGGCAAGACCGGGAAGTACGTGGCCGTGATCTGTCTCGGCTGCGTGATCCGCGGTGACACCGATCACTACGACCATGTCGCGGGGGCCGCCACGAGCGGCATCGCGCAGGCCGCGCTCGCGTGCGGCGTGCCGGTGATTTTCGGCGTGCTCACGTGCGACACTCTGGAGCAGGCGATTCACCGCGCCGGTGCGAAGGCCGGCAACAAGGGCTTCGAGGCCGCGGTGTGTGCGATCGAAATGGTGAACCTGATGAAGAAACTACCGGGGTGACACTTTCGTGGAGTCGCACCCCTGTGGGGGTGCCGCGAAGCTACTTCACGTCTTTCACGCATCGGAAACCGGTGTGGTTGGCGCAACTGTCGGCTGGGTTCTTGTCGCGAGCGCTCGGGACGTAACGCCGGCAGTAGTTGTCGTCGCACAGGAACGACCCGCCGCGCCGAACCCGCTGTGGCTGTCGTTCCCCTTCGACCGGTGGCCCGGTTTCCGGCCCCTGCGGGTTGTCCTTCGGTGCGACCGCATAGTAGTTGGGATCGTACCAGTCCGAACACCACTCCCACGCGTTCCCGCTCATGTCATGGAGGCCGTAACCGTTCGGCGGGAAGCTCTTCACCGGTGCGAGGCCCGCGAAGCCGTCTTCACCCATGTCTTGCTCCGGGAACTTCCCCTGATAGGCGTTCGCGTGCCACTTGCCGCCCTCGCCCTGCTTCGCGTCGCCCCAACAATAGGGCTTGCGATCCAATCCCCCGCGTGCAGCCCACTCCCATTCGGCCTCAGTGGGGAGGCGCTTGCCGGCCCACCTCGCGTATGCGACGGCGTCGTCCCATGCGATCTGCACCGCAGGGTAGTTCTTCTTGCCTTTGACGGAACTCTGCGGTCCTTCGGGGTGTCGCCAGTTTGCGCCTGCAACGTAGCGCCACCACGGTGGAAACGGCGTGTCCCACGGGCCGTGGAGCTTAGCCTCCATTGGGGTGAACACCGCTGAACCGGGCTTAAGGTATGCGGGGTCCGCGTCCGGGTATTTTCGCGCGTCGGGTACGCGCTCGGAAATGGTAACGTACCCGGTCGCCCTCACGAACGCCGCGTACTGACCCACTGTCACCTCGGTCCCGTCCATGTCGAAAGCCGAGACAGTGACCTCGTGCCCTGGGTTCTCGTCGTCGGGTCCGTTGTCGCGGCCCATGATGAAGGTTCCACAGGGAACGCGGACCATCTCCGGCAGCGATTTGTCCGCGTCGTGCAGCGGATCATACTCTGTGCTCAAGCCAATCGCGAGTACGCCGATCCCCAACCCCGCGACAAGTAGCGTGGGGAAGATCCAGAACAACGGGAACTTCTTGGCCGGCGCGGGTGGCATTCCTGGCGCGGGGCGGGGAGCCTTCTTTCCCATAGAATGACTCGTAACTCGTCGTGAACGTGACAAGGTTAATGGCCGAAGTTGCAGATCGTCGTGCGCGGTCCTAAACAAGGAAGCGATGGCCCAGGCGAACCCGCGAATCCTGCCCGGTTACCGGTTGAGCATCAGTTTCACGCTCCTTTATTTGAGCGTGCTGGTGATTATACCGCTGGGCGCGTGCGTGGTGACTGCCACCCAACTGAGTTGGGAGCAGTTCTGCGCCGCAGTCTGGACCGAACGCGCCCGGGCCGCGTACGCGCTCACGTTCGGTGCCTCGTTCCTGGCCGCGTGCATCAGCGCGGTCTTGGGCTTGCTCATCGCGTGGGTACTGGTGAGATACGAGTTTCCCGGCAAGCGCGTCTTCGATGCGCTCGTTGATCTACCGTTCGCGCTGCCCACCGCTGTTGCGGGTCTGGTGTTCTCGAACCTCTATGTGGCGAACGGGTGGCTCGGCCGTTTCCTCGTGCCGCTCGGAATCGAAGGCGCGTACTCGCGGTTCGCGGTCGTGCTGGTGCTGGTGTTTATCGGCTTCCCGTTCGTGGTGCGGACGCTCCAGCCGGTGTTGGGCGCGCTCGACGCCGAAGCGGAAGAAGCCGCTGGCATGCTCGGTGCGTCGCGATGGCAGACGTTCCGTAGCGTCACGTTCCCGGCACTCCTGCCCGGCTTGCTCACGGGGTTTGCGCTCGCGTTCGCACGCGGGCTGGGCGAGTACGGCAGCGTGGTATTCGTGTCCGGCAACATGCCGTTCAGGACGGAAATCGCAGCGTTCCTGATCGTCAGCCGGCTCGAAGAGGGCCGCCCAAACTCCTACCGCGAAGCCACGGCAATCGCCACTGTGCTACTCGCCGCGTCGTTCATGATGTTGGTGTTCATCAACCGTCTCGAAGCCCGTTCTCGCAAGTGGAGCGGGTGACTGAATGACGCCTACTTCCACTGACGTCTCGACGCGGCCACCGCGCAGAACCGATCCCGCTTGGGTCCGCATCACGCTCACGTCGCTGGCGCTGCTCGCGATGACCGTGCTGGTCGTGATACCCGTTATCGGTGTGTTCGCCGAAGCGCTCGCGGAGGGGCCTGGCGTGTACTGGAAGAACCTCACTGGTGATCCAGACACGCGACATTCCGTGCTGCTCACGCTGATGGTGGCCCCACTCGCTGTGCTGTGCAATCTGGTGTTTGGTGTCGCGGCGGCGTGGGCGATCACGCGGTTCCAGTTCCGCGGGCGCACTCTGTTGGTCACACTCATCGACGTGCCGTTCTCCGTCTCACCGATCGTCGCGGGTTTGATGTTCGTGATCCTGTTCGCGGGGTGGGGGGTGTTTGGGCCGTGGCTTGAAGCGAACGGCCTGCGCGTGCTGTTCACCGTGCCGGGGTTGGTCCTCGTGACCACGTTCGTAACGCTGCCGTTCGTCGCGCGCGAACTGATCCCGGTGATGGAAGCTATCGGCCCCGACGAAGAACTCGCGGCGCTGAGCTTGGGCGCGAACGGGCGCCAAATCTTCTGGCGGATCACGCTGCCGAAAATCAATTGGGGTCTGCTGTACGGGGTCATCTTGTGC
>SXID01000143.1 GCA_005772955.1 Planctomycetia bacterium
GATCTACTTAGGTTTGTCGAGGTTCCAGACGAGTACGGTGGTATCGGCCCCGCCGGAGGAGAGCGTCTTGCCATCGGGCGAAGCGGACAGGCACAGCACCGGTCCGTTATGGCCCCTCGTGAATGTGTGCCTCGCGGTCGCGGTCGTCTTCTCAAGATCGATTACAAAGACATTGCCCCGAGCGTTGCCCACCGCAATACCCTTTCCGTCTGGTAGGAACGTGACTGCGGTGAGATTTTGTTCGCCTCCGAAACCCACTTCGTACAACAGTTTCCCCGTCTCAACTTCCCAAATGCCGAGGCGGTTGGCGTGCGACCCAGAAGCTCCCTTCGAGCCGATCGGCGTCGCGACCCGCTTGCCGTTCGGCGATGTACACATGCGAACCCAGTCGCAGTCGCCAGCGCGAGCGTCGAACTTGCGAATCTCTTTGCCTTTCTCCAAATCCCAGACGCGAATGGCCTGCTCACAATCGCGAGTAACAAGGAGGTTGTCGCCGCTAAACGTGACTGCGTTGGTCCAGCCCTTGGAGAAATCGATTACCACAGGGCCGTCCCCGTTACTGTCAAGGACTGCTTTCGACGTCAGCGTTTCAGTATCGAGGAGACGGACACGGCCACCCCAGAGGCCTGCGGCGAGCGTCTTCCCGTTCGGGGAGAGGGCAAGGCAGTAGAACATACCATCCCCCTGCTGCCCCAGGTTCGGTTTGAATTTGAACTGGCGCAACTCAGTCCCTTTCGCCACGTCCCACGCGCGAACGGTGCCGTCTTGCCCGGTGGTGAACAAGGTCTTCTCGTCAGCCGACAGCACGAGAGCGGTGAGCGCCATGCTGTGCCCGACGAATTCCCGAACCTCTTTTCCCTCCTTGTCCCACAATCGCGCGTTACGGTCGGTCCCGGCACTGATCCACCCGCCGTCTTTCGTGGATACCACTGCGCGGACCGGCCCCGTGTGCCCCGTGTGTTTGGGACCGACTGCGGCGCCCGTGCGCACGTCCCACTGGCGCACCGCGCCCGACGCCCCAGCAGCGATGAGAGTCGAGCCGTCTGGGAAAAACTGGAGCGCACGAACTTCCCCACCGACGTCCGGCAGCGTGTGGAGTAACTTTCCGCTCTTGGTTTCGTGAAGCTCGACGACAACCCCGTTCGCGATCGCCAGTTTCTCGCCGTCCGGGGAGAACACAACACGCGACATGAGCCTTGCTGCCGGGGTCCAACTGTCGATCACTTTTCGTTCCGCGACCGACCAGAGGCGCACCTCTCTCCAGTCTGTATTTGCAGCATCGTCGAGGGTCGCGACGGTCTTTCCGTCGGGCGAGACCGCGAGGAAGCGTGCGTTCGGCGCGTCGATCGTTCCCAGGTCTTTCCCCTTCGCCGCATCCCAGAGGCGGATCTTTTCGTCCGCGCCGAGCATCGCGATGGCATCGCCCCCACCCGCCATGACCGTCTTTGGGCCCTTCACAGCAGTCAGACCCGTATCGCGCCAGCCGACAACATCACCAATACCTACCTTGCGTTCGACCAATCGCCCGGACGTTGTCGCGCCAAAAAGACGCCCCTCGGGACCGAACCGCACCTCAACAATTCCTTCTTGGAGGCCAGGAGTAGGTTTTGGCACAACCGGGGGCGCACTTGGGTTCGGTAACCGTATCGGTTCTCCTTCCAGAGTGACCGAGAGTTGGTACGCAACACCAGCGCGGATCGCAATCAGTTCCTTCCCATTTGCTGCGAAAACCGTTTCGGGTTTGCTCCACGGAATGCTCGCAATATTTGAGGGAGTCACCAGTGGCGTGCTGGTGAGCCGTTTTCCGGTCGTCAGATCCCAAAGGACGAAATGCTTCTTGTCCGCGATGACAAGTTGTTTCGCTCCAGGTAAAACGAGCAACCCCCGAGCCATCTCATCACTCTGGAACGCAGCCGAACCCAAGCGTTTCACAGCCCCCTTGGGGAGCGGAGGCTGTCGTGGATCATCTTTTGGCGGTTCTTGCCCCACGCCAGAAGCGAGAGGAAAAACGCAAATCAACACCCCCAGCGCCAGAAGCCGAGGCGAGTAACGAAACATGCTGAATCCTCCTCAACCTGCGCGTCCAAATCAGGCAATGTGAATTGCGATGATCGCCTTCTGATCGCTAATCTCCGTCAACCCCGTGTTGATGTCCGCGATAACTTGGCTGTAAACGTCGAAAATGTACTCATCCTCGGTCAACCAGTGGCCGTGGCCCGCAGCAACGAGGGCGTTTTGCAACTCCGCCATTTGGTTTCCCAACGCCTCGATCCGCAGCCGAAGGGCCGTCAACTGATTCTCCAAGTTCTCCAGGTCCGCTCCGATTCCTCGGAGCCGGAACTTGTCTGCCACCCCCAAGGCATCCTTGAGCAGAATCGCTTGATCCAGCGCACCTGGATCTTCATCATCGTTCGCGTAGAGGTTGAGAAGGAGCGCGTTTGCCTTCAGGAATACTGGGGTGAGCGCCCCGTACTCGCGATCCTCCTCCAGATCGAGATCCCCGACGAGGGTGATCCCGACTTCTGCCGGTCTTCGGTACAACGCGTCGAGGTACTCATTCTTGAACGTGAAGAAGAAGTTCCCTCCGTTGTCAACGTTGGCAAACATCCCCGCGCCCTGATCGAGCAGGTAGTTTGTGCCCGCGATCGCGTACCCGAGTGAGGTTGCCGGAACGTCTGCGTGGAGGTCGGCGGCCAGTTCATCGACGGCTTCGGACAGATTGTTGAGGAACAGGATGTCAAGTGCGTCGCCTGGGTCTCCCGCGTCCTCGCCTGCGGGGTCTCGGGCAACTGCGGAATCCACGAGGGAGAGCGTCGTGCCGATGCTTGCGATTCGCTCGCCGAGTTCCCGCGACCGCAACCGGAGTGAGTCCCCAGCGGCCATCGGGAACAGATCGCCCACAGCAACGAAGGGGTCGATGACCGCGACGAGCGGTCCCATCAAATCCAGTCTTGAAATCTCGTTGTCAATCAACCCCTTGAGTGGAGTCAGCGCCGTGCGCAGGTCCGCGAGGAGACTCGAAATACCCTTGAGACGAAACTCGTCCAGTTCGCTGTCGAGAACCGCGAGTCTGGCTTCCTCAAGTACTTCGCCCGCGTACTTCCGAACCGTTTTGAGCCTCTCGGACAGGTTTGAAAGATATGTCCGGTAAGGAGCGTGTTGCGTGAAGTAGGTTCCCAAATCCTCGGCAATGAGGGCACCGAGCATCGCACCTGACAGTTCCGCCATGTCCTTCGGGGTGTCTTCGTCGGGCTGAACGTTATCGGAGATTAAGTCGGTAGCTTCAAAGGTCGGAGAGTTTACATTCCCGAGAGCGAGACCGGGAATAACTTCTGGGTCGGCTCCAACACCGCCGAACTTCACCGAGCCACCGATGAGAGCCGCGAGCATGTCGGCGTAGCGAGCGTTGAGCGTAGCGGTCTGTTCCGCAGGGGTTTGTGAAACCTCGGCAGCGGCATCGCCGTTGCTAATGAGAACCTCAGCCGTTTCGCTTCGTGGGGAACTTCCACTGTCGATAACCTGAACAGTGAGGGTGAACAGCGCGGTAGTTTCGTGATCGAGCGCCGCGGAGTTCGCCACCCGAATGGTGCCGGTTTCCGCGTCGATTGAGAACGCCCCGCTCGTGTTGCCCGCCGTGATGCTGTACGTCAGCGTTTGACCGTAATCTTGGTCACTCGCTTCGACGGTCCCGACGATGGTGCCCTCGGGCAGGTTCTCCTCAATCGCGAACTCCTGCTCCTCGATCACCGGATCTTCTTCAACAGGGTCGACGGTGATGGCGACGGTGGCTGTGTTCGTGCCGCCGGTGCCGTCGGAGATGGAGTAGGTGAACTCGTCCGCGCCGAAGAAGTTGTCGTCCGGCGTGTACGTGAACGAACCATCCGAGTTCAACGTCACCGCGCCGAACCATGCGTCATCCACCAGCGTCGCCGTCAACGTGTCGCTGTTCGGGTCCGTGTCGTTAGTCAACACGTTCCCCGTGACGTCCTCGTCTTCGTCACCGCCGAACTCGTCGTCGGTCGCCGTCGGTGTGTCGTTGTCGGACACGTTCAGCGTCGCCACGCCCGGCGCGCCGATCGTGTAACCGGTCCCCGAGGTCAGCGTGAAGATGATCGTTTCCGTCGGTTCGCCGATGGAATCGTCAGTCGTCGTGAAGGACACAAAGGCGTTGTGGTGTCCGTCGGCGAATTCGACCGTGCCCGTGGTGCCCAGTGAGTGGTCCGAACCAGCGGTCGCGGTTCCGCTGATCGAGTAGTTCACGGTGATTGCGCCAGCAGTGTTCACCGTGCGCGTGAACTCAATCGCGGCGCCTCCGCCCTCGACCGCGTCCGAGATGACCGCGACGCTCACCGACCCAACGGTCGGCACCGTTCGGTCCTCGAACTGCTCCAGCATCGGGCGGAAGCGGTTCGCGTTCCGCGATTTCACTGACGTTCTGACGGGGGGGGCGATTGTGAGGCCAAGAAGACGACGGAGCGTGGCTGTGATTCGTGATGCGGTCATGGGTGTCCTCCTGAGTGCCGTCGCCGGTTTGATCCTGATGGTAATTGGATCGTAACCGTGCTCGGCTACCCAGTTCAACGAGATTCGCCGCCCGAACCGGACACGCGATCCGATTTTCACACGATATTCCTGCCGTGGCGTCACACGCTTCCCAGTAGTTCCGCGAGGAGGTTGCTCTTGGGGTAACTGTGGCCGAGGTGCTGGCGGAAACCTTCGGCGTAGGGCACGCTCGCGGCGGCGCCTTGCGTCGCGCCCCACGCCTTCATTTCCTCCACCAGGTTATCGACGCCGTGGTGCTTCCGCAGCCAGGCGCGCTGGCTCTCGTGACACTCCAGCATCCGTGCCTTGTCCGCGATCACGCTACTGATGTCGATGCGGAAACTCGGCTTGATCGGCTGACCGAACGCGTCGTTGCCTTCGAGCGGGTCGCAGTAGAACAGGTGCGGGATGTGGTCGAGCGGCGGGTGAAGGTGCCGCCCGTGCAGGAAGTTCGGGATCGGCGCCGCGAACGACGCCGCACGCACGAGCTTGCTCGTCTGCTCGTGGTCGAGGTGGTAGTCGTCCGGGCTGTGCGTGAACACCACCGACGCCGCGAC
>SXID01000144.1 GCA_005772955.1 Planctomycetia bacterium
CGGCGTTTCCGGTGGCAACACGCTGTAGCACGCGACGACGCCGAACCCTAACGCACCGATCACGAGCAGACCGAGGGAGCACTTCAACACGGTGGACCCTCCGAGGGAGAAACGAGAAGCGAGCGCGGAGAAAGGTACACTGCAGACGAGTGACGGCAAGACTGTTACCGGGAAACGCTTGGGTTGTTACACGCGGCCTGCCCCACTCAGAACAGCCCCAGGATTGGGCCGCCGTGTTCCACCAGCGCGCGAGGACGGTCGAGGCTGTCACGGTAGAGCGTGTTGGCGTCGATGCCGAGTGCGTGGTACAGCGTCGCGATCAAGTCGTAAGGATGAACCGGGTTCTTCTGCGGGTACGCGCCGGTCCGGTCCGATTCGCCGTACACCTGACCCGGCCGCACGCCGCCACCAGCCACCAGACACGTGTAGCACGACGGCCAGTGATCGCGCCCGCCGGGGCCGACGTTGTTCGTCGTCGGTGAACCGATCTTCGGCGACCGCCCGAACTCACCCACCATCACCACCAGCGTCGTCTCCAACAGCCCGCGATCGTCAAGGTCTTCCAACAGAGCGGACGCGGTGCGATCGAACACCGGACACCGCCAGTCCTTGAGCATCGGGAAGTTGTTGCGGTGCGTGTCCCACGAACCGTCCGGACCGGGCGCAGGTTCTGTGTCCGAGCCGGCGGGCCAGTTCACCTGCACGAATCGCGTCCCGGCTTCGACGAGCCGGCGCGCCAGCAAGCAACTCTGGCCCCATCGCGTGCGCCCGTAGCGGTCGCGCACCTGCGGGGTCTCATCCTCCAGGCGGAACGCCTGGGCCGTTGTCGCGGAACCGAGCAGTGCGAACGCGGTGTCGTAGTGCGCGTCGAAACCGTCTCGCGACGCGAAACTGCTCCGCACGCTTCGCAGGTCGAGCCGCGCCTTCATGCGCCCAAGCGTCACGTCTGGCGGCAGAATCAAGCTCTCGACGTTCAACCTGCGCTGCGGATCCTGGTACATCTGGAACGGGTCGTGTGTCGCTCCGAGAATGCCGGCCGACTGACCGACGCCGGTGACCGATCCTTCCTGAATCGGCGCACACACGCTAACGAAGCCGAGTTGGCCCGGCTCTACAGGTTTGAAGCGCCCCGCGACCGCTCCAACGGATGGAAGATCCTGGCGCGACGGCGGCACCGAAAGCCCGGTCGCGGAGAAGTTGAGCGGCCCGGCCCCGGTCATGAGCATGTAGATGGACGCGCCGTGATTCGCCAGTCCTTGCGGCTTCACGCCGAGCGAGCGGATGAGCGTGAACAGATGCGCCTGGCGAGCAAGACTGGGGAGTACTTCCGTGAGTCGCGTACCGGTGACGCTGGTCGCGATCGGCTTGAACTCGCCGCGAATCCCCTCCGGCGCGTCGGGTTTCGGATCCCACGTGTCGATGTGACTGGGCGACCCCTGGAGATACAGCAAAAGAACCGACTTCGCCTTACCGAACCCGTTGCCCGGCTGGGCGGGCGGGTTCGTCTTCGCATCGGCCTTCGCGTGCGCCTCGTGTCTCAGCACGTCAGGCAGTGCAAGCCCCAACAGCGGCAGCGATCCGGCGGTGATCAGATCTCGCCGCGACGGCGAATCGCACAACCGACCGCGAGACCCGAAGAGTGAGAGCATGGCCCGGCTCCATGAAGGCGGAGACGCCCTGATGGTAGCCGCTTCGCGGAGTCGAGTCAAAACGAAGGGTGAGATCCAGGTCTTTCAAAGTAGTAGGCACGCTCCGTGTGCCGTGGCTCAGCACGTCGAAATCGTCAAGCGGTTTGGAGTCGCGAAACGACGGCACACGGCGTGTGCCGACTACTTTGAAAGACCCGCGCCTTCACGGGTCCGTCCGCTTCGGCTTCTCGCCCTCCTTCGGGTCGCCTTTCTTGCGGCCACCGCCCTTCCCGCCTTTCGGCCCACCGGCCGCGACCTTCGGCACCTCGATGTCGAGCACCTGCCCGTCCTGCGTGACTTCGAGCACAAGGTCGGTGTGCCCCGGGTCGTACTTCCCGCCGAGCGCGTCGTTGAAACTCGTCTTCGCGTCGGGAAAGAATTGCTGCACGGCCACCTTGTATCGTCCCGGCGGGATGCTGGTGATCTTGTACTTACTCGTCTCCGTGTCCGTCTCGTGGGCCGCGTACCGCTCTTTGCGACTCGCATCATCCGGCAGGAAAATGACCAGCAAGGTTCCGCCCTTCGGCCAGGTCATTCTCTCGCCGCCGTGTAACACCGTGCCGCTAATCGAATACTTCTTCGGGGAATCACACCCCGAAAGCACGACCACCAGGATAAACAGGCACGCGGTTGGAATCGACCGATACATGGTTGGGGCCTCGTGGTCAGTCACCAAATGGTTCGGCGTGACGGTGGTTTGACCGGGGCATCCCACTGTGCCCGGGGTGGCATCCGACGCAGAAGTGCTTGCGGCCCGGTGCCGTCAAGCTGTAGTGGTCGCCGGCGAAGGCGTAGAACGCGGCCCGCCGGCCGACGGAATCTATCGCGCTCGACTCCCACCGGACTACCTTCCCGTCGGCCCCGAAGCCCGCCAGCACTGTTGGCGAGTCGGTCGGCAACGGGCCACCGGCCGCGTCCTTCGCGGGCAGTTCCAGGAGGAGTTCCCACGTTCCCGGTACACGGGACTTCACCGCGTCATCGAACCGGTCGCGACGGGCGGCGTAGACCTTGAGTCGTGCGATGGAGTTGAGCGGCGGCGGAACGAACACCGGCCCTTCGCCGGTGTCGGTCTGCTGGCCGGGCAGGTCGTTCATCACCGCGCTGTACAGACCGGTGGCGAACACCGCACCGACCGGACCGCGATAGGACCGCCCGTTCGCCAGCGCAATCGTCGTGTCCCGCGACACGTCGGGTTGGCCGAGCGGCACGGCGTACACCTTTCGCGAGTAGACTGCCACCGGTTCGGCATCGACCAACTCCGGGTCGTCGAAGAGAGATTGAAGTTTCACCTCAGCCGCGGACGGCGGCGAGTCCTGATCGGGCCAGTCGTCCGACGCGACGTACAGTCCGAACGCGCCGGGGGCGGGACGCGACTGCCCGGTTTCGAGCGGGGCCGCCGAAAGAAGTACACACGCGGGCGGGCACGGCGACGGGGTCGCGGTCCAGAGAGTTCGCCCGTCGGCGCCGCGGTCCGGCGCGCGGCGGAGACGCGTTCCCTGTTGTCGCGGAAGCGGGCCGTAGGCGGAACTCGGCGCCGCGGCGATGAGTCCGGGTTCAGCCTGAACCGCTGTGAGCGAGCCGTCGCCGGTCGTTGTCATGAACGCGATTCGGCCGTTGCCCAGCGATCGCGGGCGCCAGACCGGGACCGGCGGCTTCACCAGCATCCCGAAGTGACCGGACGAACTGATTCTGAGGAACGCCCCGAGCCAGGCGTCGGTGGGCTGCGTCGCCGATGGAACCGCCGGGTCGAACGGGCGCACCTCCGTCGCGTCAGCCGAGATGACCTCGCGATTGCGGCTCCACAGGCTGAACGCGACGTACCCGCTCGCCATCATCCACGGCCACCGGTCGTTGTTGCGGTTTGCGGTCGCGGGAGTCTTGTGGCCGTCGGCGTGGAGCAACCAGAGGTTCGTGCAACGGCGAGCGTGGTCGCGGCCCAGGTCCGGCGTGCGGCTGGAAGCGAACATGATCTGCCGCGGTTCCGCCCGAATCTCGACCGGGTCGATGTCGTCGTAATCCGTTCGCCGGCGCGCGTCGGCGAGCAGAAGCGAGCCGTCTGCGGCGAATCGCATCGGTGGGAGCGCATCGGCACCAGAATCGTCGGGACCGCCGGTGAGCGGGCGCAGTTCGGTCCCGTCGATTCGCACTTCGTACAGCCGGAAATGCCCGTGGTCATCCCCATCCTTGCGGCCGGCGAACAGCACGGCCTTCCCGTCGAGCGTGATGGACGGACTCATCACGTCGATGAGCGTGCCGCCGTCGGGGAGAGTCTTCCCCCATGTAAGTTCGTGAACGGTGCCGCGTGGCGTGAGGAGTCGTAACCGGCCCTCACGAGCCGCCCAAAGTCGCTTACCGGGGTAGCGAAACTCCTCGCCGTCCGGCGCCGCGGCCTCGAAGCTCAACGGTTCAGTGCGGGACGTGAAAACGACCGGCACCGGCGGGCGGAAATGAACAAACGTGTTCAATTGCGTATCGCCGGGGTCCGAACGGAAAACGAACCAGTACACAGCGAAGCCGCTCGCCACGAGTGCGACGAAGCCCGCCGCGACGAGCCGGGGCCGACGCACGCGAAAGGGGAAACGCATTGTGATCGTTCAGGAACGACGAATGACCCACTGGTGGGTCATTCGTCAAGGATCAGAGTGGGTTTAGTTCTCGGTCCAGGTCAGCCCATCATTGCGACTGAGCATGAGGAACCAGTTCCCCCTCGTGACGCCATTACGAACGAACCGGACGCTGCCGTCGCCCAGCGCGACCTGAACGCCGCCCATGTGTTTGCTACGGGAAGTTGCCTGTTGGAACGGGCAACCCGGCCAGGCACCCATGCCGTTCACGGGATCGTTGATACACCCCTCACAGTCGTCGGCGTTATCTTCGATCGTGTTCGGGAGAGCACAATCCCACCCGTTCCCGGAGATTACGCTCGCCCCAGGGAAGCCGAGCGCCCACACCCCACGAGAGTCTTGGGCACCGAGAAGCGACCCAATCCGAACTTCCGCAAGCAGGATCGTGTTCGACAACCCGTCGGGTATTTGGGCGAAGTTGGACCCAAAATTAATGCACATCAACCCACCGGCCAAGGTGCCCAACGGTACCCCAAGATCAGTCGGAGCGTTGTTGTTCGGCGGGCTAACCCCGCCCTCGCTGCTGATGTACCCGACGCCGCTGGTCGCCCCGGTACCGTCGGACTGGTGCAGACCACCAGCGTTGCAGGCGTAGTTGCCGCGTGCCCAGTTGCCCGCGCCACCGTTCCAGGGGATGTCCGCGCCCGAGTCCGACGGGCAGAGCATAGTCTTGATCGAGGCCGTCCGAACCGCGTTCCAGGCCGTGTTTCCGTTCGTCATGTAAGCGGCGATGTTGGTCGCCTGGGTCTCGAACAGGGGAGCCTGCTCGATGTCCGGCAGGATCAGGACGGCCCAGTTCGGCCCGAATGCGTTGGTGCCAGCGACCGTCCGGTTGACGCCGGGCTGCAACTGGATCGAAGGAGGGAGCCGGCCGGATCGGTCATGGTAACTGTGGCAAGCGAGGGCGAGTTGCTTCATGTTGTTGCCGCACCGCATCCGGGCCGCGGCCTCGCGCACCTTCTGGACGGCAGGCAGCAGCAACCCGATCAGGATCGCGATAATCGCGATGACCACCAACAACTCGATCAGCGTAAACCCAGAGTTCCGCCTGGAAATCATCGGAGGCCTCCTTAAACCGGGTAGGGATGAAAATCTCTGATCCTGCAATGGGAGTGGCCCACGGGAGGAGACAGGTAAAGAGATGACAAGGAAGAAAGCGACAGGACGAGCCATTTTTGGAATGTACCCGCGAGTGCGGGCACGCGCCAAGCTTTTTTCTGTAAACTGAGAAGTGAAAATGTGTTGTTGAACAGTGCGCCCGGAGGGAGTCGAACCCTCGACCAAGCGGTTAAAAGCCGCTTGCTCTACCACTGAGCTACAGGCGCGTGCTATCGCACGCCGTTATGATAGTGGCGCACGGCCCGGTTTCTAGTCAGGCATTTCCGTTGCCCCGCAGCGCGATCCGTGGCACAATAGGTGAGTTGATTCCCCACCGCAGACCCGGAAGGGCTTCACACCCCTCCGCTCGCCAAGAACACCGGACGCCGCCACATGCGGTTCTGCCTACCAATCCTGTTGCTCGCCGCGCCTTCTGTTGCTCGCGCGGCGGATGCGTTCCACTTCGAGAACGACATCCTGCCAATCCTCGGCCGGCACGGGTGCAACGCATCCGGTTGCCATGGGAAAGCCGAAGGGCAAGGCGGGTTCAAGTTGTCGGTGTTCGCGTCTGACCCAGAAGCCGATTACGCCGCACTCACGAAGGAGGGCCGCGGTCGGCGTGTGTTCGCGACCGCGCCGGACGAAAGCCTGTTTCTTCGCAAGGCAAGTGGACGTATCGCGCACGGTGGTGGTACGAAGATAGTCTTCGGCGGCGAAGACTATCGCGTGTTGCGCGACTGGATTACCGCCGGAATGCCGGTTGGCTCGCCTGAAGCGCCGAGGGTGATTTCGCTTCGCGTCGAGCCAGTCGAGCGCGTGTTGGGGCAGAAGGCCGAACAACAACTGAAAGTGTTCGCGAAGTACAGCGACGGCACCGAGAAGGACGTTACGCGACACGCCCGCTTCCAGAGCAATACGGAAGCGGTCGCGAGCGTGAGCGCGCACGGCACCGTCAGCACGCGCGACGTGCCCGGCGAAGCCGCGGTGATGGCCGCTTACCTTGGCGAAGTCGGGCTGTTTCGCGTACTCGTGCCGCACCCGAAGCCGCTTGCGGCGTCGCGTCTTCCGCAGTTCAACCTCATCGACAAGTTGGTCGATGCGAAACTCGCGAAACTGAACGTCGCACCGTCGGGATTGTGCGATGACGCGGACTTCCTGCGCCGCGTGTTCCTCGATCTGACTGGCACGCTGCCCACCCCCGAAGAGGCACGGAAGTTCCTCGCGGACACATCCAAAGACAAACGCGCGAAGCTGGTGGGAGCATTACTCGACCGACCGGAGTTCGCTGATCTCTGGGCGCTGCGGTGGGCCGATCTGCTCCGCGTTGATCGCCAACCGCTCGGGCATCAGCGGACGCTCCTCTACTACAAGTGGATTCGCGACTCGATTGCGACCAACAAGCCGTTCGACGAGTTCGCACGAGAACTCGTCACCGCGGAAGGACCGGTCACCGAAGTCGGTCCCGCGAATTTCTTCAAGGTGGTCACGAAGCCGGGCGAGGTCGCGGGAACGGTATCGCAAGTATTCCTCGGCGTGCGGATCGCGTGCGCGGAGTGCCATCACCACCCGTTCGACCGCTGGAAGCAGTCCGACTACTACGGCATGACCGCGTTCTTCGCCGGCGGAACGACCACACACCCGCGCACGAAGAAAGCGGTGTACGCGCACGCGCTTGGCACCGACATGCCGACCGCCGACCCCACGGGGGACCGACGCTTGCCGCTCGCGGAGTGGATGACGAAGCCGGACAACGCGTTCTTCGCGCGGAACCTCTCGAACCGCGTCTGGGCGTGGATGCTCGGTCGCGGGTTGGTCGAACCGGTCGATGACGTACGTGCCACCAACCCGCCAAGCAACCCGGAGTTGTTGGACGCGCTCGCGCGTTTCACCGTTGAAAGCAAATACGACGTGCGGAAACTGATCGTGCTCATCACGTCGTCGCGTGTGTACCAAAGTTCCGCGACGCCAAACGCGACCAACGAGAAAGACGAACGCAACTTCTCGCGCGCGTACTTCAAGCGCCCGGACGCGGAGGTGATGCTCGACATGATTTGCCAGTCGCTCGGCGTGCCGGAGAAGTTCGCCGGTTCGCCCGGCATCACGCGAGCCGTACAACTCTGGGACAGCAAAGCCCGCAGCGACTTCTTGAAGTTGTTTGGTCGGCCCAATCGCGTGACCGCGTGCGATTGCGAACGCACCCGCGAGCCGTCAGTCAGTCAGGTGCTGAACCTGTTGAACTCGACCGAGATTCAGGCGAAGCTCACGCACGAATCCGGCACGGTCGCGAACCTCGTTCGCGCGCACAAGGACGACGCGAAGTTGGTCGAAGAGCTGTACCTGACGTTCTACGCGCGCCTGCCGAATGCTGATGAATCCGCGGTGGGCGTGAAGCACCTGAAGAAGTACCCAGACAACCGCCGCGCCGCGACCGAAGACCTCGCCTGGGCGTTGATGAACAGCACGGAGTTCTTGTTCAACCACTGATCAGTGGGCAGTGAGCAGAAGGCAGTGAGCAGTAAGACCAAGACCTGTCTTCGCTCCTCTCCTGGCTGCCCACTACCCACTGCCCCCTGCCCTCTGGTGTGACATGCTCCACCGCCGCGACGCGATGATCCGCCTGGGGCAACTCGGTGCCGGCGCTCTTGCGTTGCCGACGCTGATGGAAGCTCGCGCGAATTCGCTCGCGAAGCCGCAAGCGGCGCATTCGGCGGACTCGTGTATCTACCTCTTCCTGTGGGGCGGGCCACCGCAGCACGACACGTTCGACCTGAAACCTGATGCGCCCGAAGACATTCGCGGTGAGTTCAGGCCGATCAAGACGAAGGTACCCGGGTTCGACATCTGCGAGAAACTCCCGCGCCTCGCGCGGCTCGCGGATAAGTACGCCATCGTGCGGTCGCTGACGCACCCCAGCAACAACCACGAGCCAAGCGTTCAGCACATGCTCACGGGGCGTCCGGGCGCGCCGACCCTCGCGGTGCCGATGAACCAGCGGAAGCGAAGCGACTTCCCCAACGTCGGTTCGGTGGTGTCGTACTTCCGCCCGCCGAGCGATCTGCCCGCGGCGGTCACGGTGCCGCGGCCCATCGGGCACAGCGGCGTGACGTACACCGGCACCCACGGCGGGTTCCTCGGGCCGAAGCACGACCCGCTCGAACGCGTCGCGGCCAGCGACACACGCGAGACCGCGAGCCACGCCCTCGACCCCTTACCCGATGTGCCCGAGGCGCGGCTCGTCGCCCGCACCGGCTTGCTCAAACAACTGGAGGCGCGCGACGCGGCGATTCAGAAGACCGGCGGTGGAAGTGTCGGCGACTACCGCGAGCAGGCTCTGCGGATGGTGTGCAACCCCGCGGTGCGGCAGGCGTTCGAACTGACCCGCGAGCCGGATCGCGTCCGCGACCGCTACGGGCGCAGCGAGTACGGCGAGAGCTTCCTGCTGGCGCGGCGGTTGGTCGAAGCGGGCGTCGGCCTCGTCACCATCTCATGGATGTATCTGTTCCCCGGCGGGCGTGTGTCGAACGTGTGGGACAACCACGCGGGCTACGGCATTCACGGCGCGAAGACCGGGTACGACCTGCTCCGCAGCCCGGTGTGCCTGCCGCCGCTCGACCAGGGGCTTTCCGCGCTGATCGAAGACCTGATCGATCGCGGGCTGTTCGACCGCACGCTCATTGCAGCGGCCGGCGAGTTCGGACGCACGCCGAAGGTCAACAAGGACGGCGGCCGCGACCACTGGGGGGCGTGCCAGAGCGCGCTGTTCGCCGGCGGCGGCATCCAGGGTGGGCAGGTGTACGGCAAGAGTGACAAGATCGCGGCGTATCCCAGTGACAACCCGGTGTCACCGGCCGACTTCCTCGCGACGATCTACCACGCGCTCGGCATCGACCCCGAAGGCGAGGTGCGCGACAGCCAGACCCGCCCGCATAGATTGTGTGACGGCAAACCCGTATTGAGTTTATTCTGATCGAATGCCCTACCACGAGCCGCGACCGCAAGGGAGCGGCCGACGTTGACCGCTCCCTTACGGTCGCGGCTCATAAAGTCAGGAGCTCCCATGCCTAACTTCTGCGACGGCATCACGCGGCGCGACGCACTCCGCGTCGGCACCGCTTCGCTGTTCGGTTCCGCGCTCGGGCTGCCGCAGTTGCTGCGCGCGGCTGATGGCGCGAAACCCAAGAAAGACGTGTCACTGATCTTCGTGTTCCTGCACGGCGGGCAGAGCCACCTCGACACGTTCGACCTGAAACCGGACGCACCGGCCGAGTTCCGCGGCGACTTCAACCCCGCGAAGACCAAGATTCCGGGTCTTCAAATCTGCGACCTCTTGCCGAAGGTCGCGACGCAGGTCGACAAGTTCTCGCTGGTGCGTTCCTTCCGGCACCACAACTCGGACCACGGTCCGGCCGACCACTACATCCTCACCGGATACTTCCCGACTGCGGGGTTCAACCCGTCGGTGACGCCGAACAACCAGCGGCCGTGCGTCGGCTCCGTCGTGTCGAAGAAGCTCGGGCCGAAGGGTTCCGTTCCCGCGTACGTCGCGCTGCCGAAGGTTCACCCGAGCGGCGGGCCGGCGTACCTCGGTGCGAACCACGCGCCCTTTGTGATCGATGCCGACCCCAGCGCGCCGAACTTCAGCGTGCCGGATCTCGTGCCGCCTCCGGCGATAGCGAGCGACCGGCTCGACGACCGCAAGAAACTCTTGGAAACCGTGGACCGGTTCCACAAGAGTGCCGAGGTCAAGGCAAACCCCGCCGCCAGCGCGCTCACCACGTTCCGCGACAAGGCCTTCGACTTGATGACTTCGCGTCAGGCGAAGGAAGCGTTCAACATCCACGCGGAAGCCGACAAGATTCGCGACGAGTACGGTCGGCATTCACTCGGTCAGTCGTGCCTCATGGGTCGTCGGTTGGTCGAAGCCGGTGTGCGGTGTGTGACCATCGACCACTCGAACTGGGACACGCACGACGGCAACTTCGCGGTGCTGAAGAACACGCTGCTGCCGATGTACGACAGCGCCATCAGCGCGCTGTTCCGCGATCTGAGCGACCGCGGCATGCTCGATTCGACGATGGTGGTGGTAACGGGCGAGTTCGGCCGCACGCCGCGGATCAACAAGAACGCGGGTCGCGACCACTGGGGACCGGCGTTCACGGTGCTCCTCGGCGGCGGCGGCATCAAGCCCGGCGTGGTTGTGGGCAAGACCGACGCCCGCGCCGAGAAGCCCGCGAGCGACCCGTACGGCCCGGAAGACCTGTTCGCGACGATGTACGAACTCATGGGCATCAGCCCGAAGGACGAGGTCCACACGCCGGACGGCCGCCCGATCGCGCTGGTCAACAACGGCAAGGTGATTTCGGAACTGGTGTGAGGAAAGATGAAGAGGGACTAACCACAGAGACACAGAGAACACAGAGAAGGCACAGACGAGAGTGCAATGTGAACGAGAACCCTTGGATTCACTTACCGACCGAGCCGCCCTACGTCTTATCCGAAGATCGGGAGGCCGTGGAGGAGTTCAACCTCGCACGCGGTCAGGCTCACGATCACTTTCTGCAGATCAACGAACTTCTGCCGGAACCATTTATTGGAGCTAAGGACGCGCCAGTAGTTCTGTTGAGCAACAATCCCGGCTTTGGGGAGAACGTACCGTTTCGGCAGACTAGCGATTTCCGTGCGATGATGCGAAATAACTTGCATCATGTGGCGACGGACTGGCCCTTCCTGTACCTCAATCCGGCTTTCGATGAGTGGGAAACGTGGTGGCGGCGGAAGAGAGTCCGACGGCTCATTAAGCGATTCGACCAGCAGACGGTGGCACGCTGCATCTTGAATGTTGTCTTGTGCCCGTATCCCTCTCAGAACTATGGGCACCTTTCTGTTCCATCGGTGCGCTACAGTTTTGGGTTGGTGAGTGATGCGGTTGCGCGGAACGCGGTCGTTATCCTCATGCGCCCAGGGCAACGGGAAGAGTGGGAGGAGAACGTGCCGGAACTGAGGAACTACGACCGGTTCTTCTTGGTCCCGAATGCTCAGAACCCGGCCGTTACTGAGAACTGTCCTGGCTACGAACAAGTTATCTCGGCTATCGAAGCGTTCACGAACGATCAGCAGGGTAATGAGGTGAGGCAATGAGACCCGTGACCGAGTGCGCCGGAACTCGACTCCTGATTTCTCTCTGCGTTCTCTGCGTTCTCTGCGGTGAACAATCTTCTCTTCGCGCCAACCCGCCGACGGCCGCGTACATCTTCCCCGCGGGCGCGCAGCGTGGCACCTCGGTTGACGTGCGCGTCGGCGGGTTGTTCCTCCACGACAAGCCCGCATTCGAGGTGACCGGTCCCGGCGTCACCGCGTCGCCACACCTCACGCCCGCGAAGCGTATGTGGTTCGAGGGGCCGATTCTCCCGCTGCCGGACTCGCAGCGGCAAGAAGATTACCCGGCCGACACACAAGGAAAGATCGCGCTCGCGAAGGACGCGCCTCTGGGGGCGCGCCGCGTGCGGGTGTTCACCGCGCAGGGCGGAGCCGGTGGGCCGGTGTTCGTTGTCGGCGAGTTGCCCGAGGTAATCGAAAAGGAGATCGACGGTGAACCGGTCGCCAAACCCATCACGCTGCCGGTCACCGCGAACGGGCGCATCTTCCCTCGCGAAGACGTTGACCTCTGGGAGTTCGACGCAGTGGCCGGCAAGACGGTCACCGCGTTCGTTCACGCGCAATCGCTCAACTCGCCGCTCGTCACGAAGCTCGACATCATCGACGCGAAGGGCAACGTGGTCGCGGAGCAGATGCTTCACGCCTGTGTGGGCACGGACGCAAGCGCGAAGTTCACGCCGAAGGTCGCGGGGAAGTACCGCGTGCGCGTCACCGACGCCAACACGCTCGGCGGTCCGGCTTACGTGTACCGGCTCACGGTCACGACCGCGGACGTGCCCGCGTTCCACTTCCCGCTGAAAGCGAAACCCGACACGCTGAAGGACGCGACCGACGCGAGCAAGTCACTGCAAGGACCGATCGCGCTCAACGGTGTCATCGAGCGGTCCGGCACTGTGAGCGAGTGGAAACTCGACCTAAAGAAAGCCGGGAGCTACACCTTCGATCTGCAAGCGCGCCGGTACGAATCGCCGCTGTGCGGCGTGGTCGCGATTTTCGACGCAACCGGCAAGGAACTGAAGCGGGCCGAAGGCACCGAAACCGCTGATCCGGGCGCGTTCGCATTCAGCCCCCCGGCCGACGGCGTTTACACCGTGAAGGTGACCGAGAAGTTCCGCACGCGTGGCGCGGCGAACTTCGTCTACCGCTTGCGCGTACTCGACGCGCCGGACGCGCCGACAGCGGTTGAACCCGGCTTCAGACTGACGCTCGCGGCCGACGTGTTTACCCTGCCGCGAGCGGGTTCGCTCAAGGTGAAGGTGACCGCGGAGCGGTTGGGCGCGTTCAAGGGGCCAATCGAATTGAAGTTGGACGCCTTGCCGAAGGGTATCGAAGCGAAGCCGCTCACGCTCGCCGCGAACCAGACCGCGACGGATCTCACGATCACCGCGACCGCGGACGCCATCATCGGGCACGCGCCGCTGTTGGTGGTCGGCACCGCGACCGTCGGTGACAAACCGGTGATGGTCGCGGCGGAGTTTGTCGACGCGGGCGCTCCTCCGAAGGGCAAATCCTCACCAGCGCCCGGCAAGACCGCTCAGCGCTCCGGGTCGAGTGAACTGTGGCTCGCGGTCGCGTTTCCCACGCCGTTCAAGATCATCGACCAGTACGTGATGACCAGCGCGCCGCGCGGCGAAACGTACTACCGCCAATACAAGATCGACCGCAACGGCTTCGACGGTCCGATTCAGGTGCAACTCGCGGACAAGCAGGCGCGTCACCTGCAAGGCGTGACCGGACCGGTTCTCACGCTCAAAGCGGGCGAAACGGATTTCGCGTACCCCGCGTTCCTCCCGCCGTGGATGGAACTCGGCCGCACGTGCCGCGTCTGCGTGATGGCGACCGCGAAGGTGAAAGACCCCGTGGACGGTCGCGAACACACCGTCAGTTTCAGTTCGGTAGAGCAGAACCAGCAGATGATTGTGGTGGTGACGCCAGGTCGTCTGGACGTGAGCCTTGAGAAGACGAGCGTGCGTGCGGAAGGCGAAGTCAAGCTCGCGGTGAAGGTGAGCCGCAGCAAGAACCTGAGCGGCCCCGCAACCGTCGAACTCGTGCTGCCGGAACACGTGAAGGGCGTGACGGTGGCGAGGCTGGTCGTCGCGGCGGACAAGAGCGAAGGCGAGTTGGTGCTGACGTTCGCCAAAGACGCCGGCCCGTTCAACGTGCCGCTCGTGATCAAGGCAACCGTGATGACTGAGAGTGGACCGGTGACCGCCGAGACGAAGGTCGAAGCGGTGAAGTAGGTCGCGTTCTTGACGAGCCGGAAGCGTAAGCTTCGAAGTTGCGCTCGCCTAAGCTCACGAGGAATTGGCTTTTGGGTTTTCGCCCCTCCGGGGCTTAGAGCGCGTTTGGGAACGGTGTAGCGTTGTTTAACGAGCCGCGACCGCAAGGGAGTGGTTGAGCTTTGCCGCTCCCTTGCTCTGGAGTGACCGCGTATTCGAGCGCGTTTGGGAACGGTGTAGTGTTGTTTAACGAGC
>SXID01000145.1 GCA_005772955.1 Planctomycetia bacterium
ACGAGAAACCGCAGCGTAGCACCGCGGCCTCCCCGTTGCGCGCGGACCATGACCGTGCTGCCCGGATCCAGGCACCGCCTATCGCAGCAGGATGAAGAGCGGCGGCACGTTTACGCCGATCACGACGGACGGCCCCGGCCAGTAATGGACTGCGGGTTGCTCGACGTAGACGCGGCGTTCGATCACCACCGGGCGCTCGCGAGAGCCGTCAACGACGACCTGCTGGAAGTTCTCCATCGTTCCTTCGACGACCCATGACGACTCAGTCACGGCGCACCTCCCAGTGTGTGGGTTAGCCCAAACTTCAATCAGTGCGATCAACCTACCGTTCGGGGCTTTGCTTTCCACTGGCACGCTGATCTTGTCAGCGCACGAACCCGCCGCTATATTCCGGTTGTCGTGCTGTCACTCGAGAATTGATTGGGGATTGGTGTAACGGTAGCACGAGTGACTCTGACTCACTTAGTCTAGGTTCGAATCCTAGATCCCCAACTCAACCAAGCCCTGGAATTTCCAGGGCTTGTGTCATTGATGTCAGTTGTCATTTCGTTAGATAGAAACCGATTCGTAGCTCATCTCAACTATTCCACAACCTCGACCTGTTCCAGTTGCTGTGTAGCCTGTGAACAGCGCCTGCATATTGTCCGCAGCGGTATGTTGCCCACGGTTCATGTCGTGAGCGTAGATGCGTTGTTGGGTTACTCACGCGGGCACTGGGGCAGCGAGAACGGGTTGCACTTCACCCGTGACGTGACGCTTTGCGAGGACCGTTGTCGGGTGCGATGCGGGCAGGCTCCACGCGTGTTGGCGTCGCTGCGGTACGTGGCTGTGTGCCTCTTGCGCAACGCTGACTACCCGAGCGTGGTGGCCGCGACCAGGGCCATGGTCGCGCGCCTTGACCTCGCCCTGGACCTCCTCAAACGACCCGGCTTCAGATTCTGAGTTGCCTTGGCCACGGCGGGTTCTGGGTATTATCTCTTTGTGTTTCGGTTCGAGGTCAATTCGCGTTTTGCAAGGATCGCTTGAATGCCGCTGAAAGCAATCGAAACAGCTTGGATTGCCTGGCAAATGTCGCTCTTCAGGCGGCGAGGTAGCTGAAACACTCGTCTCGCCAAGTGGAATCGGCTGCAATGAATTGCGCCGAAATGACGAACTGTAGACCATCTCACCGCAAAACCGTAAAATCATCTCTTTCCATTCCATCGCCTCACCGTTAGTATCTTCTCTAACAATTCAAGCAAGTATGAATCGTTTGAGTTGGTCTTTCTCACTGAACGCGACAGGAACAGACCTGTCGCGTTCAGTGAGCTGCGTCGCTGTTTTTCTCTATTCCGTCACTATTTGGAATGTCTCGCTCATGTCGACTCTACGACCCCACACAGGTCGGCGTGCCTTCACGCTGATCGAACTGCTCGTCGTCATTGCCATCATCGCGATCCTGATCGGGTTGCTGCTACCGGCCGTGCAGAAGGTACGCGAGGCCGCCGCACGCATGAGCAGTACGAATAACGTCAAGCAACTCTCGCTCGCCTGTCACTCGCACCACGACGCCTACAACCGCCTTCCACCGCAGTGGGCGACGTACGGCAACGTGACCGCTACCCTGCACTTCTGGATTTTGCCTTACGTTGAGCAGGATAACCTGTACAAGCTCGTGCCCCAAGGCGGTGCCGCGAACATTTACGCACACGACAACGCGACGGTTCGCCGGGGGGTGATCAAAACGTTCATCTCGCCTTTGGATTCGTCCACACCAAGTTCCCTTGTGTACAACGACTGGGCGATCTCGAACTATGCGTCTAACCATGCCGTATTCGGTCAGCCGAACGTGAGTTGGGACGGCAAGCGGACGATGACCAGCATTTCGGACGGTACCTCGAACACCGTGGCTTTCGCTGAGAAAATGGGCACGTGTGGTGGCAACGGGAGCCTGTGGACGCACGGCGACTGGAACTGGCCGTGGATGGCCGTGTACGCCATTAACGCGGACGGCAACCCGCCGCAGATGAAGCCAACGGTTGCCAACTGCATCCCCACCCGCCCGCAAGCTATGTCTCCGGGTGGCTGCATTGTCGGACTTTGTGACGGGAGCATCCGCACGGTCACGAGTGTGAGCGCCACCACTTGGCAGAACGCGAATTATCCATCGGATGGCAACGTCCTCAGCACCGATTGGTGAGCCTCAGACTGTTTCCGTCAACCCCCGGCATGCGAGGCTTGCGCCTCGCATGCGTTTTCGCCTCGTCCTCTACCAATACCGGAGCTCGCGGAATGAAGCGGACTTTACTCTCCCGAATCGTTGTCTTGGTGTGCGTTACCGCAGCGGTTTGCATCCTTACTGGGTGTTCGAAGAAGTTGACGGCGACTGTGAGCGGAAAGGTGACCTATCAAGGGGCGCCCATCAAGACGGGCACGATCACATTCCACGGTGCCGAGAAGAAAATGGCGTCCGCAGCGATCCAGCCCGACGGTACCTACACCTGCACGGAGGTTCCCATGGGCGACGTAAAGGTAACCGTTGAGCAGTTCGGCGCCGGTCTTCCCGGTGGTTCGAAGGTGGGCGGCCCGGGAGTTCCTGGAAAGCCGGGCGGTGGCGGGCTGATCACACCAGGGAAGAAGTCGCCAGAGAAGACGAAGACGCCGGAAAATGCACCCCCTGCCCCGGAATTGGCGAAGTTGCCCGCGAATGTCGGGAAGCTGGAAACGACGCCGCTCAAATACACCATTGACTCTTCGAATCAGACGATTGACATCGTTATCCCCTAGGTTCGGATCCTGAATCCCCAACCCACTGCGATGGCCAGCCGCAACCGATCGTTGCGGCTGGCCTGTTGCGTTTCTCCGCTGTCGCGGACTGCTAGACCAAGGGGTGTCCCGCCGCGCGGCTCTGGCCTGACTTGCTCGCACCCATGTCGTCGGCGCAGCGGTAGGTTGGACGACGCCCTCGAGGTGCTGGAGGAGTCCAAGAAGTTGCAAGAGATCGTGTCGCCACGCCCTTGTTTTCGCGCCGTGGCCTTCCAATCACTAGAATCCACTCGCAGCGACACCCCCGCACGGCTCCCGACGAGCGGACCGCTCCCGAAACGCCTGCCCCAACCCACGAAAAAAGGGCCACAATGCGAACCCGACATCTGTTGATTTTCGCCGCGATTCTCGGCACCCCCGTACTGTCCTTGGCCGCGGACGGCCCGCCCGCGCTGAAGAAGGGCGAGAAGATCGTATTTCTTGGTGACTCGATCACTGCCGGGGGCGTCGCACCCAAGGGGTACGTCACGCTAATCAAAACCGGGCTGTCCGAGAAGCACAAGGAGTTGGGGATCGAGGTCATCGGCGCGGGCATCAGCGGGAACAAGGTGCCGAACCTCCAGAGCCGCCTGGAGAAAGATGTGCTCGCAAAAAAGCCGACGCTGGTCGTCATCTACATCGGGATCAACGATGTGTGGCACGGAGAGAATGACCCGACTAAGGGGACACCCAAGGACAAGTTCGAGACCGGGTTGAAAGAGATTATCGGCAAGATCAAGGACAACGGCGCGCGTGTGGTACTCTGCACCCCAACCGTCATCGGTGAGAAGAAGGCCGGGGCGAACAAACTTGATGGGAAGTTGGACGAGTACGCCGAGGTGAGCCGCAAGGTCGCCAAGGACACCGGTTCGCAGTTGTGTGATCTGCGCAAGGCGTTCGTTGACCACATCGCAAAGAACAACGCCGACGACAAGGACAAGGGCATTCTGACGACCGACCGCGTTCACTTGAACGAAGCCGGGAACAAACTCGTTGCGGACACCATCCGGGCCACGATCGACAAATGAACCGGCCTCGCGTTGATCGCTTTCTGTAGCCGGCCCGCGTGAGGCTGGCTCTCGTGGCTCATTGCATCTCAAGGTAGGCAACTCGCTCCGCGAGTTTCGCGCTGGTGGTCGTGGTGCGTGCCGCCCATCCCGAAGGTGTCACTCGCGGAGCGAGTGACCTACCGTAGAACTGCAACGAACTACGAGACGGCATCACGCGAGGATGTCGCGGATCACGGTGCCGCTCACGTCCGTCAGCCGGTAGTCGCGGGCGTTGAACCGGTACGTCAGTTTCTCGTGATCCAGTCCGAGCAGGTGCAGGATGGTCGCGTGCAGGTCGTGGACGCTGGTCCGCTTCTCGACCGCGTGGTAGCCGAACTCGTCCGTCGCGCCGTAGTGCGCCCCGCCTTTCACGCCGCCGCCGGCCATCCACACCGTGAAGGCGTTCGGGTTGTGGTCGCGACCGACTGAGCCTTGCGAATCCGACGTGCGGCCGAACTCCCCGCTCCAAATCACGAGCGTGCTGTCGAGCAGTCCGCGCGCCTTCAGGTCGCCGAGCAACGCGGCGATGGGGCGGTCGCAAGCCCGGCCACAGTTGCGGTGGTTGGTCTCGATGTTGTTGTGCGCGTCCCAGGGCACGTCCGCAACGCTCCCGTCTCCGCCCACCCCGCGCCCGGCGAAGATCTGTACGAACCGCACGCCGCGTTCGACCAGTCGGCGGGCGGTCAGGCACTGCCGCCCGAACACGTCTGCCTCCCCATCGCCGACGGCGTACCGGTTCCGAACTCGGTCGGTTTCTCGCGCGAGGTCGAATGCCTCAGGCGCGGCCGTCTGCATCCGGTACGCCAACTCGAACGACTCCACACGCGCGGCCAGTTCCGACTCCAGCGGATGGGCGGTACGGTGGTTCTGGTTCATCTCACGAAGCAGGTCGAGTGCGGCCCGCTGTTGCGGATCGGATTGACCTGTAGGGCGGTCGAGGTGCGCGAGCGGCTTCGCGCCGCGCCCGTCGATCGCGAGCGCCTGGTAGTTCTTCGGCAGGAACCCGGCTGACCAAATGGAGTCCTCGCCGCGGGGTTTGGTTGCGTGCATGGCCACGAACGCCGGCAGGTTCCGGCTCTCGCTCCCGAGGCCATACGTGACCCACGAACCCATGCTCGGCAACCCCGGTCGGGTGACCCCGCACGAAAGTTCGTATGCCGCTGGCGCGTGGTTGTTCGCGCGGGTGTAGCAAGAGTGAACGAACGCCATGTCGTCTGCGAACTCGGCCGTGCGCGCGAACACGTCTGACACCCACGACCCCGACTGGCCGTGCTGCTTCCATGCGAACGGCGACTTCAGACACTTTCCGCTCGTGGTGAAGAACCCGGTCTTTGGGTCCGCCCCAGCGAGCGGCTGGCCGTTCCGCTTCTGCAACTCCGGCTTGTAGTCGAACGTGTCCACCTGCGACGGGCTGCCGGTCATGAACAGCCAGATGACTGCCTTCGCCTTCGGAGCGAAGTGCGGCTTCTTGGCCGCGAGTGGATCGTTTGGCGCAGCAGGCGCGTCGGCCGCGAGCAACCCTTCCGAGTGCAACAGCGAGGCGAGCGCGAGCGAACCCGCGCCCATACCCGCCGTGCGCAGGAACTGACGACGACCCAGCAACGCGGGATACGGCACGTTGAACGCGGGCTTGCTTCCAGACATCGACGGCTCCAGGATGAAAATCCACCAGCGCGACGAAGACTGCGCCGGCAGCCAGTGGGCGGTTTATGCACGGTCTCGGTGTGGTACGGGCTTTCCAGCCTGTGATTATTGGAGGCGTGTTTCGCGGTTCCCACGGCGCTTGACTGAATGATAGAATACCCGTGTACACCACCCCGAACAAGTCGCGAACCCCGAACATGAGCCGCAAAGCCAAGCACGGGCGCAAGCAACTGCGACTCTTTGCGGAAGACTTCGACGGCTTCGGTCCAAGCCGGTTCCGCCCGGCCGATGAGGTCGTCCGGGTCTACGAGGTCCGCGGGAAACGCGTCAGTCGGTTGAAACGCGGGACGAAGAAGAACGCGCCGAAGGCGCCCGGCGTGTACGGGATGCTCGACAAGCGCGACCGGCTCATCTACGTCGGCAAGGCGAAGAACCTGCGGTGCCGGCTGCTGTCCTACTTCCGCGAGAACAGCCGCGACCCGAAAGCCGGCAAGATCATCCAACAGACGAAGCGTCTCGTGTGGGAACAAACCGGCGACGAGTTCGCCGCGCTACTACGCGAACTCGAACTCATCCAGCGGTTGCGCCCGAAGTTCAACGTCCTCGGCGTACCGGGTCACCAGCGGCACCATTACATCTGCCTCGGCAAGTCTCCCGCCCCGTACGTGTACGTCACACCGAGGCCGACCGGCAAGGAACTCGGTGCCTATGGTCCTTTCGTGAGGTGGGATAAGTCCGACGACGCGGCACGCCGACTGAACCACTGGTTCAAGCTCCGCGACTGCCCGCAGTCGGTCTCCCTGTCGTTCGCGGAGCAGGGCGAGTTGTTCGACTCGGATCGTGGGGCGAAGTGTCTCCGGTTTGAATTGGGAACGTGTAGCGGGCCGTGCGTGAGCGCCTGCACGCGAACCGCCTATTCCTCCGGTGTGCGCGGCGCGAAGGCGTTTCTCGACGGCCGCAACAAATCGGTCTTGCGGGCGCTCCAAGGGCAGATGGAAACGGCCGCGTCGGCGTTCGAGTTTGAGCGGGCGGCTTCAATTCGCGACAAACTCCAGGCGATGCAGTGGCTCGACGACCGCCTCAGCCTCCTTCGAACGGCGCGCGACCGCAACTCGTTCGTGTACCCACTCGCGGGCGCCGACGGTCAGACGCGCTGGTATCTGATTCACCACGGCCAAGTGCAAGCTGTGGTGTTCCTGCCGACAGCGGATTCGGCCGCGGCGGTGATGTCGTTGCTTGCGGCGACGTTCGCGGATCACCCAGTTCCCGCCGTGCTGTCGGACGTGGCGGTGGATAGCGTGCTGCTCGTGTCGGGGTGGTTCCGCAAGCGCACGGATGAGCGCGCGAACCTGCTTTCGCGTGCGAAAGCCGAAATCGCATGGATGCCTTCTGGGTAGGTGCCTCTCCTCAAGCGGTACCTACCCAAAAGGCACAAATGACCGACCACCGCCGGCAGATCGAGTGAATCATTCGCAGTTTGAGACACGTACCGAACTGTGCTCGTTCCACTCCTCTTACGGACGAACAGCGGGTGTGTTGTATGATGGCATTGCGCCTGCCAAGCGCTCGGAGGTGGACAGATGGGAGTGCCGACGGGTGAAGTCGTTGCGCGGCCGATGGTTGCTCGCGCCTGCGGATGCCTACGCGAGTTCCAGCATTACGCTGTGGACCGGTATCGCGCGCAGCGGTTGGCGAAGTTCCAGAAGACCCGCTGCGAGGTCTGCGTTGCGAAACTCAACGACGAGCAGCGCCAGGCCGCTGCTACCGTGCCGAAGAAAGGGGAAGCGTTCAAGCTACTCCCCGAAGGAGCTCAGTACGCGTTGACTCGCGAAGCCGATGCCAGTTGGACTGGTACGCTGACCGCGAACGGCCAAACCGTCGCGGCCGACGGGGACGGACCCCACGGTTTGACTCTTGCGCTGGCCCGCGCGTGGCTGTCCGCGAACGGCATTACCGCGTCTGAGGAGGCAGGGGAGAAGCCCGCGGCATCCACACCAACTGCAGTTTCAAAGCATCCCGCACCGAAACCACCGCCACCGGCTGCAAAGCCGAGTCTTATTGCCACCCAGAAGCCAAAACCAGAGTGAGTGACATCACGTTGAGCGTCAGTTAGGCACACCAAAAACAAGGCTCCTCCGGGGCCGACGTGAATCGAGTTCTGCAATCATTCCTTCCTGTCTCGCTCTTCGAGTTTTCCAGAGTGCTGGATCGCGCGGAACAGGCGGTAGCCCAACAGCGCGCTCGTGAAACATCCGAGCACGCCGAACGCAGACACGTCGTACACCAACGGCGCTGCCTTCGCTGCCCACATCAGAGCCGAACCGACAAACAACGAACTCACCATCAACCCGAATACCAGCCGGTTCACCGACGGTTCCAGGTGCCGGTGACTCAGTTCCACACCGAGTTCGCGGCGATGGAACATCCGCATCACACTGCGAACCTGTCGCGGGAACGTGCGGACCAGTTCGTCCCAGTCGCTTACGGTGCCCATCAACCGGCGTAGCGCGTTTCGTGGGGATAGCCTCCTCAGCATCCCGGCATTCTTGTACGGTTCGAGCAGTTCCACCAAGTTGAAATCCGGAGCGAGCATCCGGCCTGTGCCTTCGAGCATCACAAGTACTCGCAAGAGCAGCGCAAACGGCGGCGGTAGCATGATGTGGTAGCGCCGGATCGCGTCCATCAGTTCGTCCAGCGCGGTGCCGAGTTGGAACTGTTCCAGCGGCATCCCGTGGTAGAACGAAAGCTGTTCGGCCACCTCGCTCTCAAGCGCCGCAGGGTCGAACTGTGATGGTACCTCGCCGACCTGCACGATGAGTTCCGTCACGTTCGCGGCGTCTTTGTGGAGTACCGCGCCGACGCCTGCGTCGATCCGCGCACGCATCCGGTCGTCGATGCGGCCCACCATCCCGACATCGAGTAGACCGATCGCGCCGGCCGGGCACGCCTCAGTCGGCGGCAGGAAGAACATGTTGCCGGGGTGTGGGTCCGCGTGGAACAAGCCGTCGCGGAAGATCATGTCGAGGAACGCTTTCGCGCCGCGCCGCGCGAGGTCGCCGAAATTTCCTCCGGCGGCCTTGATCACGTCAGGGCTGCTGAATGGGATGCCGTCGAAGAATTCCATCGTCAGGACGCGTTCGCTCGACAACGCCGGGTATGGTTCGGGGAACCGCACGCCCGGGTCGTTCGCGAATGCCTGCCGGAACAGTTGTAAGTGACGCAGTTCGCGCCGGAAGTCGAGTTCGCGCAGCAGCACGCGCTCGAACTCGGCCACGACCGCGACCGGCCGGTAGACACGGAAATCCGACAGGTGCTCCTCCGCAAGTGCGGCGAGTTCCGCGAGGATGGCAAGATCGTCCGTGACCTTCTGCGGGATGTCGGGGTGTTGTACCTTCACGGCCACTTTGCGCCCATTGTGGAGCGTGGCTTTGTGAACCTGTCCGATGCTCGCGGATGCCAGTGGTTCCGGCTCAAACGAAGCGAACAGTTCCTCGAGCGGCTTCCCTAATTCTGTCTCCACCGTTGCGCGAGTTACCGCGAACAGGTCGCTCGGCACGTGCGACTGAAGTTGCGCCAACTCGTCACCGAGAGCAGGACCGATGAGGTCACGTCGTGTGCTGAGCACCTGTCCGAACTTGATGAAGGTGGTTCCGAGTTCGGTGAGTACGAGCCTGATGCGGGCTTCGCGCGAGTGTGACGAAATGCGCCCGACTTTGGTGTCCGCCGTCCACCGCCGCACGAAGCGGTTATCGAGGCGTGCAAGCACGTCAGCCAGCCCATACCTCGCGAGCACGCGCGTGATCTCGGCTAGACGCCCCGCGCTTCGTGCTAGTTGCGGGATGTCCGTCAGGTTGATCACGGGGCGGTATCCGAGAGGTTCTCGTTCTGGAGTCTTGAGCCGCTTGCGGCTTAGCGGGCGTTCCCGCTAAGCCGCAAGCGGCTCAAGACAATTGCAGTATCATCCCAGCCGGTCCAGGTCGCGCAAACGTCGGTCCGCGTCGAACGTCGGTGGCGGGAGCGATTCGGTCAGAGCCACGGCGTCGACCTCACTCAGGTCTGGCCTCGCTGTGGCTTCGGCGCGAAACACCGGCAACTTCTTTTGCGTAGCGATGATCTCGCGCCGCGTCCGGCCTCTCGGTGAATCCGGCCACTTTCCTCTCAGTTCGTGGAAGTCGAAGAACACAGGCACGACGGCCCGAATGTACTTCCAGTAACCGGGGTTGTCTGTCTGGATAACGAACAGTCCGCCGGGTTTCAGCGCGCGGTGAACCGTTGCCAGGAACGCAGGCGTGATGAGACGTAAGTGAACCTTCACGGCGTCGTAATACGGCTGCGGGTGATAACAGTGTATCTCCGCGACCGAATGCGGTGTGATGTGATTCGCCAGAAGTTCGCGGCCACCGAGGACCGCGAATCGCAGGTTCGCGAATCCGCGCTGGTTCCCGCGTTTGCGGGCATAGCGGATCACGACGGGCAGAATGTCGATGCCGAGGTGGTCGTGGTCCGGGCGCGCGAGAGCGGAGCCAATCAGGTAGCGCCCGTTCCCGCACCCGAGGTCGAGGATGACCGGAGCGTCGCGGGCAAACAACTCGTGCCATTTCAGATGCCCGTCGGGCATCGCCTTCAGCGCGGTCTGGGTCCACTTCTCCTGATCGAGAATGACGCCAGGGAAGGGCACTCCGAACTCACGTTCGATCATGGTGGCTTCAAAGTAGTGGGCACACGCCAAGCGGCTACTCTCTCCCGGTCTTCCCGATCTTGCGGAACGCGTGTTCGACCGACATGTAGACGAAGAGGCCAATGTCGGGCGTGTTCTTGGTGAGGCCGACTGGAGCCGACACGCCGATGATCCACTCCACCTCCTCGAATTGGCAGACCGCGTAGCGCACGCCGGGGTTGACGAAGACCTGCGTGGTGTGGCCACGAAACCCCCGGTCGTCAATCTCCTGATTCCAGAGTGCCAGGCCTTCGACGAAAAAGTTGAGGTTGGTCTTCGGCTTCCAGAAGACGCTGGCTCCAAGGTTGTAGCCGTGAAGGTCGTGGCGGGGCGAGCGCCTGGCGATCGCGGGGAGGTTACCGCCGGGAACGATGTCCGGCGTCAAAAAGGCAGACACATTCGGGGTGTAAGTGAATCCCGCGTTGAAGTGGTAGTCGAAACGATCCCCGTACCGGCTGATCGGCAGGTTGAACTGATAGCCCAACTCGCCCGTTCCGAGGCCGAATCGCTCGTCACCGGTCGGAATGATCAAAGTGAGGCGCGGGGCGCACCACAGAAAGTCGTCGTCCGCGAGTAACTGGTAGCGATAGCTGAGGAATGTGTCTCCGATACCCCCCGGTTGCGTGGCGGAATCTCCCCTCGGCTTTTCGAAAGCGCTCAGGACCTGGGGCGTGAATGAGAACTGGTGCGCCTGGCTGCCGAGGGGCAGTTCCAGCGTGTAGTTCCAAGTGAAGTCGCGGGTCCGGCCCTGTGGCGTCCGGTCCCACAAGTTGACCCAGTTCAAGATGTGCTGCGCCTGGCCCTGTTCCTGGTTGAATGCCTCTTCAACCAGGAAGGCATTGTCGCGGATGTGTTTCGGCTCCTTCTCGCCGTTGCCATTCTCGCCGCCGTCGTCGTTGCCATTCTTGTAATTGTTCCCGTCGAAGCGGGCGTACCTCACCGGGCGCGTAGTGGTGAAAGCCGGCTCGTAGAGCTTCGTCATGTTCGCGGGCGGTGGCCCATCGGCCGCAGGCAGACTGGTTGGCGACCCTCGCTGAACTGGGTCACTCGTGGCGAACTGTGCACGCGCGCTAGATGCACTCCCCACCAGGAGGGCGAATACTGCGATCACGGGCGAACGAAACGTGCGAAGCAGACGCATGGCGGACCCCTTGGAACGTAGATGGCGCGCAGCTACCGACTGGCGTGGCCATACACGTGTCACTATCGGCTCACTCGTTCCATCGTGTTCAAGCCCACAGGGTGTCGACCCCTTTATCTCTGAGAAACTGGGCAGGTAGAACCGGTTGGGGAACCAGTCGAGTTGCCGGTGGTCCCGGTGCTGTGAGCCGGGATACAATCGTCAGGGATCTCGGAACCAGGTCAACAGATGTCGGAACGGCGGTGTCTTCCCGGTTTGGGCGCGGTCCTCTCGGTGTTGTTCCTGCTTGCCGAGTCGCCGCAGTGAGTCGGCCGAGTGGCCCGGGTTGGGTCGTTCGTCGCCTGAAAACGCGAGGTGCTTCTCGAACTCGGCGAAGGGAACGACGGTAGAACCGTTGAGTGAGTATTTGCTTTCAACGGACCGATGGGTTGCTCGAATCCCAACGGTCGCGTGTGCGAATCGGAAACGAGTCGACCCGGAGTTCCAACATCCCGAGGTTCAGGTTGGAACCAAACTCGGTGCTGTCCTCAACCTGGAACTTGGACCTTTTTTCGCGAATAGACTACAATCGTTTTAGTCGGGACGTTCGGGGGTGTCAGATTCCCTGCGAGTGGTCTCCAATACCGCCGGTATCGCCCGCGGTGCGGCCCCGTTCAGAGTGAGGTATCTCGTGCAGTTAACAGTTTCCGCCCGACACGGGCACTTGTCGGACGAAGTTCAGCAACAACTCAGGGAGAAGGGCGAGAAGTTGCTCCACTTCTTCAACCGACTCACGATGATAGCGGTGACGGTGGATCTTCACCGGGACCATAACAATAAGCTGAAAGTTGAAATCCTGGCGACCGCCGAACACAAACACGAATTCGTCGGGACCGACGAGGACGAGGATGTGCTGGTCGCGTTCAACAAGGCTGCGGCCCACGTAAAGCAGCAGATCACTCACCACAAAGAGAAGATTCAAGATCACCGCCGCGACGCGGACTACAGCGGGAATGGCGCCAAGTAACAGACGCGAGACAGGATCGAGTTGACAACGAGGAGAGGAGAGAGTTCTACATGCGCCTGTGTAACTTCATCGTCCGTGACGCGATCATACCATCACTGACCGCGACCGCACCACCGGCCGTCCCGGGCGCATCACGCGACCCTACGACCGTTCGGACCGTGAAAGAACAGGTCGTGAGGGAGATGGTCGGGACGCTGCACGCGTCTGGCCACGTTCGCGCAACTGATGTAGACGAGATTGTGCGGGCCGTGCTCCGCCGCGAGGAACTCGGAACCACTGGCATCGGTCGGCACATTGCGATTCCTCACTCGCGGCACCAGGCCGCGGACCGACTTATCGGCACTCTCGCGCTCTCCCGCGATGGGTTGCCGTTCGACAGTCTCGACGGCGAACAGGTGTACGTGTTTATCCTGCTCGTGTCGCCGCAGGACCGCCCCGGGGACCACCTCCGCGCGCTCGAATCGGTCGTTCGCACCATGCGGAACGACGACTTCGTGCGTCAGTTGCGGGCGTGCCAGACACGCGAGGAAATCTGGGCGCTGTTGGAGAACGCCGCACCAGGGTGGTGAAAGGCTGTTTGGAAGGGGTGAAGCAGAAAGTATAAACCGAGTCGAGGCGTGGTGATGACCGGCAAGGTAAGTGGAAACGGGTCAGGGTCGCGGGAGTTTCTCCCGCAAGGCTCCCGTCCGCTTGCGCCGTCTGACACCGAACCGTCCCCCGTTTTGGAGACCGCGATGGCCGGAACGGGTCCGCAACGACGGGTTGTTCGGATCGTGAACCCGAACGGTTTGCATTTCCGCGTTGCCGACCGGTTCTCGAAACTCGCGAGGCAATACGTCTGCGCTGTGACCGTCTGGAACGGTGACACGAGGGCCGATGGCACCAGCCTCACCGATCTGATCATGCTGATCGCGTTGCCCGATTCGGAAGTGGTTCTCGAAGTTGATGGCCCAGACGCACTGAAGGCCGTGGACCCACTCGCAAGCGTTCTGGCTTCGCCCGGTGGCGAAGACTACACCATCTGATGAGTTGCGATTGATCCCCACGACCGGTTCGCCCGACCTGGTCGTTTCCCCTTCCTCAACTATGGGCACCCGGACGTGCCCGCGCATGGAATACAGGCAAGGCACCGCAGTATCCCCCGGCATCGCCATTGGTCCGGCCCTCGTGCTGGACACCGAAGGCGTGCTGATCTCACGTCGCACCGTTCCGCCGGAGCAGGTGGATACCGAAATCGTCCGCCTGGGTCGCGCACTGGATGAGACTGCCGCGGCAGCACGCAACGACCGCGAGCGGATAACTGTCCGTCTCGGGCCGGCTCTGGGCAACATCTACGCCGCACAGCAATCAATGCTTGAGGATCGCGTCGTTCGTATGCAGATCGAGGCCCGAATCCGCGCGGAGAATTTCTCCGCCGAGTATGCGGTCAGTCGCGTCATCCGCGACTTCGTGAAGCGGTTGGAGGACTCCGGTCAGCGCCTCGGCGACCACGTGGCCGCGGAAGCGCGCCGCCGCGTGACCGAGTTCATCGACGTGGAGCGGCAGCTTCTCGCCGCGTTGCTGGGGCACCCGACCAATCCGTGTAGCAACTTGACCGAGTCGGTCGTGGTTCTCGCCAACGACTTGATGCCGTCGGACACGGCCGACTTTGGCCCGCGCAATGTGCGCGCATTCGTGACTGAGAGCGGCGGCCCGACCAGCCACACCGCGATCCTTGCCGGCGCGCTGGAGATCCCCGCCGTTGTCGGCATCGGCCGGTTCCTCTCCGACGTGTCAGGCGGTGACACCGTCATCGTGGACGGTGGCGAGGGCGTGCTCATCATCGACCCGGACGAGGCCACGCTCGCCCGCTACGAGGAGAAACGCGCCCGGTTGCTAGCCCGCCCGGACCGCTACGAACATCTCCGCGACAAGCCGTCTGTTACGCGCGACGACGTTCCGGTTCCGATCCGGTTGTTCGGCAACATCGAACTTTCGCAGGAGGCGGCGCATTGTCTGGACCGTGGCGCCGAAGGGGTCGGGCTGTATCGCACGGAGTTCCTTTACCTCAACAAGTCGTCACACCCAACGGAAGAAGAACACTACGCTGCGTATTCGTCGGTGCTGACCACGCTGGGGCCGGATCGGCCCGTTGTGATCCGCACGCTCGACCTCGGTGCCGACAAGTTTTCCAGCGTTTCGGGGGCCGTCTCGGGCGAGAAGAACCCGTTTCTCGGCTTGCGTAGCGTCCGGCTGTGCCTGCGCAACCTCGATCTGTTCAAGACACAACTCCGGGCGATTTTGCGGGCCGCGCAACACGGCGATTTGCGTGTCATGTTCCCCATGATTAGCAACATTGAAGAACTGCGCCAGTGCAAGACGCTGCTGAACGAAGTAAAGGAGGATTTGGAGTATGCGGGAATCCCCTTCAAACGCGAGGTGGCGGTCGGTACAATGATCGAAGTGCCGTCTGCCGCGTTGATGGCGGACGTCCTCGCTCGTGAGGTCGATTTCTTCTCTATCGGGACGAACGACCTGATCCAGTACACACTCGCGGCGGATCGCAACAACGAACACGTAGCCAACTTGTATAACCCAACGGACCCAGCCGTACTTCGGCTGATCCACACGGTTGTGCAGGCGGCCCAAAAGGAGCAGGGGCGGCGTCAGGAACATGGGCGCCGTCCGTTTGAGGTGAACGTGTGTGGGGAGATGAGCGGGGAACCGCTCTACATCCCACTGCTGGTGGGGCTTGGGTTGCGCCAGTTGAGCGCGACCCCTCGCAAGATCCCCGAAATTAAGCGGGTGATCCGTGAGTTGAGAGTTGCCGAGGCGGAAGAGGTCGCCCGGAACGCTCTGAGCATGGAAACCGCCAGTCAGGTCAGTAGTTACTTACGCGACCACTTACGCAAAATTCTCCCCTCGGAGGCGGTCGATTGAGGACGGGTTTGCCGGTCGAACCGCGGGGCACCCAAACCGCCGTGACCGGACCGTTCCATCGACTCCACTTTGGCACCCGCCGGGGGGCGTGGAGGGGCATTTGCAGAAGTTGCGAGTTGCGAGTTGCGAGTTGCGAGTTAAAGACGAGACACCACGGGCTTTGTCTTTAACTCGCAACTTGCAACTTGCAACTTGCAACTTCTGTAAAGCCGGACGCGATGCTCGGTGACAAGTTCCGTTTCCGGTTCGTCAAGTCGGGCACGCTCCGACTCGTGAGCCACCACGACCTGATGCGGTGTTCCGAGCGGATGCTCCGTCGGGCTGCCGTGCCGTTCAAATCCACCGCCGGATTCCACCCCACCCCGCGCTGGGTATTCGCTCTCTCGCTCTCGCTCGGCGTCGTCGGGTGCGACGAGGTCGTCGAACTCGAACTCACCGAACCGCGCGACTCCGACGAACTCCTCGCTTGTCTCAACGCACAGGCGCCGACGGGTCTCAAGTTCACAAGCGTGAAACCGGTCCCGATGAAGGCGACCGCAACGCCGCGTCGCGTCGTGTACGAGATGCCGCTACCGGTGGATCGCGTGACCGAAGTTGAAGCCGCCGCGACCGCGCTCATGGCCGAACCGAAGGTGTGGGTCGAGCGACTGAAGCCCAGCCCGAAGCGACTGAATATCCGGCCGTATTTTCGGTGCGTGAGCGTCGAAAGACAACCTACCCCGCTGGCCCCCCTCCCTGAAGGGAAGGGGGAGTTCAGCACTGGTGCGCCGCTCGCGATCGACGCGCCGTCCAACTCTTCCTCCCCCTTCCCTTCAGGGAGGGGGGCCAGCGGGGTAGGTCTGCCTATCCTCCGACTCGACCTGTGGGTCACACAAACCGGCTCGGCGCGCGCCGACGAGCTGCTAAAGCTCCTTTACATCGAAGACCTGATCGACACCGGCGCGGTTCTGGAACGAACCGTCGTCGAGATTCGCGACGAGTACACCGGAACCGACCCCGGAGATGCTCCTCCGGATGGTCACGCCGACAGCATCCCGCTGTCCGGTGCGGAAGTGGCTGCGCTCAGCGCGCGGCTGGACGAAGAATCGAACCAACAACCTATCGAGACCGGGTGGGGCGCGTCGCCCAATGGCCCGGTCGTCGAATAACGAACACCACACGAGACATGAGAGCCGCGATGAAGAAAGAAATGTTGATCAACGTCCTTCAACAGGAGGAGTGCCGGATTGCCATCGTTGAGGATGGTGTTCTGGAAGAACTGTACGTCGAACGCGCGAGTCAAGAGAGCTACGTCGGGAACATCTACAAAGGCCGCATCGTCAACATCGAACCGAGCATTCAGGCGGCGTTTGTGGACTTCGGCATCGGTCGAAACGGGTTCCTGCACGTCTCCGACGTGGACCCCGCGTACTACAAGCACCTGATGTCGAAGGCCGATCTCGCTGAGTATGAAGCGGAGTTGGATCGCGAGTACGGTGGGGGGGGCGGTGCCTCAGCTGGACGCGGTCCGGCCCCAGGTGGGCGCGGGCGCGACGACCGTGGCGGTCGTAATCGCGGGCCGAAGCCGCCGCGAGAAATGACCTCGTGGCTCGAACCGGCGACTGCCGCGCCGCGCGACGAGTTCATCGAGGAACCGGAATTCGCGTCCGGGATCGACGAGGTTCCGATCGCCGAGGCTGCGCCCGACGAAAGCGAAGCCGGTGACGTGATCGAGGTTGAAGCCGAGGTGGTCGAGGGGGAATCACTCGCCGTTGAAGTGGAAGAGGACGGCTTCGGCACCGGTCTCGACGACGTTCCACTGCCGCCACCCAGGCGTGCCGCGTCGCCCGCACCGCAACCCGCGCAGATCGCGCCGCCTCGAATCGCGATTCACAAGCCGGTCATTCAGCCGCCGGCGCCGGTCGAGGACGACGAGTTCGGGGCCGGGATCACGGACTCGGTGTCAGGGCTTCCGTCCGCGGGGGGACCGGCCGAGAGTGAGGCGATTGACGCGCTCGAAGCCGGCGACCCAGTCGCGCCGAGCGAACCGGAAGCGAAGAAGCCACGGACCCGCAAGACGAAGTCTAAGGCCGACGAACCGGCAGGTGAGGAACCCGCCGCGGAGGGCAAGCCTAAGCCGCGTGGCCGCAAGCCGAAGAAGCAGGAAGGCGAAGGCGACGACAGCGAAGGACCGGACGACAAGCCGAAGTACATGGGCGGGGCCGAACGCCGCACCTCTGCGGACGACGATGAACCGGAGATCAAGCCGTTCTTCGATGGTGGGGGCGGCGACGACTTTGACCCAGACGCGCCCAACGACCGCTTCGCCAATGCGCCGCGGGGCGAGGCAAGCGACGAGAGCGAAGACGAGGAGTCCGCGGAACCACTCGAGCGGTTCAGCGAAGACCCTGAGCCGGCGGAAGCGGCTGAAGCCGAGGCGCGTGATATCGCGCACGACGCCGAAGGCCCAGCACAAGCCGAAGTCACCGGGCGTGGGTTCAACGACGATTTCGATTCCGGCCCGCCACGCGGGCGCGACAACGACCGCGATCGTGGGCGTGGCGGGCGTGGGGGGGATCGTGATCGTGATCGTGGGCGTGGTGGTCCGCCACGTGGGCGCGACAACGATCGTGGGCGTGGTGGTCCGCCTCGCGGGCGCGACGATCGTGGACCGCGTGGCGCGGGCGGGTTCAAGGGTGGACCCGGTGGGCCGAAGGGTGGGCGTGAGCGAGGCATGCCGAAGCCGCCGATTCAGGAGATCTTCAAGCGCGGGCAGGAGGTCATCGTACAAGTCATCAAGGAAGCGGTGGGCACGAAGGGGCCGACGCTGAGCACCTACGTCAGCATCGCGGGACGCTACCTCGTGCTGATGCCGAGCCTGAACCGCGTCGGCGTGTCGCGCAAGATTGAGGATCACGACGCGCGCCGCCGGTTGCGCGAGATCATGACCACGCTGGCGCCGCCCAAGGGCGTTGGGTTCATCGTCCGCACCGCGGCCGTCGATCGCGACGCGAAGGAACTGCAGAACGACCTCGCGTACCTGCTGCGACTGTGGCAGGTCGTGGTGAAGCGCCTCAAACGCGTTCAGGGTCCGGTGGAGATCTACCGCGAATCGGACATGATCACGCGGACCATACGCGACATTTTCACCAACGACATCGACACGATTTGGGTGGACGAACCGACCGCTTTCTCGCACGCGAGCGAGTTTCTGCAAATCGTGATGCCGAAGTTCGCGAACCGCATCAAGCACTTTGACCACACGGAACCGCTGTTCCACCGGTACGCGATCGAGGAAGAGATCGCGAAGATCCACCAGAAGCGGATCGAGATGCCGCTGGGCGGGTCGCTGGTGATCGAGCAAACGGAGGCGCTGGTTGCTATCGATGTTAACAGCGGTAACTTCCGGGCGGACAACAACGCGGAGGAGACCGCGTTCCAGATGAACATGCACGCCGCGAAAGAGATCGCGCGCCAACTCCGGCTCCGCGACCTCGGCGGCGTGATCGTGAACGACTTCATCGACATGCGGAGCGAGTCTCACCGGCGCAAGGTGGAGGACGCGTTCCGCGACGCGCTCAGACGTGACCGTGCCCGGACGAAGATACTTCGCATCTCGCAGTTCGGCCTCATCGAGATGACACGGCAACGCATCAGGCCGAGCCTGAAGCGGAGCATCTTCGCGGACTGCTCGCACTGCCGCGCGAACGGGTTCGTGAAGACGAGCGAGAGCCTCGCGATCGAGGTGATGCGATTGTTGCATCTGGCCGCGCACCGCGCGCCTGCGGTTCAGTTGGTGCAGGTGAGTGTTCACGCTGACGCCGCGAACTACCTGTTGAACAAGCGCCGCAAAGAGATCGCAGCGCTGGAGGAACGCGGCAAACTCGAAGTGCAGATCACCGGGCAGGCGGGCGTGTCGCCGGACCTGATGACGGTGCGATGTTTCGACCACAACGGGAACGAAGTGCGATTGCTCCCGCCCGCGCCGCTGCCGAAGATGGCGGCCGGGCGCATCCCGCCGCGAGACGACCGCGGTCGCGGTGGTCCGCGTGGCGACCGTGACCGCGACGACCGCGGCGGGCGTTACCCGCGCCCGCTGGATTGATGTGCGGGTATGACGAGCCGGAAGCGTGAGCGACGGACCAGCGAATCCGTCGCTCACGCTTCCGGCTCGTCAAGAGAGCTACCTCTTCGAGCCTTTCCCGTGAACACCTCCGAACCACTGCGCCTGACGAAGCTCGCGAAGCGCGCCGGGTGTGCCGCCAAACACCCGCCCGGCTTTCTCCTTCCGCTGTTGGGACTGCTTCCAACTATCACCGACCCGAACGTGCTCATCGGCAGTTCCACCGCTGACGACGCGGCCGTGTACCGGATGTCGGACGACCTCGCGTTGGTGTACACCACCGATTTCTTCACGCCGATTGTGGACGTCCCGCGCGACTTCGGGCGCGTTGCTGCCGCGAACGCGCTCTCTGATGTGTACGCGATGGGCGGCAAACCGCTCATGGCGCTGAGCATCGTCGGTTTCCCCGATACGCTCCCGGCTACCGTGCTGGGCGAAATCCTCGCGGGCGCGTCGGAGATTGCAAGCGAAGCTGGCATCGCCATCGTCGGCGGTCACACCATCAAGAGCGAAGAGCCGATCTTCGGACTCGCGGTCGTGGGCACCGTTCACCCGGAACACGTGTTGAGTAACGCGGGCGCGAAGCCGGGCGACGTGCTGATCCTCACGAAACCGCTGGGCCTCGGCATCATCTCGACCGCCGCAAAGAACGATCAAGACACAACATCTGCGATCAGCGAAGCGATTCGCGTGATGACAACGCTGAACCGCGCCGCGGCCGAAGTGCTCACGCGGTACGAAGTCCATGCGCTGACGGACGTGACCGGTTTTGGGCTGCTCGGTCACCTACGGAACATCACCGCCGCGAGCGGCGTGACCGCGGATGTGTACTTCGCGGCCGTACCGATTCTCGCTGCCGCGATTGAGTATGTGAAAGCGGGAATAGCGCCGGGCGGCACGCGTGCGAACCGGAAGTTCTTGACCGACTGGGTCGAGTTCGCGCCCGACTCTCCCGAATGGGAGCAACTGCTGCTGTGCGACGCGCAGACCTCTGGCGGGCTGCTTGCCGCGGTTCCGGATGCCATTGCCGACGAGGTTGTCAAGGCGCTGGCAGAGGCCGGCACGCTCGCAAGCGAGATCGTTGGGAAGATCACCGGCGTCGGGACTGGGAAGATTCGCGTGGTGTAGCACGTGAATCTAATTCAGCAACGACTTGAACTTCGCGAGGTGTGCCGCGAGTTCGTCCGGCGACATCTTGTCCAAATCCTTGTCCGTCGTGGTAGGAGCGCGGACGTGTGCCTGCTCCTTCCACGGCAGTCCGTTCACAATCACTCTTGCAGGAGTGCCACGTTCGCGGTTCGGTGGTCTCGTAACGGCTGCCCGCCGTCAGCACGGTTTCCGTCACGATTATCAGCTCTCGCGACTCCAAATCGGGCGTGAACCCGACCCACATCCGGTAGGAACCTTCCACAAGTGTGAACACGCCGGGCCACGGTTATGGGTGTGGATACGCTTCGTGTTTTGCGCAGGGGTCGAACTTGTGCAGGCTGACGCGAAGCTCGTCATCCAGGTAGCGGCACACCGGATACGTGGCCGGCTTCCGTCGGTTCACGAAGAGCTAGTCCCACAATGCTGGGTCGTCGAGTATCGCGGGCGGCGACGTGAGAACGTCGTCGAGAACGGAGAGCATCGGGGCGTCTCCTTGAGGGATGTTCAGGGAGATACCGGGAACGACGAACCGGCTGACCGTGGGACTCGCGTTTTCTTGATTGGGCAGTATCCTCAAGACGTCATGCTTGAGGACACCCAGAGGATGAGCAATGAAGGAACCCACCGCCGGGGATCGCAACCGAGTGGTCGTGTTGTTCGCACTCGTCGGTGCCGCGCTCGGCGTGGTGCTCGCAATGCTCGTTCTTACGACTGGCAGTGACGGGTACGGGCGGACCGACATCACCGAAAGCACAGCCCTCACCGCAATCACGATGGGGATAGGGTTTGGGGTGGGGCACGCGCTGTCCGGCCGGTCGGAGTCGGTCAGTCCGGAAATTACGATCGGGGTGCTGTCGCTCACCAGTTTAGTCGGTGCGGCGATGGGCTGGCTGGTTGGTTCGGTGCTTGAACATCCCCCCATCTCGCCCGGCCGTGCAATGGCGATCGGCACGCTGGCGGGTCTGTTGGTCGGCGCGCTGGTTCTGGTTCCTCGTTGGTTGTGGCGAACGCGATCGTGAGCGCCCGAACTCACTCCGTTTTCCATTCCCACTTCTTGATTTCTTCCATTCGAGCGTGGTTCGTCAAATCGAACTGCAGCGGCGTGACGGTGATGTAGCTCTCGATGAGTGCTGTCACGTCAGTGTCGGGGTGGGGGTCCGGGCAAGTGAAGTCGGGACTGGTCCAGAAGTACGTGCGTCCGCGCGGATTCACGCGCCGGTCGAATTTCTCCGTGTATGGCGACACGTTTTGCGGCAGTACCTTCACCCCGCGAATCGGACCGAGTTCTAGCACCGGGATGTTCACGTTGAATAGGCTCCCCGGGGGCGGGTTGTGCGCGAGTATTTGCTCGATCACCTGCCGCCCGTACTTGGCGCCCGTGTGGAAGTCGAAAATCTTCTTGTCGTATTCGAGCGACACAGCGATCGCGGTGTGTCGATAGAACGCGCCCTCGATTGCAGCCGCGACCGTGCCTGAGTACAGCACGTTGATCCCGGCGTTGCTTCCCGCGTTCATGCCGCTGATGATCACGTCCGGCGGTTCTTCCAGCAGTTCCAGCAGCGCGAGTTTCACGCAGTCGGCCGGACGCCCTTCGACTGCCCAGCCAATGAACGTGGTCGCGTCGTCTTCGTATACCTCGTTCACGAGGAGCGGCGTGAGAAGTGTGACCGAATGACCCGCGGCGCTCTGCTCGGTCGCGGGCGCGACGACGGTGACCGTTCCCAACTTGAGCAACTCGGCGCGCAACGCGCGCAACCCAGGTGCGTAGATGCCGTCGTCGTTGGTGAGCAGAATTCGCATCGTGCCACCTCCTTGAGTGCTGTGATTCATCGGGAACAGCAATACTACGGCCCAGAGCTATCTGGGAGTGCCGGATGTAGTGGAATTGCTGGTCTCGCGGATAAGATCAAGGCGGCGGTAAGTGTCGAATAGTTGACACTGGTTCACGATGTGCATATCTCTAAACTGTTCGGCGCGCTGCCCGCACCGCGACTCGCAAACAATTCTTGCACCGTCGGGGCACTGCCGTGGAATCGTCTGTGTTTCTCTCTTTCAATCTGCCGAATGCGGCGACTTGGTTCTATTTCTCGTTGTTCCTCACCATTGCGGTGTTCTTCCAGTTCGCGCGCCCGCACTCGATCCGCAACCTCGACCTGTTGATGCTGTTCTTGCTGGTGCCAGGGTTCCTGATCTTGCAGGAAGCCGCAGCACTGTTTGACGCAGGTCGGCGTGTCAGCGGGTCGGAGGGTGCGGAACTTGACGCACGCGGACGGCGCGAACGTAGGCTTGGCTACGTGTGGTTGCTCGTTGGTTCGTTGTATTGGTTCGTGCGCGCGATTCTCGACCTGGCGCTCGTGCGCCGGCCACCTCTTCAGGCGAACCTGAACACTTCCGGCCTCGCGTGGCTCGGGGCAGCGTTGTTCGTTGCGCTCACCGCAGTGGCCTTGCGTCCAACTCCTGACCAGGCGAATCAGGTACAAGTGGGGCAGCGGTCCGCGACCATCGATCAGGTTCAGGACACCGCGACCGCCATGATGCAACAGGCGCAGAGTACCAATGGTCGGCAGGCATCACCTGCCGACGTGCGGTTCTGGGCCGAGCGAGGTCTGGCGATGGTGTGCCACGCGGTCGTCATTGTCGGGTTGCTCATGATCGGCTGGCGGCATTTCGGCGACATCACCACAGGTGTGGCCGCCTCAGCGCTGTACACGTTAGTGCCGTACACCGCGTACAACATTGGGCAGGTCCACCATGTTTGGCCCACCGCGTTCGTGGTCTGGGCGATCTTCTGTTACCGGCGGCCGACGCTCGCGGGGTGGCTGCTTGGCCTTGCGGCTGGCAGCGCGGTGTTCCCGGCGCTGCTGTTCCCACTGTGGTTCGGGTTCTTCAGTCAGCGCGGGGCGGCGCGGTTTGGTTTAATGTTCGTCTTGGCGAGCACTATGAGCGTTGGGGTGACTGCACTCGTACTGTGGATCGACGGCCCGACTGGTCAGAGTCTGGTAGCGGCGCTTCACCTCCCCGGCTGGAAGCCGTGGGCCGCACCAACCACGGAGAGCATCTGGAGTGGCACGCACTGGGCGTACCGGCTTCCGCTGTTCGTGCTGTTCGTTGGGTTCCTCGGAAGCGTGAGCATCTGGCCGGGGCGCAAGAACCTATCGCACCTGATCGCGCAATCCGCCGCGGTGTTGATTGGCATTCAGTTCTGGCACGCGGATCGGGGCGGGCTATACGTGCTGTGGTACTTGCCGCTTCTGCTGCTTATGGTGTTCAGACCGAATTTAACGACTGCGGAACCGCCGCCGCTGGTGCCCGGGAGCGTGCTAACGCGACTGGCTGGCGCGGCCTGGCGGCGCATGCGGCCAGGTCTGCCGAATGAGAAGCCGCTCGCGGTCTGATCCGCCTTTCGCGAGTTCTCCCCGCGTGGTAGTCTTCCCACTCATTCGCTTGGGAGGTTACCGATGCCTGCACGTTGGCAGTTTGTCCTTGCGTCCGCGGCGCTCGCGCTGGTGGTCGCGGCGCCACTCGTTTACTCGGCCCACGCTAACACTCACCAGCGAAACTTCCGCACGGTTGAGGACGGTGTGCTGTACCGCAGTGGGCAACTCACGCCGACCGGGATGGAACGCGCCCTGCGCGATTACAACATCAAGACAGTGGTCACGCTCCGCGCCGCTCGTCAACCGGGGGCGAAGTCGCCCGACGAATGGGAAGAGGTGCTGTGTGCCGCGCGAAACGTGAACCATCGGCGCATCGTGCCGCGGGTCTGGGGCGCGGACGAAACCGGCGAAATCCCGGCGGAACAGGCGGTTCAGGAGTTCCTCGCGGTGGTGGACAAGAAGGAGAACCATCCGGTTCTGGTCCATTGCTACGCGGGCATCCACCGCACCGGGACGATGTGCGCGATCTTCCGCATGGAGTACCACGGGTGGACCTCGCAACGTGCGATAGCGGAGATGCAGTACTATGGCTTCGCGCCCGAGGACATGCACCAGCACATCGCGGGGTATTTGCGGGAGTACAAGCCGCGGGGGAAGAAGTAGATGCCGCTAGCGGCTTAGCGTGCGCCGCGTCAACGAACCTTCGTTTGCTACAATGTGTCCGTGGGCGCGGCTCGGTGATGGAATTGGCAGACATGCAGGTCTTAGAAGCCTGTGCCCGGAAGGGCGTGCGGGTTCAAGTCCCGCCCGAGCCACTCGACTCTTCTACCTTCGGTTCCCTGGTCTACCTATCGGCGGACCGCCCTGTGCCCTCTGCTGCCCTTGCTGCTTGTTGCTCGGCTTCGCTTGCCCGCGACCCTGTTGCTGGTTCGGTGTCGGGGGCGGCGCGGCGAGCGTGTAGTCGAAGTCCGGGAGCGTAATCCGCGGCAGACGCTGACCCACCTGCCGCTCGATCCGCGCCAGCGATTCCTCTTCATCACGCGACACCAGGATGAACGCGTCGCCGGTCGCACCGGCACGACCGGTGCGCCCGATCCGGTGAACGTAGTCCTCCGGCACGTCTGGCACGTCGGTACTGATCACGTGCGTGATGTGGTTCACGTCCAGCCCGCGGGCCGCAATGTTCGTCGCGACCATCACCTGATAGTTGCCCCGCCGGAAGCCTTCCATCGCGGTGGCGCGTTGCGACGGGGTGCGGTTGCTGTGCAACTCCGCGACCTTGAACCCGTCGGCGGCGACGACGCGGGCAAGCTTTTTTGCCTGGTGTTTGGTGCGCGTGAACACCAGCACCGACGGCATCTCCGTTTCGCGCAGCAGGTGCCGTAAGAGTGCGGTCTTGAGGTGTGTGGGCACGGGGTACGCGGCCTGCGTGATGCCCACCGCGGCAGAACTGCGCCGACCGATCTGCACCGACGCAGGGTCACGCAGAACCTCGCTGGCGAGTTTCGCGATCACCGGCGGCATGGTCGCGGAGAAGAGCATGGTGTGCTTGCGCGCGGGCATGCGTGCGATGATACGCTTCACGTCTGGCAGAAAGCCCATGTCGAACAGACTGTCGGCCTCGTCGAGGACGAGCGTGGTCGCGCGCTCGAACTTCGTGGCGCCGCGTTGGAGGAAGTCGAGGAGCCGGCCGGGGGTCGCGACGATGATGTCCACGCCCGCGCGCAGCGCCTTCTCTTGCGGTCCCATGGGCCGCCCGCCCACCACCAGCGCACTCTGGATCTGAGTGTGCTTCGCCAAACCGCGGCAGACTTCGCTAATTTGCTCGGCGAGTTCGCGCGTTGGTGAGAGGATTAACGCACGCGTGCCGCCTCGCGGCTGTCCGATGAACCGGTGCAAAATGGGCAGGAGGAACGCTGCCGTTTTCCCGGTGCCGGTTTGCGCGGTGGCTACCACGTCACGCCCGGTCAGAGCGAATGGGATCGCGCTGGCCTGTACTGGGGTGGGTTCCTTGTAGCCTAGTTCCGTGGTGGCGCGGACAAGAGAGGGATGAAGACCTAGAGCTTTGAACGGCATCACGACTCCGAAAACACTCAATTGGTTTGAACAGATAGTGTACGGTTCCGAGTGGGGCGGAGCGCGACGACTTACGAAATCGTCACTCATTCCGAATCGCGTTGAAGAGCAACCATGTGTCACTCTCCCGCAAGGGGAGAGGGCGAAAACCAGCAGGGTTACTCATTCACACCATTCGGTATCACTCCGGCCAGAAATGTGCGAACACGAGCATGGCAGCGGCGACCGCCAGCACCATGAGTGGGAATACCCACCACGGCGGCGGCCCCATCTTCTGCCCCGGGATGCGTGGCTCGCCCGGTGTCGCGGGTTCGTCGTCGCCAGGAATGCGGTTCGCCACGTCGAAGATCACGACAATCAGCGCGATGAAGCAGATCACCGCGAACGTCATGCACACCGGGAAGCACGCAAACAGCGGGGCCATGGAGCATACCATTCGCGGCTCTTCCTCACTTCCCCAGCGGCTTGAAGAAGTCGGCTTTCTTGTCTTCGACTTTCGGGCCGCTGATGCGGACCTTCCGCACGCGGCCGGTGTCATCGAATGAGCCGAACCCGATGTACCCGGCCCCGAACGTCTTGCTTTCCGCCTTCATCATCGGCTTCGTCAGGTCTTCGAAGAACACTTCAATCGTGCCTTTCCCGGTATCGCGAACGATGCGCACCTTGTGCCACGTGTCCTTCTTCCAGTCGATGCCCTTGGTGGTTTCCTTCGCGAAGTTTTTGCGTGGCGCGTCGTTCACGATGAACACGTTGTGTGCGTTCATGTCTGCGGCCCGCGCGATGTGGACGTAGTAGAACTTCTGTGGCTCCGTGAAGCCGAAGTACAGGGTCATGCTCTGATGACCGTAGGATTCGGTGGTGGACTGCAACTCGCAATCAAGGACGAAGTCGGTGAAGGTCTTGTTCGCAAGCAGCGCGATATGGATGGGACTGCGGCTCTTCGGATTGTACGGACTTTTGTAGGCCTTGCGGTCGTAGGCGAGTTCGAGGTAGCCCCTGCCGTCCTTGTCCTGGCCGTACTTCCACACGGCTGGGTCGCTGAACACGAAGTCGTTCGCGGCTTCCGGTTTCGCAAAGTCCTGCTTGTACAACTCCTTGAAGCCCGCGGGGAGGTTGTCGTCCGCGGGCAGCGCAACGGCGAGAATTGCTACGAATGGAAGCGCGAGGAGAGCACGCATCGGGGCACCTTGTGAGAACTGGAACCTTTACGCGACAGCCGCGAGTAGACTACACTCGCACCGTTCAATCAACCACCCGCGCGTGAGCTTTCCCGATGTCCACCCGCGTCTTCGCACGAATCACCGCCGCGACCTTCGGCTTCGCCGCGTTCGCGCTCGTCCTGTCGTTCGGCTGGCCCACGCACGCCGCCGACGACAAGGAACAACCGAAGGCCAAAACCGATTCCAACAAGCGGCAGCCGTGGACCACGTCGAAAGTCACGGGCAGCCCAGACGCACCCCCGAAGTACAAGTCGGTGCGAGCGTTCCCGGAGGTGAAGGTCACGCAACCGGTGTTGCTCGTCCGGTGTCCGGGCACGGACCGGCTGTTCATCGGTGAACGCGAGGGGGGGCTATACTCCTTCGTGAACAAGCCGGACGGCAAGAAGGACGTGTTCTTCGACTGCAAGAAGGAGTTGAAGTCCCTCGAAACACTGCCCGGCTCCGGTGGCTTTGGCGACCTCTACGGTCTCGTGTTCCACCCACAGTTCGAGAAGAATCGATACTGCTACGTCTGTTACACGATGACCCCGAAGGACAAGAAGGAACAGCGCCTCGCGGACGGTTCACGCGTGTCGCGATTCAAGGTAACCGATGCCGACCCGCCGCGCATTGACCCCGCGACGGAAGAGATCGTCCTCACGTTCACAGGCGGCGGACACAACGGCGGTGACATGCACTTCGGCCCAGACGGCTTCCTCTACATCACCACCGGCGACGCGAGCGGACCGAACCCGCCGGACGTGCTCAACACCGGGCAGGACTGCTCCGACCTGCTCGCATCCGTGTTGCGCATCGACGTGAACAAGAAGGACGCGGGCAAGAACTACGCGGTCCCGAAGGACAACCCGTTCGTGGGCACGAAGGACGTGCGCGCCGAGATTTGGGCGTACGGGTTCCGCAATCCGTGGCGCATGAGTTTCGACCGCAAGACCGGAGACCTGTGGGTTGGCGATGTCGGGTGGGAACTGTGGGAGATGGTTCACAAGATCGAGAAGGGCGGGAACTACGGTTGGAGTAGCGTCGAAGGCCGGCAGCCGGTGAAGCCCGAACAGAAAATTGGTCCGACCCCGATCCGCGCGCCGGCGATCGAGCTTCCGCACACGATCGCGGCCAGCGTGACCGGCGGGTACGTGTACCGCGGAACGCGGTTCCCTGAGTTGGTCGGGTCGTACATCTTTGGCGACTGGGAAACTCGGCGCATCTGGGCCGCGCGATTCGATGGCGACAGACTCAAGGAGATGCCGGAGGTCGTGAAGCCGACCGTGCGCCCGTCCGCGTTTGGCGAAGACAACGCGGGGGAAATCTACTTCTGCGATTACGACAACGGGATGATCTACACGCTCGCGCGGAACGAGGGCGGCCCGCCGAACACCAAGTTCCCCACGAGACTCAGCGATACCGGCGTGTTCACGGACGTGAAGAAGCTCGAGCCGGCTGCGGGCGTGATCCCCTTCTACCCGAACGCTCGGCAATGGCAGGACGGCGCCACCGCGGACTACCTCGTCGCGCTACCGGAGTTATCGACAATCTCGTTCTTCGAGAAGCCCAGACCGCTACCGGGTCAGGTGTACTGGCATAACTTTGCGATGCAGTTTCCGAAAGACGCGGTGTTGATCAAGACGCTCACGCTCGACGTCCTCACCGCGAAGGGTAACGTCGAGACACGCGTCGAGACGCAGTTGCTCCACCACGACGGTGAGGACTGGCGTGGCTACTCCTACGCGTGGCGCGATGATCAGTCCGACGCGGACCTCGTCCCGACCGAAGGAGCGGAGAAGGTGTTCACGGTCGCGACCGGTGGCAAAGTCGAAAAGAGCGCGTGGTCGCCAGTCGGCAAGCGCGACCAGGTGTGGACGTTCCACAGTCGCGCGCAGTGTCTCAGTTGTCACAACGCCTGGTCGGAGTATTCCCTCGCGTTCAACACACGCCAACTCAACCGCACGCCGCTGTTCGGCGGGCCAACGGCCCCCAACCAACTCGTTCGGCTGACGACACAGGGTTACGCGCACCGGGTCGCGGTCGACAACAAGGAACTACCGGCGTTCGACGCGGACTCCGTGAAGAGGGAAGCGGCGCTTGCGTCGCTCCATGCGGACGCGTCACTCGATGTACGGGCGCGGAGTTACCTCCACATCAACTGCGCGCACTGCCACCGGTTCGGCGGCGGTGGCGGTCAGGTGGTGCTGGAACTCGACGTCGCGAAGCCGCTGAAGGATACCGGCATCTTCGACGTGCAGCCGAAGCAAGGCGACTTCGGCCTCGCGGACGCGCGTATCCTCGCTCCCGGCGAGCCATATCGCAGCGTGATGTTCTACCGGATGGCGAAGTTCGGTCGCGGACGCATGCCGCACCTCGGCTCGGAGTTCCCGCACGCGCAGGGGTTGGACGTGATAGCGCAGTGGATCGCTTCGCTCTCGACCCCGCCGAAAGAATGGCCGATCGCGATCCCCGATCTGAAGAAGCAAGATCAGGCTTACGTCACGTTCCCGAACGCGTGGCCGTTCGCGCGGGCGTTCGCGCTCGGGAAACTCGATAGCAAAAGCGCGAACGACCTCCCCGTAGGCCTCGCGAAACACGGCACCGCGATGGTGCGCGAACTGTTCGAGGGATACCTGCCGCCTGACCCGAAGGGCCGCAAGCTCGGCGCGAACCCGCGACCCGCGGCAATCCTCGCGCTTACCGGCGAAGCGAAGAAGGGTGAGGTGATGTTCTTCGACAAGGAGGTGAAGTGTGCAAACTGTCACAAGATCGGTGACAAGGGGATCGCGATCGGCCCGGACCTATCCAAGATCGGCGGCACACGCACGCGGCCCGAACTGCTCGACAGTTTGGTATACCCATCGGCGCGAGTGGAACCGCGGTTCGCCGCGTACAACGTCCGCACGAAGGACGAGAAGACGTACACCGGTATAGTCGTGAAGCGCGACGCGAAGCAACTGGTTCTGCGCGATGCCGAAAACAAAGAGGTGTTGATCCCAGGCGACAACGTGGAGAGCGTGCGCCCGTCGCGGTTGTCGCTCATGCCCGACGGTCAGATGAGCGGACTTACTCCGCAAGAAGCCGCGGACCTACTGGAATATCTGACCCAGAGGAAGTGACGAATGATCCGCCCCGCGACCTCCGCCGATGTGCCCGTTATCGTGAACCTTATCCGCGCGCTCGCGGATTACGAGAAACTCGCACACGCAGTCGTGTTGAGCGAAGCCGACCTGCATGAGCATCTGTTTGGGGCGACGCGATACGCGGAGGTGCTACTCGCGGAGGAAGCGGGCACGGTGGTTGGCTTCGCGCTATTCTTCCACAACTATTCGACGTTCCGCGCGAAGCCCGGCATCTACCTCGAAGACCTGGTCGTGTTCCCCGAATCGCGCGGGAAAGGGCATGGCAAGGCGCTGCTCGCGACGCTCGCGAAACTGGCCGTGGAACGCGACTGCGCTCGCGTCGAGTGGTCCGTGCTGAATTGGAACGAGCCTGCAATTGCGTTCTACAAGTCGCTTGGCGCGAGGCCGATGGACGAATGGAGCGTCTACAGACTTACCGACGAGGCGCTGACGAAGTTGGCGTCTTCGTAATGTATTTCGCTGCTTGCGGCTTCGCACGGGCGAAGCCGCAAGCGGCTCAACAGGGGTCATTGGCGAGGCACCTTTAGTGTTCCATCGTGTAGCGCTGAGGCGACGAGTACCCCCGTCGCGCCGGCTTCGTCGAGTCGGTCCACGTCTTCCCACGTTTGCACGCCGCCGCCCGCGATCAGATCCACGCCGGGGAACTCCGCGCGGATCGCGCGAAGCAGCGGTTCCGTGCCGGTGCCGGTTCCCGTGCCAACGCGCGCCAGGTCGAGCACGATGAGCGATTTCGCGCCTCCACTGATCGCGGTTCGCACGACCCCGATTGCGTCTTGATCGTGCGTTGCGCCCCAGCCTTCCCACTTGCCGAGCAACTTGCCGTTCTTCAAGTCGAGTGACACCGCGACCGGCTGCGAGCCGGCAACGGCGAGTGCATTGACCAAATCCAACAGAGAAGCCCCTGTTTCTATTCCCACTACCAGTCGCACACACGGGAACTTCGACAGGAGGGAAGCCGGGCGACGCGAGTTGATGCCGATGTCCAACCAAAACAACACCGGAGACGTCCGGAATTCGTGAAACAGTCGCGAGACGTGGGGCGAGAGGTCCGTTCCGCCGCGAATCGCGTCGAGGTCCGCAACGTACAACTCGTTCGCGCCGGTTCGTTCGAGTAGCGCGAGGGCCACGTTCACCGGGTGCGACGACATCGTGAGTTGGCTCACAACGGGCCGGTACTCGTCTCTCCTTCCTCCCACGGCGCGCACCACCTGGCCGTTCATCACGTCGAGAACGGGGATAAGTCGCGGCAGTTTGTGTTCCGCTGACATCGGTGCGAAGAATCGGTCGGAGTAGATTGGACGATATTCCGTGGAGGTTTATACTACTAGCTTCCGGGTTGCTTACGCCCGTGATTTCGCGCGCGTTTGTACCCACTATCCGCCCCAGAAACCGTGTTGGGGGCGATTCTTTCCTCGGTTGGGGGATGTGCTCGTCATGCCAAAACTGCGCGTGATTGGTGCCGAGTCCTCGAAGGAGTTCCCGTGGCTCTCGTAGACGTGAAAGTGCTTCTCGAAGCGGGCGTCCATTACGGCCACCGCGCCAGTAAGTGGAACCCGAAGATGCGGCCGTACATCTACGGCAAACGGAATCTCATTCACATCATCGACCTGCGCGAAACCGTCCGCGGTCTTCTGCGCGCGATCCGCTACCTCACGCAGGTGGTCGGGCGAGGCGGTCTGGTGATGTTCGTCGGCACCAAGCGGCAGGCCAAAGAAATCGTCCAGAAGGAAGCGGGCCGCTGCGGGATGCCCTTCGTCAGCGAACGCTGGCTTGGTGGCACCCTCACGAACTACCGCACGATCCGCAATCGGCTCAAGCGACTTCAGGAACTCGAGGCGATGTGGCTCCCGCAAGGGGAGAACCCGAACCGCGTCGATCTGAACTCGCACATCGCGACCCTCATGACCGACGCCGGCAAGCTCGATCCGGCCCTCGCGCCGGACAGCGCGGACATCCTCACGCACTCCAAGAAGATGATCTCGACCTTGAGCCGCGAACTGCTCAAGATCCGGCGCAACTTGATGGGCATTCGCGACATGATCAAGCCGCCCGACGCGCTGGTCATCGTGGGGCCGAACAAGGAACACATCGCGGTAAAGGAAGCGAAGCGGATGGGGATTACGACCATCGCGCTGATCGACACGGACAGCGACCCGGATCCGGTCGATCTCCCGATCCCGGGCAATGATGACAGCATCCGCTCCATCGAGGTGATTCTGGGGAAGCTCGCTGATGCGTGCCTCGAAGGTCGCGCCGCGCTGCCGCCGGAGCAGCAAGGGCAGATCAAGACGCGTGTGCAGCAACCCAAGCCCGCGACGCCGGCCCCGGAGACGAACCCCGCCCCGGCCGGAGCTGTCTAAGAGACAACCGCGTTGCCTCGGGCGCACAGGGCTTCCGCCCTGTGCGACGCCCGGCGAACCCTCCGGGGCGCAAGTACAACAAGTTAGGCGCCGTGTCTTCCGCCCCGGAGGGGCCGGCGTCTGTAGCACAGGGCGGAAGCCCTGCGTTCCGTGTGCGACCAAGAGCAGGAGAGAAGAGTCATGCCAGCCGTTACGCCACTACTCGTGAAGCAACTCCGCGAGCGCACCGATCAGCCGATGGGCCTCTGCAAGCAGGCGCTGGACCAGAACGATGGCGACATGGACAAGGCCATAGCCTTCCTGAAGAGCCTGAACAGCAAGATGCAGGCGAAGCGGGAAGGCAACGAGACCGCGGAGGGTCGCATCGGTATCTTCTGCGACAACGCCGCGAAGGTCGCCGCGCTTATTGAAATGCGGTGCGAGAGCGCGCCATCGGCCAAGAGCGATCAGTTCGTGACGCTCACGGCGGACATCGCGAAGCACGTCGTGGGCAGCACAGGTGCGGACGTGGCCGCAGTGTTGTCCGAAGCTTACGGTTCAGGCTCGGTACAGGATCGCATCGACGACACGGTCGGCGTCATTCGCGAGAAGATGATTCTCCACAAGTTCGAGCGAGCGAGCGGCAACGTCTACGGCGGTTACATCCACCACGACGGTACCGTTGGCGTGCTGGTCGTCTGCACGGGCGCCGCGAGCGCTGGGACCGATGAACTCCTGCGAGATGTGGGCGCGCACATCGCGGCGATGAACCCGCCGTACACCTTGCCCGCGAACGTGCCCGCCGAGCAGATGCAGAAAGAGAAAGACGCGGTGAAGTCGGACATGGACGCCGACACGAAGATGGTTGGCAAGCCCGCGAACATCATCGAGAAGATCGCTACGGACAAGCTCTCTAAGCGGCTGTCCGAGTACGTGCTAAGCGAACAGCCGATGGCGAACGACATCAAGTACCCGAAGACCAGCGTGAGCGCCGCGTTGAAGAAGGCCGGTCTGGAGCCGGTGCGATTCGTTCGCTTCAAGGTTGGCGCCGTAGCTCTCTAAATTCAGAACATTCCACACCACAGGTAACGATTCATGCCTCACACACCGAGCGCCGCGAAGCGCCTCCGCAAAACCGAGAAACGTCGCCGCCAGAACCGCGTCGCGACCAAGAAGATCAAGGTTCAGCGCCGCGAAGTTGGCGAAGCGATCATCGGCACCGACGCGGCCAAGACGACGACCGAAGTGAAGACCACGCAGGCGATGCTCGACCGCGCCGCGACGAAGGGCTACATCCACAAGAACAAGGCCGCGCGGCTGAAGTCGCGCCTGGTGAAGCGCCTCCGCGCCGCCGCGAGCAAGCCCGCCGCTCCCGCCGCGAAGTAAACTTCGTTCCATCTCGGATTGCTCGCTTGGCCTCCGTCCGTGTAAAACAGGGACGGAGGTTCGTTCATATGCCGACCGTTCCAGCCAAATTTCCGTTGCGCGCAACAATGGCAGGGTTCCGCCGGTTCACCGTCGCGGAGTACCACAAACTCATCGAGATCGGCGTTCTCACCGAGAATGACGACCTCGAACTCCTCGACGGCTATCTGGTCGAAAAGATGCCGCACGACCCGATCCACGACGGTACCATTCAACTGGTCGAGGACGCACTTCGCGCGCTTCTGCCGGTGGGTTGGTGCGCTCGCGTGCAATCGGCGGTCACGCTGAGCAAGAGCGAGCCGGAACCAGACATCACCGTGGCGCGCGGGGACAAGCGCTCGTACCTGGCCAAGCACCCCGGCCCCTCAGACATTGCCCTGGTTGTCGAAGTGTCGAACACGACCCTCGATTCCGACCGCGGCGACAAGATTCCGCTGTACGCGGGTGACGGCATCACGGTGTACTGGATCGTGAACCTGATCGACCGGCAGGTCGAGGTGTACGAGCAACCGTCCGGGCCGACATCGAGTCCGACCTACGGCAGTCGCCGCACCTACAAACCGGGCGACGCGATCCCTTTCATGCTCGGCGGCGTGAATGTGGGCACGATCGCGGTCAACGACTTGCTGCCATGATTGTCATTCGGAAAGCGCTTCTCGCGTCGAGCGGATTGCTTTTTGAATCTCGCTTCGCACATCAGGAATTGGATCGCCCTCGGCTTCTTCGAGGGCGGAAAGCGCGCTTCGCTCGCGCAGTCGAGCAAGTTGGAACGCCGCCCATTTGCGCGTCCCCGCGCGTTCCGACTTCAAAGCGGCGACACAGTACGGGGTCAGTTCAGACCAGTTGGGGCGAACAATTCCTTCGAGGATGTGGCACATCCCGCGCATCGTCTCGCCCGGATCTCCGAAACAGGCCCGGTCCAAGATGAGTGGGATCGCCACTCGCAGTTGTCGCACACACACGACACGCCAGAGCGCGAGGTAGTGATACGCGACATTGTCCCAAAACGTTTGCTCCCATGACGAAGCGTCGTCGCCATCCGGGAGTGGCGGAATAGCACGAAGTTTGTCGAGAACTTTCGCGTCGCTCAGCTTGTCGTATTTGATCGCGAGGTCTTGGATGATCTCGTACGGCATCTTCGCTTTTGCCATGTCGCCGCTCCTGTGTCTTCGTTGGCTCAATCCTTGAAGAACTCCACCGCGTTGCGGAAGATCCGCAAGCCGTCGCCTTCGGATTTGAGGCCGTGGCGGGTCCATTGCGGGTGCTGCGTCGGGAACAGGTGCCGGTCTGGGTGCGGCATTAAGCCCAGCGCCCTCCCCGTTGCGTCGCAGATGCCCGCGATGTCGTCTTGTGCGCCGTTGGGGTTTACCGGGTAGCCACCAGGTTTGCCGCTTGCGTCAACGTAGCGCAGAACCACTTGGCCCGCCTGGTCGAGTCCCTTCGCGATCCACTCCTTCCGACACACGAACTTCCCCTCGCCGTGCCCGACCGGCATCGTCACGCGATCCACACCCTTCAAGAACGGGCACTTTCCTGGCGTCGCTTGCATGTGAATCCAGCGGTCCTCGTAGTGGCCACTGTCGTTGTTCGTCAGCGTCGCGAGCGCCCCGTCTTCGTCCGGCGGCATCAGCAGACCGGCCTTCAGCATCACCTGGAAGCCGTTGCAGATGCCGAGAATCAGCTTCTCCGCATCGCGGAACTTCCGCATCGCGTCCGCGAGAAAGTGCTGCATGTACAGCGCCTGCACCTTGCCCGCGGCCACGTCGTCGCCGTAGGAGAAGCCGCCGGGAAGCACGAGAATCTGGTAGTCGCGGAGTTGCTTCGGGTTCTCGCGGAGCGCGTTGAGGTGCATTCGCGTGCCGCGCCCGCCGACCATCTCAAACGCGGTCTGAACCTCGTGGTCGCAGTTCGTTCCAGGTGCCCGGAGGATCAACGCGTGCGGTGTGGTCATGGTCAGAAGTCCGCTTCGGGGGAACCTTCGTGCTTGACCGGCACGAAGTGAGACAACAAACTCGTTGTAACGTCCGCGAGCCACTCAATCCAGATGGGTTAGACGCAGAGTCGGTTGCCGGCCAAATATCAATAGCCACTGGTGACGGAGTGATTGGCGCGAAATACTGCGCTGCCAAACCCTTCAAAACGTAGTGTTCTGTGGCACTTTCCCATTATTTTCCGCCACCGGGTTGACACCCTTCAGCACTCCTCTTATCATTCCCGTACCACTGCACCGCAGTGGGAAACGCGACGCGACGACGAGCCAAAAGCCGCAAGGCCGGAGGCAAGACCCGCGAAGCAAATTCGGTCTTTGACAAGTTGATAGCGAATGTTTGATGAGGTGGGTTAATGCCGTCACTCGGTATTAACCAGAACCTCTGGCCAACAGTTCGCAACTAACAACTCAACCCGCAAGGGAAGAGGTGTTGGAAGCGACCGGCCAAAGACTTTGAGTTAATCAACCGAGTAACGTGCAGGTTAAACTCAACAAGTTCCGCGTCGTCGCTTGTAAAGGTGATGATGTGGTTCTCAATAAAAACTTGAAGGGTTTGATTCTGGCTCAGAATGAACGTTGGCGGCGTGGATTAGGCATGCAAGTCGGGGGAATCCCGCAAGGGGGAACCGGCGTAAGGGGCAGTAAGGCATGGGTACCTACCTTTGGGTTCGGGATAGCCATCAGAGATGGTGGGTAATACCGGATGATGTCGTGAGACCAAAGATTTATCGCCCTTAGAGGGGCCCATGTGATATTAGCTAGTTGGTGAGGTACTGGCTCACCAAGGCGAAGATGTCTAGCGGGTGTGAGAGCACGACCCGCGCCACTCGCACTGAGACACTGGCGAGACACCTACGGGTGGCTGCAGTCGAGGATCTTCGGCAATGGGCG
>SXID01000022.1 GCA_005772955.1 Planctomycetia bacterium
CCGTCCGACTCGTAGCTGATCACTTCGCATGGCGATTCGCCGGTTCCCGCGACCATCGGCAGCGTGCCGGGGAGTTCACCGTTCCACGCCTGGAAGGGGTGCCGACCCGCGCGCCCGTAGCGGAACTGAAAGCCGTAGTCGCCGCCTTCGACGACGTGAAGCAACCGGCACGGCGGCGACGCGTCCGGGTCGTTGTCCACCACGAACAGCCGACCGTAGATGTCGCGACACGAACCGAATGGGTTCCAGAAGCCGGTCGCAACACGGCGCAGTTTCTTCCCGTCGGCCGAGCAGTGGTAGACGTTCCCGCCTTCGCCGCCACCGCTCAACGTGGTATCTTCAGAACCGATGAGTTTGTAGTCTGCACCCAGGTTCTCGCCGATACCGAAGTTGAGGTCGCCTTTCGAGTCGAAGGACAACCCGCACAACCCGTTGTGCGGGTAGTTGCCCTTCGTTTCAAGGAACACGATCCGCGTCCGCTCGTCGGCCTTGCCGGTGTTCTTGGTGTCGCGCAACCGGATGATCTCGTTGCGCGTCGCGACGTACACCGAGCCGTCTGGGTGAACGGCCATGTCCATCGTGTGCGTAGTGCCTTCGTAGAACGTGGTGAACTTGTCCGCTTTGCCGTCGCCGTCGGTGTCTTCGAGCATCCGAATGCGGTCCGTTTTTGGGCCGTCGTACTTCGCGGGTCGGAAGTGCGTGTGGCTTTCGACCACGAGAAGCCGGCCCTTTGAGTCGAAGTCAGTCGCGATGGGATGAACGATGTCTGGTGCCGCCGCGAACAGCGTGACCGCGAGTCGCTTGTCCGCGGAGACTGGCGTGTCGGGTACTTTGGGTTGTGCGCCGGCGCTTGGGGTAATTGCGAGCATCGCGAGCAGCACGACGGCTGGAGAAGTGAATCGCCGAAGCATGGGTTCTCCTGAATGGTTCTGTCGGATCGCGTCGGTAGGCTTACAATCTACCCGAACTCTGCTCTCCCACCCACGCCGGAACTCTTCACAATGACACGTCGACTCGCTTCCATTGCGTTCGCCTTCGTTCTGTGCTCCGCGGCACCCGCACTCGCGCAGAAAGACCCGCCGGTTCCTGACACGGTGACGTGGGAGAGGAACATCGAGTACACGAACCCCGACAACCAACACCTTCAGGCGAACATCGCGAGGCCGAAGGGCGACGGCCCGTTCCCGTGCGTGCTGTTCATTCACGGCGGCGGGTTTCGCGCCGGCAGCCGTGAAAGCTACAACGCGCAGATCATTCGCATGGCCGAGAAGGGTTACGTTGCGGTGACGGTGAGCTACCGGCTCGCCCCGAAGTACCCGTTCCCGGCCGCGATACACGACGCCAAAGCGGCGGTGCGCTGGCTCCGCGCGAACGCGAAGAAGTACGGCATCGACGCGGACCGGATCGGCGTCAGCGGTGGTTCCGCGGGCGGGCACCTCGCGCAGTTCCTCGCCGTGACCGGTGACGTGAAAGAGTTTGAAGGCGACGGCGGCAACCCGACGCAATCGAGCAAGGTGAAGTGCGTCGTGAACGTGTACGGCCCGAGCGACTTCACCAAGTCGTATGGCAAGAGCGTGGACGCGGCCGAAGTACTGCCCCTCTTCTTGGGCGGTAACCTGGAGAAAGCCCGCCCGGCGCACATCCGGTCAAGCCCCTTGTACTGGGTCACGCCGAATGCGGCTCCGACGCTGTGCATTCACGGCACCGAGGACAAGTACGTCGCGTTCGAGCAGGCCGAGTGGATGGTTGACAAACTGAAGGCCGCGAACGTGGAAGCGGAACTGCTGAAACTCGAAGGAGCGGGCCACGGGTTCAAGGGCAAGGACGCGGAGACAGCGGAGAAGGCGATGATCGCGTTCTTCGACAAACACCTGAAGGCGAAGTAGCCACATGATCGCATACAACGGGAAAGTCGCGCTCGTAACGGGTGCCGGGTCCGGCATCGGTCGTGCGGTGTCGCTCGCGCTACTTCGCGAAGGGTATCGGGTGGTGCTCGCGGGCCGGCGCGCGGACGCGCTCGCCACGACCGTGGCGCTGGCGCCTCCGGGTTCCGGCGCACTCGCGGTGGTGGCCGATGTGACAGACCCGGACGCGGTTCGCTCGCTGTTCGAGCAAACGCGAACCGCGTTCGGGCATCTCGATGTGCTGTTCAACAACGCGGGCATGAGCGCGCCGCCGATTCCGCTCGAAGACCTCACGTTCGAGCAGTGGAAGCGAGTTGTTGATGTGAACCTCACCGGCGTGTTCCTCTGCACGCAAGAAGCGATCAAGATGATGAAGGCGCAGACGCCACGAGGCGGGCGTATCATTAACAACGGCTCGATCTCCGCGACCGCACCGCGGCCCAACTCCGCGCCGTACACCGCCACGAAACATGCCATCACCGGCATGACGAAATCGACAGCGCTCGATGGGCGCAAGTACGACATCGCGTGCGGGCAGATCGACATCGGGAACGCCGCGACCGAGATGACATCGAAGATGACCGGAGGCGTGCCGCAGGCGAACGGCACGGTCGCGGTGGAACCGCGAATGGACGTGGAGAACGTCGCGCGCGCTGTGGCCTACATGGCGAGTCTGTCGCTCGACGCGAACGTGCTGTTCATGACAACGAGCTCGCCTTCCTCCGCGGCATCCATCCCTTCGCGCCCATCGGCAGGACCGACATCGCCGCGCTCGTCGACCTCGCCGCCCGCTGTCTGCGCATCTCAGCCACCGTCCCCGGTATGTAC
>SXID01000146.1 GCA_005772955.1 Planctomycetia bacterium
CGGACGAGATTCCGCTCGCGAATGTGCGTTGGGTGATCTGCAATCCGGACAACGTCGGGCCGCAGCCGCAGTTCTACATTCTCCCGGACGGGCGGAAGATTCACTTCGACGAACAACTGCAGGGACTGCCACGGAACGATGACAGATTGCACCGGCAGCAGCACCGCGAACGCTTGCGAGGTCTTGCGGTACAACCCCGCCTTCCGCAGTTCGTCGAGGAAGATCGTGTCTGCCTTGCGGAGCGTCACCAGTTTCTCCTCGGTCACGTCGCCGATACAACGCACTGCGAGGCCGGGGCCGGGGAACGGGTGCCGCCACACCACGTCTTCCGGCAAGCCGAGTTCGACGCCGAGTTTCCGCACCTCGTCCTTGAAGAGGTCGCGTAAGGGTTCGATCAACTCGAAGCCGAGTTCTGCCGGAAGGCCGCCGACGTTGTGGTGAAGTTTGATCGTAGCGGCCGGGCCGTCGATGCTGCCGCCGCTCTCGATCACGTCAGGATAGAGCGTGCCCTGCGCCAGAAAGTGCGCATCGGGAATGCTCTTCGCTTCGTGCTTGAACACGTCGATGAACACCTTCCCGATGATCTTCCGCTTCTGCTGCGGGTCGCTCACGCCGGCGAGCGCCGAAAGGAACTGCTCCTTCGCATCGACCGCGTGCAGGTCCGCTTTGAACCAGTCGCGGAACGTGTGCTTCACGAGTTCCGTTTCGCCTTCGCGCATCAAGCCGTTATCGACGTAGATGCACGCGACCTGCGGCCCGATCGCTTTCACCAACAGCGCGGCACAAACGCTCGAATCGACGCCGCCGGACAGCCCGCAGATGACGCGCTTGTTGCCGACCTTCGCTTTGATGCCGGCGACCGTGCTCTCGATGAACGCGGTCATCTTCCACGCGCCCGAGCAACCGCACACGTCGCGTAGGAAGTTCGCGAGGATCTGGCCGCCGTGCGGCGTGTGCGCGACTTCCGGGTGGAACTGAAGCCCGAACAGCGGGCGCGACTTGTGCTTTACCGCCGCGAGCGGGCACGTGTCCGTGGACGCGAGGGCCTCGAAGTCGCCGCTGACGTTCTGCACCTGATCGCCGTGACTCATCCACACGGTCGATTCGGCGGGGTAGCCCTGGAAGAGGCTGTTTCGCTTCGTCACGTTGAGCGTGGCGCGGCCGTACTCGCGGCTGTGCGCAGTCTGGCCCACCTTGCCGCCGAGGAAGTGACACGCGAGTTGCATGCCGTAACAGATGCCGAGTACCGGAACGCCGAGGTCAAAAAGTTCTGGGGAGCAGTGCGGCGCCCCAGGTTCGTACACGCTCATCGGCCCGCCGGAAAGGATGATCCCTTTCGGGTTCAGCTCCTTCACGCGTGCGGCGCTGAGGTCGTGGCGCACCACCTGGCAGAACACGTTCAACTCGCGCACCCGGCGCGCAATCAGCTGCGCGAACTGAGAGCCGAAGTCGAAGATCAGGACGAGTTCGTTTGTCATGTCGAAAGCCTTTTATCCGCAGATTTCGCAGATGGACACAGATTTGAAGACAGAATGAGGAGAGTGAGATCAATTCAAACTCTGCTTCCTGTATTTGAAATCTGCGTTGATCTGCGAAATCTGCGGATCACTCCTTCTTTCCTAACTCTTGTGCGCGCCTGGTGGCGGCTTCGACCGCGTCCATCGCGGCGGCGCGGAAGCCACCTCGCTCGAGCGCGTGAATCCCCGCGATGGTCGTGCCGCCGGGACTCGCGACCGCGTCCTTCAGCGCGCCGGGGTGGAGACCGGTTTCGAGTACCATCTTCGCCGCGCCCAGCACCGTTTGCGCCGCGAGCGCCTGCGCGGTTGCTCGCGGGAGGCCACACTTCACGCCGCCGTCGGCCAGCGCTTCGATGAACAGGTACACGAACGCGGGTCCGCTGCCGCTTAGTCCGGTCACCGCGTCGAGTAAGTTTTCAGGAAGGTGAAACGCCTGGCCCACCGCGCCGAACAGTTTCCCGACGACGCCGATATCGGGGTTGTCCAACTGCTTGCTTAACAGCGCATAGCCCGATGCACTGGCCGCGACCAAGCACGGCGTGTTGGGCATCACGCGAGCGATTCGCGCGATACCTAACCCGGCCGCGAGTGAGTCGAGCGTGACGCCGGCCGCGATTGAGACGACGAAGTGCCGCGATTCGAGGGCCGCACGAACTTCGGTCATCACCGTGGGGACGACATGCGGCTTCACAGCCACGACGAGTACGTCGCACAGCGCCGCCACGACGCCGTTGGTCGGAACGGTTTCGATCCCGGTGGCCGCTTCAAACTTCGCGCGCATTTCCGGGTATGGGTCGGCGGCGCGGCAGCGCTTCACGTCGAGCAATCCGGCTTTCACCCACGACGCCGCGAGCGCGGTGGCCATCTGCCCGGCACCGAGGAAGCCGACCGACAGTGGGAACAGATCCTCGTGCGTCATGTGCGAGAGTCCCGCGAACCGGCAGAAAAACTAAAATCCTATCATAGCGACTTCACGGTGTCGGCGGAAATGCTGGCTTCGGAACCCGCGCCCGTGTAATGTTTTCGGAACTGCCTGGACCGATTCTCGGGGGGCTAACGCCGCCCCGTTCGTCAAAGAAGAGCGATGCCAATGTCTGCTGACTCTCCCGTTCCCTCTCCGACTGCGCCGCGAACCGGTTGGGCCAGTCTCAAAGACCTGAGCCGTTACCAGTGGTTCGTGTTCGTCGTCTGCTGTCTCGCGTGGGACATGGACTGCATGGACCAGCAGTTGTTTGTCCTCGCGCGGCGCCCGGCGATGACCGAACTGGTGCCGAAGGTCACGAAGGACGATTCACGCCTCCCAGCGTTCACCGAAAAACTCACGGCGCAAGCCACGAAGGACAACAAACCGAAGCCGGATGAGGCGCGCGTAATAGCCGCGATTCAGTCCTCCGATATTGGGGACGCGGCGACCTACGCGACCTCGTTCTTCATGCTCGGCTGGGCGTTCGGCGGGATCGGGTTTGGGATCATGGGCGACCGCATCGGGCGAGTGAAGACGCTGATGGCGACGATCGGACTCTACTCACTGTTCACCGGACTGAACGCCCTCTCGCAATCGACCCTCGACTTCTACCTATTCCGGTTCCTCACGGGCATGGGCGTCGGGGGAGCGTTTGCGGCGGCTGTCACGCTCTTGGCCGATACTATGCCCAACAACGCGCGGCCGTTCGTGCTGGGGCTGTTTCAGGCGTCGTCGGTTATGGGGAACATTACCGCCGCGCTCATCTCGATGTGGTTCGGGTCACTGCAAGAAAGCGGCGCCTTCGCGGGCAAGACGATGTTCGGGTTCGACATGGTCCCGTGGCGGCTCATGTTCCTGATCGGGGTGATACCGGGGTTCCTCATTGTCGTGGTGCAAGCGAAGTTGAAAGAACCGGAGCGGTGGTTACAAGCTCGCGCCGCCGGTGATAAGAAGGCCGGGTCGTACGGCGAGTTGCTCGGCGACCCGCTCTGGCGCAAGCACGCGGTTCTGGGGTTGATCCTCGCGCTGTCCGGCGTCATCGGGCTGTGGGGCATCGGGTTCTTCTCGCCGGACCTCCAACAGCACGTGGCCGAACCGCAGTACCGGAAGGAAGCCGCTGAGTTGGTGCAACAGCAGCAGTTGACCGGTCAAGAGGCAGCCGCGTTCACTACCAAGTACGTGAACGGGCAGAAGGCGTACTGGGCCGGGATCACGTCGCTGGTGCAGAACACCGGGGCGTTTTTCGGGATCTTCGCGTTCAGCTACGTCACGTCGCTGCTCGGTCGGCGCATCACGTTCGGGATATTCTTCCTCGCGGCCGGCGCATCGACTGCGACGGTGTTCATGTTCCTCAGTCAGTGGTCGGACATCTTCTGGATGATCCCCATCATGGGGTTCTTCCAGATCGCGCTCTTCGGCGGATACGCGATCTACTTCCCCGAACTGTTCCCGACGCGGTTGCGCAGCACCGGCACGTCGTTCTGCTACAACGTGGGCCGTCTGTTCGCCGCGGCCGGGCCGTTCGCGCTGGGGTTGCTCACCAGTCAGGTGTACGCGGGGTACGAACAACCCAACCCGCTGCGCTACGCGGGCGTGACGATGTGTAGTATCTTCCTCATCGGGCTGATCGTGCTGCCGTTCCTGCCGGAGACGAAGGACAAGCCGCTGCCGGAGTGATATACCTCGCGTAGCCGCGACGCGCAGCGGAGCGAGCGAGGAGGAACGCGATGATGGTTCCGGATTGGTTGCAAACGCGAAGCGGGTCGCTTAAAGCGGGCGTGCGCCCTGAGACGACGTTCGTGATGCTTGAGGGCCAACCGCTCTACAAGTTGGAGGTGCGCCCCGCGAAGAGCACGTTCGCATGCGCAGTGAGCACCACGGTCAACGGCAAGCGCCTCGACGACAGTGCCGCGACCTACCCGACCGCCGAGGCCGCGCTCGTAGGGGGCCTCGACCAGTTGCGTAACAAGCTGGGTTGGTAACGCGGTCTTTATCGTAGTCATCACGCTCCGCGTGATGTCGCCTTCGCGGTGCAGGTGCGATTCCAGCAACACGTTATCGCTTGCCGCAGCGCGGACATCACGCGGAGCGTGATGACTACGGTAAAGACCCGACCGCTCAGCGGTTCTTCACCAGGAACGTGATGCCGCCCTTCGCGCCGCCAGCTGTCATGTGTGCGGTCTGGTCGAAGCCGTACGCTTTCAGCACGCGGACGATTGTCTCGCCTTCCCGCTCGCTGCCGACTTCGAACAGTTGCTTCCCCGCGTCCGTCACCGCCCACTTCTGGTTGATCTGCTGAACCTTGAGCGCGGTGTTATCGAAGTTGCGCCCCTGCGTGTTGTACGGTGCTCGCGTCGGCGCCTTTCCGTTGGCGAGGAAGAACGTCAAGTTCGACGCGCCGCCGAGTTTGCAGAACTCGGTGAACTTCGAGTCTTGTACGGTGCGCGCGGCTTCGCGCGCGGCCCACTCCGTCGGCCCGAACCGGCCCAGCACTTCCGGCCCGAACGCGACCACCCACTCGGGGCCGTCCTTTCGCACTTCCACCTTGCGCGGGTCGATCTTTACCATCTCGCCAGTGAACCCGACGCCCGGAATCGGGATGCCGGTTCTTGCGAGAGAGTCGATCTGCGAGTTCAGCAGCATCGCGCCGCCGGCGTTCGCCTTCGGCTGATCGAGCGAGACGAAGAGGTAGCTCATCGCCGGTTGTGTGGGCGTGCCGACCACGCCAACGCGGTTGAACCCGTATTTCTGAATCACCGCGCTCGCCTGGTCGGCTCCGGCCCGGTCGGTGCCGAAGTTCAGCAGGATGTTGCTGTCGTCGCGAACGCACCACACGCCGCGAATCGCCTCGACTCGCGTGGTGCGGATGTCGATTTGCTGGACGAATTTCGCGGCAGCGCCGGCTGCAGCACCGGGACCGCCGGCTTGCGCGACGGTACCGGCGTTGTTGTCCTTCGGGTCGTGCTGCACGCCCGCGATCGCCGGGCGCCCGTTCGTGAGACCGTACTCGATGACTGGCTTCGTTCCGCCGATCGCGACCCACTCGGTCGGGCGCAGTTCGCGGAGGACTCGCGCCACGTCACGCGCGATGCCTTCGTTGTCGCCTGTGTTCCGCAGTACCTTTTGCCCTGCCCAAACTTCCCACCCGCCCACGACGCGCTTCACGGACACGTCCATCGCGCTGAGCGCGAGTTTCTGTTCCGCGTGCGGGAGCGGGATTTCGGAACCCGGTTGTTTCGGTACCGCGGGGAATCCCGGCGGGGGCGTCAGCGCGCCGGGCGCGGGTGTGTTCGGGATCTGGAAGTTGGGCGGCAGTAACCCCGGTGGCGCGGGCGAATTCGGGCGCACCGGTGACATGGGGAACGCGGGTTGCGGTTGCGCGCTCGCGCCGTTCGCCGCAAGAATCACGCCCAAACCCACCGCGACGATTCGCTTGCGCACGTGCCTGCCCCCGAACGAGACGGATTCCGACTGTTCGGGTTGTATCGGCTTTGCGAGCGGTGGAAGTTAAGGGAAGCCGCTTGCGGCGTAGCGGTCGCCACGCCCCTTCGCGAGCAGCTCCCGCTCAAAACACGATCGGTTCGGGCCACGCGAGCGGCACCACGAACACCTTGCCGTCACCGATGCGCCCGGTGCGCGCGACCTTCGGCACGGCTTCCTTCAGCGCGACGGCTTGCTCGTCGGTCGCCCAGACGGTGATCTCCACTTTTGGCAGATACGCGGTGCTGTATTCGGACCCGCGATAGCGGTCGAGGTAGCCCTTTTGCCGGCCGTAGCCCTTGGCCTCGCGCACCGCGCACGCGGTCACGCCGAGGTCCGCGATGACCCGCAACACGGCCTCCGCCCGGAATGGTTTCACTACGATTGTGAGTTGCTTCATTGGGCACGCTGGTGTCAGCGAGGGTTCATGGTGTACATGAGCCAGACGACGAGTAGGCCGATGACCGCGATGATGCCCAGAAACCCGACGGCGTTGATTCCGATTGCGAGGTTCCGCTTGCGGGTCGCCAGGTTCGCGTCGGGTTTCTTCTGGTCGTACTCGTGTTCGCACTCGTTGCAAATGACGGCCCGGCACACGATCGCCCCGACCGTGCCCAGATACCACGGCCACGGTCCCGGGCGCGCCGACCGGCAACCACACTTCGGGCACGGCACGCCCGTGTTGTTCCGCCGGCGGCGGCGCGGGCGGTCGCGATCGTCGTCGTCGTCGTCGTAATCGTCGTCGTGCCGTGGCATGAGTGATTCCCGTCTCGGTTGGAGGTGGCTAACTACTCGACGAGGACGAAGACGACGAACCGGTGCTGCCGAAGCCGCCGCGACTGATGGACGAACCGGAGGGAGGTGACGACGATCCGACCGAACTCGATCCGCTCCCGGTGCCGGACCGGTATGTTGTGGTGGTGCCGCTGGAGCGGTAGCCGGAACTGCCCGTGAGCCACGAACTCGACCGCGACAACGAACTGTAAGCGATCGGTACCAGGAGTGGTGCCCAGACGTGGTTGGTGTACGCCCACGGGCGGTGGTGGCGGTCATAAGGAACACCGGGTTCCGGGATCGGCCGGCCCTCCACGTCGAGTACTCGGTTGCCCTGTGCGTCGGTCTTCCACTTCTCGGGGATCACGTTCCCGTTTGCGTCATACCAGGTGCGGTCTGGCGGTTCGTACTGCTGGGCCGACGATGTGGACGAGCCACGCTTGCCGCACCCGCGTGACGTGATGCAGCACCCGGTGAGCATCAACCCGGATAGTACCGTGAGCGTAATCTCGCGCGATTTGCGCATGGGTTTACCCGCCAATCGCCCGGACCACGATCAGGCTGATGCCCAGAACCACCGCGGCGACCACGATACCGACCGCGATGTTGCCCTTGCCCAACTCTTCTTCGACCTGAAGCTTGGGTGTGATCCACTCGAACACCTTGAAGCCGAGCGCCAGCATCGCGATACCGAGTAGCCCGAACACGGTGGCAGCGAGGAGTGAGTTGGCGAACGCCTCGGCGTTCCATTCCGCAAACAACATCATAACCGCACCGTGGGCGTGAGGAGGGAAGACCCGGACCGGACGCCACTGTACGGTTACATCCGCGGCGTTTCACGCCTCATTTTCGCAATTCGCCGGCCTGGGCGCTACTTCGCCTGGAAATGCCCGCGGATCTCGCGCAAGATCGACATGATGTATAGCCCGGCGGTGATGTGTCCCGCGTCGAGCCAGACAATCCGCTGCTTGCCGGTCACCTCCCACAGCGCGGTGGCGGCCTTCGGCGGAACGACCTCGTCGTCCTTCGCCGCGATCAGCAGCAGGTTCTTGCCCTTGAGTTGTGTCGCATAGGTGATCGGGTCCACTGGAGCGATGAGCCGCTTCACGATGACCTTGCCGCCGATCGCGTCGAGAACCTTCGTGACCTCTTTCGCTTTGGGGTGGTCGTAGTAGGCATCGACCAGCCCACCGCCGCCGAGGATCATGCACACGTTCTTGATACGAGGCTCGTTCGCGGACGTGATGCCGGTGAAAAAGCTCCCCAGACTGGTGCCGACCATGCCGAGGTTGTCGGCATCAACCTCCGGGCGGCCGGCTAGCCACGCGATTGCGCAGCGACAATCGAGGACGCCCTGTCGGACGCCTTCGAGCGTGCGAACGATGTCGGTGGAGACGAGTTTCACCGTGCTCCCGGGTGCGCGCCGCTGGTTGTAGTGTGGGAGCAACACTACGAGCGAGGCGACCCCGTTTTGCGCCAGCCACATCGCTTCGGCGCGGGCGATGAGTTGGTTCCCTTGCATGATGTCGAGCACGACCACGGCGGGGAACTTGCCCGGCCCCTTCGGGACAAAGTACTCCGCGTGAACGGTGTTGTTCTCCGCGATGTCCGTGGTGATTGGCGACGGGAACGTGAGGTCGTGAACAGTGACGCCGCTGTGCCGCAGGTCGGCGCGGTCCGCGAGTTTGTAATCGCCCTTGTAGGCTTCTTTGAAGCGGTAGCCTTCGGCGATCGGCGCCTTCTCGGGATCGACGGGCACCTGAATCATGCCGGTGGTGTTCGCGGCGAAAGCGGCGGGGCTACAGCACAGCCCGACAGTAACGGCGAGAGCGATGCGTGACATGGAGCGTGCTCCCGCGTCGTTGAAGGGGAATGCGTTAATGGTACGCGGATACGGATAGTGGGCGAAGCGGAAAGTGCGCTGGAATCAGGTGTAGGAACCTTGTCGCGACGTTAACGTGCGAACTGTTGCAATGACGACGTGGCCGTTACGATGCGGTGGGTTCTGATCGCTGCACTTCACTCCATTTCTCGGAGGCCGGCATGTTAGCGTTCCGACGCAATCGCGCGACATTCAAACAGTCGCCCCTATCCTCAGAATGACAATCGGAGTGCCCTCCTGCGCCTGGAACAGATGGAAGACCGCGTGGTCCCGGCCAACCTCATGCTCGTGGTGGACACCGAACTTGATGTCGATGGTCCGAACGATGGCGTCACGGGCCTCCGAGAAGCGATTCGCCTCGCGCAAGAGGCTGGTGCTGGTCCGCACATGATCACGTTCGCGAATACGATGAACGGGAAGGTTTTCAAACTCGGTGACGCAGGCACTGAGATCAAACTGACGAAGACCATCACCATCGACGGCCTGGGGAAGAACATCACGGTCGAACGGGACGCGACAAAGGGCGACATCAGCCTGTTCGAGGTGCAACAGACCGCCGTGGCGTCAATCATCGGGTTGAAACTCCAAAAGGGTGGTGGCACCCTCGTTTTCCACGGCGGCGCGGTCGTGTCGTCCGGGAATCTAACCCTCCAAGACTGCACATTCCAGAACAACGCCGCGAGCTTCGGTGGCGGGTTGTCGGTTACAGATGCGAACGTGACCGCCAACTCCGGGGTGGTGATCCAAGAGAACACGGCGAATCTCGCAGGAGGCGGAATCTACATCCGGAAAGTTAATGCGGAGTTCGCTCCGATCGTCGAGTTGACCGGTGCCACAGTGTCGGCAAACACTGCAGCCTTTACTGGTGGCGGAATCCATCTCCTCAACGGGGATCTCCGGCTCGATGGTGCGCTGATCTGCTGCAATAACGCTGTAAACAACTTCAGCGAAGCCACCCGCGGCGGCGGCGTCTTTGCTGCGGACGGAACGAACGTGATCGCAAAAAACAATCCGACCATCGCTTCCAACAGTGCGATGACTGGGGACGGACTTTATCTCGAAGTAGGCGCCGCGCGCACAGGAACCAGCACCTACGTCGAAGATTCGGAATACGACGGTAATCCGGCCTGATTCGGTTGTGGCATACTCCTGAGGAACCGGACATGGTGACCAAGCAACTGCTTCGCTGCCTGCTTCTCGCGGGTGGTCTGGCAACGCTTCGTCTCGTCGCGGCGGAACCAGTGCCCGCGCCGCGCGTGGTGTCACCTGGGGAGTTGGTGCGCCGCTTGGCCAGCCCAAGCGAGCAGGAGTGGCAAGAGGCGCACCGCCAGTTACTCCTGCTGGAATCAGAGCCACCGGAACGGCTTCGTGCAACAGAATCAAGTGACCCGCTGCGGCGCGAGCGTGCCGCAAGTGTCCTCAGCAAGATGGCTCAATTACGAGCCGATCGGGTTATGAATCGAGCGGAACGATACGTCAATTCTGGGCAAGTCGACCTGCTCGTGGCCAATTCCCAAATGTGGACGTTTCCACCAGGAGAGGATCGCCTTTGGATGCCCGGGTTTGAACTGTCCGAGCGAATTGCGGCCAAAGGGAAATTACAATGGCCGCTGGGAGGGAAAAAACAAGCGGTGTAAAGGGCTTCGTAGCCTGGACCGATCCGACGTTCGTGCGGACTGACGAACCGTTCCGCCCACAGGCGCGGATCGGAAAAGGGAACCGTATCCCCTGCCATTCCGTTGGCATCATCGCGCCAGAGATCGAGCCCCCGAACTCGATCTATCAAGCGTTTCTGGTATCACGCGGGACTGTTCGTACACACAACGATATCTCTCAGAGCGTCATCATCGCAAACGGAGATGTCACCGGATACACGGTGACCAACGCCATGATCATAGCCGATGGTGACATTACGATCACTCCGGCGACCGACACGATCCTGATTGCCCGCGGCAAAATCAACACGGCCGCAGCAACCGGCTCCCACCTCTCCGTGGGCGAGACCATCAAATTTCGATACCCCGGGATGTCTCCAGGCGATCCGGATCTGGGCAACACCGCAAAAGAAAGCGAGACGAAACATCTCGGCTTCATCACGTTCTTTGAGTTGACGCGAGTGGGCTTGGAGGCGAATGTCGCGGAGGGCGCGGTGCCGGTCGCGGGGGTCAAGGCCGGGTCGACGGGCGACAAGGCCGGCGTGAAGGTTGGCGATGTCGTACGCGATGTACACGGCAAGAAGCCGACCGACACCGAATCGCTGCGCCGACTTCTGCGAGACGCGATTGCGCTCGGCGATGCGACCGTGAAACTCAAACGCGGCAACGACATCGTCACCGCGAAACGGTCGCTTCCTGAGTAGTCGTGCTACGGGCGCGATTTGCCGGAAGCGAAGTCGGCGCCGAGCGCGATGAACTTCGTGTGGTTCGCGGCGATGTGATCCACGTCCACGACGGCCGCGTGCAGCGCGGCCGCGCTCACGGCGGTCGCGGTGAGGTCGTCACGCGGCGGGACTGCGGCGAGGTGCGGTGGGGCGAGGCTGCCGCCAGACCAGAACGCCGCCGCCGCGAGGCAACCGGGCGCGGTGCCGTAGTCCGCGGAAGAATCTGCGTCACCGCACGACGCGCAGGTTGGGCATCTCGTCGGCGAACTTATCGGCCGCGTTCGGGGTTACCTTGGTCGAGCCAACGTAAAGCGTGCGCAACCCCTCCAACCCTTTCAACTCAATCAACCCCTTGTCGGTGATTCCGGTCTTCGCGAGGTACAACGCCCGGAGCCGGTCGAGGGTCTTGATCGCAGCTAGCCCCTTGTCGGTGAACTGCGGATTGTCGGACACATCGAGCGATTCGAGGAGTGTGAGTTTTTTCAGCCCCGCGACTTCTACGTCACTCAATCCAGAGCCGGGGAGACGCACGTCTCGCAACTCGCGGCACTGACCGATCGCGTTCACGCGGGCCGCGGTCATCTCCGATTTGCTGAGAATCAGCCGCCGCAGGTTCGGCAATTCCTTGAGCGCCACCAGCCCTTTCTCCGTGCATCGCGTGGCGTCGTACACATCGACCGACCCGACCTGCGGGGACTTTTTCAGACTCATCAGCGCGGCGTCGGTCGCGCTCTCGAACTTTGCCGACACGCGAGCTGCCGCGGGCAACCTGGGGTCGATCTCGGCTTTCCCGTCAAGTTTCTTGATGAGGTCGATTACCTTTTGTTCATCGTCGGTTGGCTCGAGTGTTGCCGGTTGTGCCAGGGCAACGGAGGTGAGGCCGAGGGCGAGGAGCGAGGTAAGCGTGAATCGCACGAGATTCTCCGTCGGGCGGGGTCCGTGGCGGGGTTCAGAGGATTAGACCCGCTTCATGTGCCGGAGGTTCCGCACGTGGAGTGAGATCGCAGATCCAATAA
>SXID01000147.1 GCA_005772955.1 Planctomycetia bacterium
CGCTGCCCGAGGCGCAACTCGACCGCTTCATGTTCAACATCAAGGTCGATTACCCAACGCTGGAAGACGAGCGGCTCATCGTGTCGATGAGCACTCGAAGCGAGAAACCAGAGCTAACAAAGGTGCTGACCGCGGAGCGCATCCTCGCGTGGCAGCGTTTGGTGAAGAAGATCGAGGTGCCGACCTTCGTGAACGAGTTCATCGTGAAACTGGTTCGCGCGACGCGGCCGAAAGACCCGAGCGCCCCAGAGATGATCAAGCGGTTGGTGGACTGGGGCGGCGGTCCGCGTGCCGGCATCTTCCTGGCACAGGCTGGGCAGGCGTTCGCCGCGATGGAGGGCGAGCCGAGCGTGAGCATCTCGCATATCAAGAAGGCCGCGATCCCGGTGCTGCGTCACCGCGTCAGCGCGAACTTTCAGGCGCAGGCCGAAGGCCGTACCAGCGACGACATCGTGGTGGAGTTGCTGAAGATCGTGAGCGAACCGGAGCCAAAGAAGTACGTCGAGAAGAGCAGTCGCAAGTCGTAAAGTCTGCAAGTCTCAAGTCGGAAGACAAAGAGACGGCTGTTGACTTGGGACTTGCGGACTTGGGACTCAAAAGATGTGGTATCGCGTGTTCCTCCCCACTGAAGTCGAGCCTTCGCCGGTGGCGCTAGCGGCACACCTGCACGCGCGCGGGTTGGCGGTGGAACCACACTTCAAGGGCGACGACCTCGGTTGGACGAGCGGTGAGTTTCGTTTACCCACCGGTGCGCCGGTGCTACTCGCGCGCTACCTCACGAAGGAAGACGACCTGCGCGACGACCTCAACGCGCATGCGGCCGAACTCGAAACGATGGACTACAGCCCGAACAGCGGCCCGCTCATGGCTCGCGTGATCCAGACGAAGCAACTCATCACGCTTCGTAAACCGGTGGACGTGCCCGACGAAGTGTTAACGGAGAAGGTGCTGGAGGAAGCGTGCCGCTTCCTCGCACTGACAACGGACGGCGTTTTTCAGATCGACGGCCGCGGCTGGTTCGCGGCCGGCGGCGAACTTCTCGTACAGGAATATTAACCACTCAGGCAGAGCAGAAGAGGGATTAACCACAAAGGCACAAAGGACACAAAGAAAACCGAAACCCAGTGATTCGATCAACTTCAACAGAACTCTGTTCGTGTCTTCTTTGTGTCCTTTGTGCCTTTGTGGTTAATTCCTCTTCTGCCTTTGTGGTGAACTCTGGAACCACTCAATGGCTGCAGAAAAGTACCTCCGCCCGGAAGTGATTCGCCAGGTCGCGCGGCTCGACCTGCGGGCGAAGTTCATCGTGCAGGGGTTCCTGTCCGGGCTTCACTCCAGCCCGTACCACGGATTCTCCGTCGAGTTCTCGGAACACCGCAAGTACAGCCCCGGCGACGACCTCAAGACACTCGACTGGAGCGTGTACGCGAAGACCGGCAAATACTTCGTCAAGAAGTACCAAGCCGAGACGAACATGACGGGTTACCTCGTCATGGACCTGTCGAAATCGATGGACTGGAACGGTCCGGCGGAAGCACGCAAGGCCGGTGTGAAGGTGGACTGGAGCCAGCTCGGGGCCGCCGACGAGACGCTCACCAAGTTCGACTACGCGGTGTGCCTCGCGGCCGCGCTCGGCTACCTGATGATCTACCAGCAAGACCCGGTGGGCCTGGTCGCGTTCGACACGAAACTCCGCACGGTGATTCCGCCCAAGTCGAAGCGCTCGCAACTCGGCACCATCCTGTCGGTCCTCGCGAACCTCAAGCCGACCGGCGAGACGAACATCCCGGAGAGCCTGTTTCAACTCGCGTCCATGATCAAGGGCAAGAGCCTCGTGATGCTCTTCAGCGATCTGCTACCAACTACCGATGACTGGAAGACCGAAGCGGACGCGCTGATCCGCAGCCTGTACCGGCTCCGATACTCCGGGCACGAAGTCATCGTGTTCCACGTGCTCGACGTGCTGGAGGCGAAGTTCCCGTTGACGGGATTGGTGGACTTCGAGGACGTGGAATCGACAGAGCACAAGGAGATCGACGCGAACGGCATCCGCGACGACTACGTCGCGTTCGTGGACGAGTTCCGCGGCTACATCAAATCGGAATGCACCGCCGCGAACGTGGACTACCTCGGGATGGACACCTCCGTCGGGTTCGACAAGGCGCTGATCGAATACCTCGTGCAGCGCCAGCGCCGGTTTGGGTAACTATCCTCTATACGCGAGCAGGAACGAGACATGGCCGAGCCGATCAACTTTCCGGGGAACGTGGACTGGTCCGGCGAGAACCCCGGCATCTCGCTGAAGGAGAAACCCGACGGGCCATTCGTGGCTCTCGCCAGTTTCTTCCGCGTGGTGCTGTCGCCGCATGGCCGCGGTCACGCGCTGGTGCTGTTGCAGTCGCCGCAAGACGCGAACCCGCCGGCGGAGTTGGCGAATGTCTGCTTGCACGATAACGAACCGCTGGCGCGCTACTTGGTCGCCGAGTTCGTCTCGTTTTTCGGCGCGTGGAAAGGCTTGCCCGGCCTCGCGGGGTTGGTCTACCGCAAGCTCGATCGCGTCGAAGCAGTAGGCGACCCAGCAAGCAATTACAGTGAGATCGTGACGGGCGGCGATCTCAGCGTGCGTCTGGACTGGAGCGGGTTGGGCAAGCCGTTCTGCTTCGCTCTCCCGCCGGACAAATCCGCGACCGGCAAGCACCACATGCCGAGTCTTTTCGTACCCTGCACGGATGCGAGGATCATGGTGAATAACCGCGTGCTGCCCGGCAGACCGGTTCCGCGTGAGATCGCCGGTCACAGCCTCACCACAGCGATGCTGGCGTTTTCGGAGACGTGGATTCGCGCGTAGTCACCCGCCGAAGTAGTCACAGGTCTGCAAGTCTCAAGTCCCAAGTCGGATGACAGCCATCTGCTTTCCGACTTGGGACGTGCAGACCTGTCACTACTTCGGTGCAGCCAAATCAACGCACACGATCTCCTTGTCGTTGCGGACATACATCTGCTTGTCGGCGTAGGCCGGGGCACACCACACTACCTTCCGCCCGAACGCGTTGTTGGTCTGCTCCAGGATCTTCGCCTTGTCGATCTCGACATAGCCCTTCGGCGTAAGTTTGCCGATCACGAGGTTGCCGGTTTCGGCGAAGAAGAAGAACCGGTCGCCGTTCTTGACCATGAACGCGGTGGCCGAGCCTTGCGGCTCTTCGCCGCCAACTGGGCCGGTCGAGTCCCACAGGCGCTTGCCGCTGGGAATCTCGATGCCGAACAGCCCGCCTTCGTCATCGTAGCCGTACAGCACGCCGTCCAGCAGGAACGGTTGCACGTTCACCGGCGAAATGCCGTGACCCTTCTTGTCCTTCCAGACCACTTCCGCGCCAGGTTTGTCCGCAGTCAGTTTCAGCATCAGGTTCTTGCCGTGGTAGGCGCCGACGTAGAGGTGATCGCCGGCCCGCACCGGCGTCATTACCACACACCCGCTGTCCGCGGTGAATGGCGTGGTCCAGTAGCGTTCGCCGTTAGCCGGGTTGATCGAGTAGACGGCCTTCGGGCACGCGACGATCAGTTGTCGCTTCCCGCCGGCTTCGGTGATCATCACGGGCGCGTAGCCCTGATCGGGTTGCGACCCGGACTTCCACACTTCCTTGCCCGTTTCCAGGCTGAACGCGACCACGTGACTGCCGTCGCCACCGACTAGCGTGATGAGGTTCTTTCCGTCGATGAGTGGGTGCGAGGCGAAGCCCCACAGCGCGCTCTTGGTCTTGTACTCCTTCTTCAGTTCCTTCTCCCACACGATCTTGCCGGAGTCGGCGTCGAAGCAGAACATGTTGCCTTCGGCGCCGAGCGTGTATACCTTGCCGCCGTGAACCGTGGGCGTGCAGCGCGGGCCGGACGGGTAGCTGATCGTGTACTTCACCGGGTACTCGTGCTTCCACTTCTCCTTGCCGGTCTTCTGATCGAGACACACGACGCGTTCGTTGCCGCTAAACTCCTTGCGGTCGAAGTTATCGACCTTCACGTCGGCGGCGGTGACGTAGTCAGTGACGAACACCTTCCCACCGCTGACGGCCGGACCCGCGTAGCCGCCCGCGACCGGGGTGCGCCATAGCACCTTCGGGCCTTCCTTCGGGAACTTCTCCAGGATGCCGGTTTCGTTCCATACGTTGTCACGCTTCGGTCCCATCCAGTTTGGCCAGTCGTCGGCGCGAGCAACCGAAGAAGTTACGAGTGCCGCGACCGCGGCCAGGAACACGTTGCGGAGTTTCATTGGCGTACCTCCTGTGATGTGAATGAGGGGTTATCATCGCCCGCGCAGGTGGGGCGGGCAAGCCGTAAACGCGAATCGCCACGACGCGACCCTGCGAAGTACGGTGTCAGATATCATGGTGGGACAGGTGGGTTACTTCACACACGGTCAGGTCCAGCAGCGGTGGGATCATGGCAGACCACGAAGCAGCACGACGGACTTTGCAAAGTCGCGAGGAACAGCCCAACGGACCGGGATCGTGGGAGGACGAGTACGACAGGGACGTGAGTACCGGTCTACCCGCGACGCACGGGGTGCGGACCGCTGCCGAACGCGCGTCGGTTCCTCCGTGCGACGCCTTCAACCTCTTTGTCATCCAGAAGGCGCACTACTCCGCCACCAAAGACGCGCTGCTCGAACACGCGCGCGGGCCGCTCCGTGTGCGAGGGGCGCGACAGGAAAGCCGTGTGGATCACACCGGCGGAAATCTTCACGCGGTACGGCTTCGACGAATTCGGGCGACCGAAGGCCGAATAGCGCCAACACGCGGCGCTCGCGACTACTTACAATGGCATCATGAACGCCATCCTGATCGCCGGGGCCGCGCTCGTCGGGCTGCCCATCCTGCTACACCTCATCATGAAGCAAGAGCCTAAAAGGCTCACGTTCCCGGCGTTCCGGTTCCTCAAGCAGAAGCTCAAAACCAACCAGCGCAAGCTCCGCCTTCGGCACTTCATTTTGCTCGCGCTGCGAATGCTCATCATCGCGCTTTTCTGCCTCACGCTCTACCAACCCACGTTCAAAAGCGAACGGTTGAACTTCAGCGGCGAACAGCCCGTCGCAACGGTCATCATCATCGACACCAGCCCCAGCATGGGCTACATGGCGAATGACAAGTCGCGGCTCGAAGAGTCCCGGCAGCGTGCCCTCGAACTTCTCAACGAACTGCCGGACAAGTCGCCGGTCGCGGTGATCGATACGAACGACCTCACTGCGGTCTGGCTACCTGACACAGCCGCCGCGCGCCGGCGTATAGAGGAACTCAAGGAGACTCGCGGCGGGAACCAGAGCGTCAGTTCCGCGATCGCCGCCGCTTACGTCCTTCACGCGAAGGTCGAGAAGGACACGGAATCGCCGGACCCGCTTCAGAAGTTGGTCGCGGTGTTCACCGACCGCACGGTCGGGACGTGGGACGCGAGCCGCACCGACGACCTGAAGAAACTTCGCGAGATAGTCCCCGAGCCGAAACCGATTCACGTCGTCTTCGACTTTGGCGCCGATCAACCCACGAACGTCGCAATCCTCTCCATCGAAATGAAGCCGCAGGTGATTGCTGCGAACCAGGTCGCGAACGTCGTGGTCACGGTCGGCGCGGTCGGCGCGGCGAACGAAAGCGTGGAAGCAACCGTGGTCGCGCGCCCCGCGGGTGTCACCAAAGCCGAAAGCGCCATTAGCAAGCCGGTAACGGTGCGCAACGGCCAGACGCAGACGGTCGCGTTCGAGTTCCGCGACCTCAAACCGGGGTTGAACCAGTGGGAATTCGGCCTGAAGGCGTCTGACAACTTGGGATTCGACAACACGCGGTTCCTGACGTTCAAGGTAGGCGCGGCGCGGCGCATCCTGACAATCACGGACGACAAGAAGGGCGCGGCGTTCTGGCAGGCAGCGCACCTCGTTAAGGACGAGTTCAGTTGTCTGGTCGTCACGCCGGACCAGATCAAGTTCGCTGACGGCGGGCAAGCAGTGGTGGAGTACGCCACGGACCCGAAGAAGCCGAACGAACTGACGCCCGACGACATCCGCAACTTCGAGGCGGTGTGTCTGCTCGCGGTGCGCGAACCGAATCAGCCCGCGGGTAGCACGCTGTGGGACAAACTTCGGCCGTACCTGCGCACCGGCGGGAAGCTCATCGTGATTCCCGGGCGCGACGGCTGGATGACACTCGCCGACTACAACGAACACGCGACCGACCTCATGCCGGGGAAACTCACGAAAGTGATCGAGACGAAGCGTCTCGACCCGGCCCCGCCGCAGCAGAAAGCTCCGAGTTGGGGCGACGAAGGGCGCGACGGCGCCGCTGGCGGCGTGACCTGGGTACTCGACGCCCAGGCGCTGAAGCACCCCATGCTCAAGCCGATCGAGGACTGGCGGCAACAGAAGACCGACCGACTCGACCTGATCGCCAACCCGCGCCGCGCGACCAAGTACTGGGAGGTGACCCCGGACCCGACAGCAACAGTCGTGGTCCGCTACCGCGACACGGACAAGCCTAACGCCGGCCGCCCGGCGATCCTGGAACGCCCGGTTCTCGACCCGAAGGACAACAACCGTCCGAAGGGAAAGGTGGTACTCCTGACGACGCGCATGGATGTGACGGCTGACAAGGACGAGTGGAACGACTACTGGGAGCAGCTCGATTCGAGTTGGTTCGTGGCGTTCCCGTACTTGCTTGTGCGTTACCTAGCCGGCGACACGACCGACGCGAACTTCAACTTCCCGACCGGCGCGACGGTGACGGTTCCGTTGCCGCGTGGAAAACTGGCGCGCGATGGCGTGGTGATCCTCGACGGGCCCGGCATTGTGGGTAACGACGCGACCATCAGGCCGGGGGACAAACAAACCGAGATCCGTCTCGGGCCGCCGAAGACGAACGCCGCAGGCAACTTCGCTCTCTCGATTCAGCAGGGCGAAACCGTGGTGTGGAAGGACGGGTTCAGCACGAACGTGCCGCCTGACGAGAGCAACCTGGACAAGGTGCCGCTCGAACCTGTGGAAGAGTTGGTGGGCGAAGGCCGCGTGATCCAGGTGACAAAAAAGAACGTGACTCTCCGCGAACTGCTCAGCATCTCGTTGGGCCAACCGATCGACCTGTTCCCGTGGCTGCTGATCGCGGTGCTGACGGCGCTGGTCGCGGAAGGCTTCATCGCGAACCGGTTCTACCGCCGCGTGAAGTAAAATCGACGCCCACAATACTCGCCGCTCAATCTGGTCGGAGTGATCGCCGAGAACGACGTTGCCGGTCTGAACGGTCGGACCAAGACTTTCGCTACAACACGAGACGAATCTACGCGATCACGTCGGACGATCGCCTGCGCGAACGGTTGCGGAGGACGAAAACTGGATGTGCCGGTTAGGGGGTGAGCCATCAAGGCAGGTAACATTTACCCCAAGATGACAAGAGTCGCCTCCACTTCGCCTGCGGTTCTCCAACAACCTTCGTCGATTCCGGCGGAACAGGATCGAACCCGCCCGGACTGTACCAGAACACCTGGGTTGGGTTGTCGAGCATCGAAGAGAAGTTGATGCTTATCTTCACCGCACGAAGCGGCTCACCTTCGTTGCCCCGTCATGTAGCTCGAAGCGGTAGCCGTCGGGAAAGGCGTCGGCGAACTCCTCTTGGTGGGATACCAACAGGATGCAGTGCAGGTGCCCTCGGAGGTTCTGCAACTCCTGAATCATCACCTGACGCCCCGCGCGGTCGAGACAGCCGAAGCCTTCATCGATGATCACGCTCTCGATCGGGCGGTGCTGTTTGCTTGCGTATTGCCCGATGCCCAGCGCCAGTGCGACCGCGACGCGGAAGCGCTGACTGCCACTCAGGAACGCCACGTTGATCGCGCCCCCGCCCGCGACGCGGTTCGCGCACTCCAAGTCGAGCGCCTTGTCCGTGCCCGCTTCCGCTTCGACGAGCCGCATGAAGAGTTGACCTCCACTGAGACGGTCCAGCACCGCGTTCGCGTAATCGACGATTTGGCGTTCGGCCTGGCGCACCAAGTGGCGCTGAAGCCGGTCGCGACCGAGCAGTTCCGCGAGGGTCTTGTGCCGGTTGTGCTCTCCATCGACCGCCTTGAACCGCTCGCCGAGTTCGTGCCGCTGCTGGCGGTAGCCGTCGAGAATGCGCTTCCGGCCCTGCCCGTCAAGTAAGTCCTTGTTGCGCGCGTCGAGCAGTTTCCGGGCGGCGTTCGCTTCGGCGCGGACGTCGTCCGGTGAACGGCGTTCTTCTTCCGGGAACGCGTCGGCTTCGGCTTCGAGTTGCGAGATGTCCGCGCGAAGCGGATCGAGGCCACCGCGTGCCGCCTGGAGTTGCGTGAACTTCGCCTCGGTGCCATTGCTGACGAGCACGTCGAGTTCATCCTGCCACTTACCACGGTCGTTCAGACCGGCTAATTCAAGCGGCTTCTGCCACCCGGTCGGAAGCGTCTTCTTTGCGCGATCGATGGTCTCCGCGCTCTGCTTGCGGCTCGACTCTTCGAGTTCCAACTTCCCCGCGAGCGCGGTCAGTTCGCGGTCTGCTTCGCTCACGGCACGCTGGTAGCGGTCGTTTTCCGTTTCGCTCGCGATGATCTCCTTCTTGCACGCCGCGAGCGCCGCTGTAACGCTCGTGTCCTCGCTCAACTTGGCCGCGTGTTCCCGGCGCAGCGCGGCCGGGTCACCGCCGGGTAGACCGCGTTGGGCACGCGTGAAACGGTCGCGAGCGGAATCGAGCTTCGCGCGCAGAACTTCGACCTTCTTCGCTTCGTCCTGCGCGGCCTTCAGTTTCCGCTTGGTCGTGTCGATGCCGCGGGCCTCGTCGTTGAGCGCTGCGAGGTCTTGCCGGTTCGGGTAGGTGACGAGCGACCAGTCGGACGGCTCTGACGCGCCGAGCTTCCGCTTGAACTCGTCGGGGAGCGCGAAGTACGTTTGCCGGCACGAATCGGTGAACCGCTTGATGTCGGTCGCGGACTGCTTGACCGCGGCGTCAGCATCCTTCCACTTGTCGCGGAGGTCGTCGACACGTTTGTGCTCGTTCGATGCCTTCGTGTTCAGTTCGTCTTCGAGTTTGCGCGACTTCTCCGCTTCGGCGGTGAGCACCTTGAGTTTCTCTTCGGCCTTCTTCGCCTCGGCCTCGCGTGTCTTCTTCTCGTCGGCGAAATGCTCCGGCGTGAGTTTCTGACCGCACGCCCGACACTTCGTCTGGCCGGTCATCGTCGTGAACTCGTTGGCGAGTTCGCGAGCCTGGCGAGCGAGCGCGCGTGTCTCGGCCATCGCCTGATCTTTCGCGGCACGGTCCTCGCGTGCGGTCTTCGCGTCACATTCGAGTTGCGTGGACTCCGACTTCGCCTTCACGCCGTCAGACTTGAGTTTCGCCTCGTCCTCTTTGGCTTGCTTCTCGGTCGCGACGGTTTTCGTGAGTTCGGAGCGGTCCTGGTGAAGCCGTTCGAGGAGCGCGACGTGTTGAGCCAGAATCGCAAGGCGTTCGTGTTCGCTCTGGAACTTGCGCACGGTCGTATCCGTGTCCGCGGGGAACGGCTGAAGTTCCGCTTCGAGTCGCGAGACTTCCGCTTCCGCGTCCTCGACTTGCTTCACTTTCTCCAACACGCCAGCGAGTTCGCGCAACCGCGTTTCGAGTAGCGCCTTGTTCGCCTCGTCTTCGCTGAGGGTTTTCTTCAGTGCGGTGAGCTTCTTGCGGCCTTGCGAAAGCGTGTTCTCTGACTTGCGGCGCATGTCCGCGACATCGTCGCGTTCCTTCGTCAGTTTCTCCGAATTGCGTTCAGACGCGCCCACACGCCCGCGTTCGGTGACGATCGTGGTGACCGCAGGCAGCACGTCGCGCAGTTCGCGGAGGCGAGTGTGGTCCTTCTCAATCGCCATCGCGGTGCCGAGTAACTTCTCCGCGTCCGCGAGCTTCAGCCGCACGCCTGCGAGCTTCGATTGGGTGTCGGTCCAGCGCCTCGCGCGAAGCTCAAGCGAGTTCAAATTGTCGATGCGGGCCTGCGTGTTCGTGCGCGCCTCTTCCGCGGTCGCGATGATTGACTCCACCTCCGCGTACTCGTCCTCGTTAACCTCCTTCATGTTCGCGAGTTGGTTCACGATGCTTTCGAGTTCGCTCTTGAGAGCACGCCGCTTGTCGTCCGCTTTGCCGTGCAACTTCTGGTAGCGTTCCAGGTCCACGATGCGCGCGAGAACCCCGGCGCGCCCGGCTGGCGTACTGTCGAGGAGCTTTTCCGACTTGCCTTGAAGTAGCAAAACCGACGACGTGAACGTTTCGTAGTCGAGACCGATCTTGTCCTTCACCCACGCATCGAACTTCACCTTATACTCGGTACCGGAGATCGCCTCCCACGTCTCCCCAGCGATTTCGCTCGGGGTGAACTTGAGTACCTGTTGCGTGCTGGCGACACCGCTCGTCCGCTTCCGCACCGTGCGCTTGATGCGGTACAGTTGCTTCTCGCTGGTGAAGTCGAACTCGACGCTGAGCGTGTTCGCCTCCTTGTTGATCAGTTCCGCGGCGCTCTGGCTACCGCCGCGGTGGTGGCCGAACAGCGCGTACGTGACCGCGTCGAAGATGCTCGACTTCCCACTACCGTTGGATCCGGACAGCATCCACAGCGGTGACCCGTCGAACCGAATTTCCTGTTCGTCCTTGTACGACAGGAAGCCAGATAGTTTGACTCGTTGCGGGATCATCGACAACCTCCCTCGCTCCCCTTCGGGTCGCGGCTACCGTCACTCCATGTCCTTGAGCAGTCCATCAGCGATCTTGATGATCGCGTCACGCTCGGCCTCGTCGTGCTGAATCAACTCTTGCCCCAGGTAGTCGCGAACCGTCTCCGCGAATCCCTTCCCGCCACCGGTCGCGGCGCTCACGAGCGTCGGGCCGAGCGCGCCGGTTTCTTTCCAGTCGCGTGCGTACCATCGCGGGAAGATGCGGTCCAGGTCGCGCAGCACGTCCTCCAACTGATCCTTTCCCGCGGTGTAGCGGATTTGCAGGTTCACGAGATCGGCGTTCGCGTTCGGGTACTCCAGTTTCAATCGCGGAATATCCGCACTCGGTTCCAGCACAACGACCGGGTAAATCGGCGTCGCGGGCAGCGGAAGCACGACTGGTTCGCCGTTGCGGCCATCGGGACCAATCTCGACCAAAACGACGCCTTTCTGGTCGCCCTGCTCGCCAAGGTCCATCCGCTCGATGCTCCCGGAGTATCGCATGTGCGTCGCGCCGAGCCATTGCGGTTTGTGAATGTGACCGAGCGCCGCGTAGTCGAACTGCTCGGGCAGTTCTGCGCCTTCGATCACGACATCCTCTTCGGTCGTGATGCGGAAGAGGCTCGGCCCGATGTTCGACCCATGAACGTGAACGTGTGCGCCCAACACCGCGGGCGCCTTGAGGTCGTACTTCGGGTGTGCGCGGATGTCGCGAAGCGCGTCGGCCCACGCGGACACGAGCAGGTTGTTCTTCTCTTCCGGGCTGCCGTACTTGAGACCGGTCTCGCACTTCAGGAAGCGGTGCGGTGTCGGGTATGGCATCAGCACGAACTGCACCGGGAAGCCGCCCATCTTATCTTCGAGCCTGATAAACGTAGGATCAGCGGCGAGGTACAACCGGCCCGGCGGCACGGTCTCGCCCGGCTTCCCCACCGTGGGGGACGCGAGGGACATCGCACTGCAAAGCGTCTGGCAGAAGTTCTCGTTGTCGTGGTTACCGGTCAGCGTGAGTATCGTGCCGCCGGTTTCGAGGAACTCGCTGAAGACCTCCTGCCAGTGGCGAATCGTTTCGCGCAGCCCATCCGGGCGCGCGAGTTCGCTGAACAGGTCGCCGGCGACGAGAAGCACATCGACGTGTTGCTCTTTGCAATGCACGGCGACGCGTTCGACTGCTTTGCGCAGGTCGTCTGTCCGGTCGATCCGGCCAAGTCGGTCGCCGAGGTGCCAGTCCGCAGTGTGGAGAATTCGCATCCCGGTATTCTGCCGGGGCGAGTCGGGTCGCGAAAGGTCAGATGGAAAATGAGTTCGTCGTCGTTGATGACTCGGCGGATTGGCTCGACGCTGTCCGGCCCACGAATAACAGCCCGAGATGTTGGCGCCGACAATTCGCGAGCCCGCTCGTGAACCATTCCGGAAGCCGATGTTTACGGTGGTCGCGGTGGAAGCCCGCCGATTGGTTTGGCGAATCCGGCACAGAATTCCGCAAACTCAAACGTGACGCAAGCGGCTTCCTTGACGAAAATGAGTGCCCTTATCGCCTCCGTGCGATGGTGAACCACGTGTCGGACTTGCGATCGCTTCGCTGGGCGCTGGAATCCCTTGTCGAACCCCGCACACCGGGAGATACCGTGCTCCGATTGTTTTTCGTTGCGGTCGCGTTTGTTGGGTCGGTCAGCGGGACACTGCGGGCAGTAGACCCGGACCCGGAGCAACCGTCCACCGCGACGCGCGCCGAACCGGTCACCTACGACATCGACTTTCGCGTGATCGTCACCGCACCACAGGGAACGAAGACGCTTCGCGTGTGGGTGCCAGTGCCGCCGTCGGACAAGGGTCAAGAGGTGCAACCCGGCACTTTCGCAACGTTTCCGAACAACATCAAGCCCACCACGCACACGGAAGCCGTATTCGGAAACACGTTCGCGTACTTCGAGTTCGCGAACCCGCAGGGCGCGCAGATCATCACGCACACATTCCGCGCGACCGTGTGGGAACAGCGGTGGGATGTGGACCCTGCGAAGATCACGCGGGTCGAGAAGTGGCTCGCGAGTTTCGACCCGTATCGACGGAGCGAGTCGCGTGTGGTGGTGGACGACCGGTTCAAGAAACTCGCGGGTCAGATCGTGGGCAACAAGCCGAACGCGCTCGCGGAACTGAGTGAGATCATGACGTGGGCGAACGACAATCTCACCTACGACCACACGAACACGTCGCTCGTTGCGAGTTCGGAACACGCACTCACGAAGAAACGCGGGGACTGTAGCGACTACCACGGCCTCTGTGCGAGCCTCGGTCGCTCGCTCGGTATGCCGACTCGCGTTGCCTACGGGCTGCACCTCTTCCCCAAAAACCTGCCTTGCCACTGCAAACTGGAAGTGTTTCTCCCGCCCTACGGATGGGTGAGCTTCGACGTGTCCGAAACGCAACGGTTCATCAAGGCGCTCGAAGCGAACGCGGACCTGAAAGTGGACGAGAAAGCCGCGCTCGTGAAGGCCGCTGTCGAGCGCCTCCGTAAGGGTTTCCGCGACAACACTTGGCTGATGCACTCGAAGGGTACGGACTACGACCTTGCGCCGAAGGCGTCGCGGAAGGTGCCGCTGGTCGCGTCGATCTACGCGGAGGCAGACGGGAAGCCACTGTCGCTGCCAGACCCGGCCGACCCCACCAAACGCGAGTTCGCGTGGATGACCGCGCACAAGTACACGCCTGACCGCGACGTGCAATACCCGTTCCGCGACCTGAAGACGCTCCGCCCGCGCAAGTAAATGCGCCGAACCGGCTCAACCGGTCCCGTTCTTGGGACATGCGACGGCCTTGCAGCTCTGCACGCAGATGCGCGTATTGAGGAACCCCCAATTTGGTCTGGCGGATCTGTACCAGACGAGCATTCCCGCATCACTGCGGTGCTGGGCGCGGTTTGTGAGTCGTGACGTGTCTGGATATCGTAGTAGCGCGGAGTAGGATTGTGGAATCCAGATATGTCCTGGCGCGGAGAGGAGCGACGGGTGTCGAGGATGCCATCACCTCGCGAAGAGTAAAACGTGTGTGTGTGGGTGCGAGTGCAATGGCGAAGCATCAGCCAGTCTCTCCCCGCACGCACCCTTACACTTTTTGCGAAATTCATTTCTCGCAGGAGTGTCACTCCTGGTGATAGGCTGTGGTAGCAGTTGGCCTGTCTTCATTCGGTGGAGGTCGTTGTGACTGAAGTGCTACTCTCGTGCGCAGTGGCGATCGCATCCGGAGTCGCGTCTACCCCGCGGCCGGAAATGCTTATCCGGCTCACGGTCGATGCGACGCCCACGCCGAAGCCCGCGTTGCGATATCTTCTGTTGCCCGAGCTGAAGGAGATGACGCAGGGGAACCCGATCCCGAACTACCTCAAGTGCGTCCTCGATCAGGAATCGACGGGGACGAACGCACCGTTCAGTCGGTTTACACTCAAGCAGGTGGACCGGGCCGCTCGGATGGACAAACCCGACTGGCAAATCATGCCGAAGCTGAAGACCGATGGTATAGGGCTGTTGCTCCCGGACCTACAGAAGATGCGGCAACTCGCGAGTGAACTGCAGGCGCGGTTCCGCGACGAGATCGCGCTGCGTCGGTTCGACGACGCGGTTGTCACCGCGAAGACCATGTTCGCCCTCTCGCGACACATGGCCGATCATCCCACACTTATCGGGGATCTGGTCGCGATCGCTATCGCCCATGTCGCGATCGGCCCGTTCGAGGAGATGTTGGGGCAACCGGGGTGTCCCAACTTCTACTGGGCGCTCACGGCCTTGCCGCATCCGTTCGTCGCGTTGGATAAAGGTATGGAGGGTGAGCGAACGCTAATCGACGCGGAACTGCGAGGTCTGGACGACACGAACCCGATGACGACGGCGCAACTCAAGAAAATGATTACGCACATCCAGCAACTCGAACGTCAGGACAACAAGGTCATCACGTGGCTTTCAGACCGGGCAAAGGACGAGAAACACATGGAGGCCGCGCGCCGTCGTCTGATCGCGAACGGCATCCCCGCGGAACGACTCGAACTGTTCTCACCCTATCAGGTTCTTCTGCTCGACGAGAAACTGGAATACGTGATTCACCGAGACGAGGCGATGAAGTTGATCCCCCTGCCGACCTGGGAGGCAATCGCGATTCTCGACAAGCTCCAGCCGCCAAAGGGTCGGCCGCTCGTCGATTCTCTCTTGCCTAGTCTGCATCGCGTGCGCAGGGCGCAGGGCCTGTTGGAACAGCGCCTCGCGCTGTTACGGCATGTCGAGGCGCTCCGCCTCTACGCCGCGGACCACGGCGGCAGACTCCCCGAGAAGCTGTCGGATGTCGCAGTGCCGCTGCCGGTCGATCCGTTCACCGGCAAGCCGTTTCGCTACGAACGGCTCGACGGTGTCGGGCACCTACGCGGCAACGCACCGAAGGGGAACGAGGACAACGCCGCGTACAACCTCCATTACGAAGTCATCATTCGCAAGTGACCGCGTGTATCGACCTCAACCACAGGAACTCTTGCAATGACTCCTTTTCTTCTTGTCGTCGCGTCACTGGCCGCACCCGTCGCGGGACCGACTGTGCACGTGACCGTACATCCCGCCGCGGCGCCGAGACCCGCTCTCAAGTACCAACTACTGCCCGAGGTGCGGGAACTGAAAGCCGGGAACGCGGCCCAGTGGTACCTGCGGTGCTTCATGGAACAGCGGAACTTCTTCTTCGGCAAGGAGGGCGTCGCCCAACGCGTGCGTTACCAGTCGATGACGCTGAAAGAGTTGGCGAAGGAACAACTCCAGAACTACGGCGGGTCGGCGCTTTCGCAAGCGGACTGGGGCGCGCGGCTCGATACCTGTGACTGGCAGGTACTCGATCGCATTCAGACCGAAGGACTGGACCTGCGATTACCGGAACTCGGTCCGTTGCACTTGCTCGCGGTGTCGCTTCAGATCAGGTTTCGCGGCGAAGTCGCACGCGGCGACTACGCTGACGCAATCCGCACCGCGAAGACCATGTTCGGACTGGCGCGGCACCTCGGCGACTACCCGACTCTTGCGGCGAACCGAGTCGGTCTTGGCATCGCGAACCTGGCGCTCGACACGCTCTGGGAAATGATTCAACAACCGGGCGCGCCGAACTTAATTTGGGCGCTGACCGATCTACCGTGTCCGCTGGTCGAACTCAGGAAGGGCGTGCAAGGCGACCGCGCTCTTGCCGACACCGAATTGCGATTTTTCCGCGACGACGCTGCGCTCACCGACGCAGAGGTAGACGAACTGGTCGGCCGGTTGTCCGGTCGCGCCGGGTACGTTCGCGAGCAGGCCGGGCTTCCGCCGCGGAACCTGCGTGCCGCGCTCGCGGTTCGTGCGAAGGACGCGGACGGGGTTCGCGCCGCACGCATCCGCTTGATTGACTCAGGACTTGGGAAAGACGCGGTCGAACGGTTCGCACCGGTCCACGTCGTCCTGCTAGACGATAAGCGGGATTATGAGGTTCGTCGCGACGCAGAGTTTCGTCTACTCGGTGTGAAGCCGTGGGAGGTGAACGCGCTGCCGCGCGAGAAAGGCGCGGCCAACGGGTTGTTCACGGACCTCGTGCCGCGTGTCGGTGAGTTGCGCGCGGCGCAAGCCCGCTTCGAGCAACGGGTCGCGCTGTTGCGGCACGTCGAGGCGCTTCGCATGTACGCGGCGAAACACAACGGGAAGTTACCCAGCAAACTCGATGATGTTGACGTTCCGCTTCCGACGGACCCGTTCACGAACAAGCCGTTCGGCTACGAAGTGACGGGCGCCGCAGTGCGGATACACGTTTACGAGATCACGGTCGCGAAGTGATGTGGCCGCAGCGATAACGAGGTGAGTCATGGCCGTACCGCCACCGCTGGACAAGCTCGATCCCACTGAAGTGTGGAAGCCGTGGAAGCCGTCCGCGGCCGAACCGTGGGACCGCAAGTGGGCCGCGCACCTCTACCGCCGTGCGGCGTTCGGTGCGAGCAGCGCGGAACTCTCTCTCGCCGTGAAGAACGGGTATACCGAGACGCTCGACTTGCTCCTAAAGGGCCAGCCGAAAGCCGCGGAGATGGTGTCCACGCTCAACGATGTGGGCCGGGTAGCGGCGACGCGCGACGCCGACGGTACGCAACTCCGCGGCTGGTGGCTCTACTGCATGCTGCAGGGTGGACACCCGCTGCGCGAGAAGATGTCGCTGTTCTGGCACAACCACTTCGCCACCAGCATCGTGAAGGTGCGCGACCCGGACCTGATGTTCCGCCAGAACGTGCTCTTCCGCGAACACGCGCTTGGCACGTTCGGGCCGCTCCTGCAGGCCGCCACACGCGACGGGGCGATGCTGCTGTGGCTCGACTCCAATAGCAACGTGAAGGGGAAGGCGAACGAGAACTACGCCCGCGAACTGATGGAGTTGTTCTCACTGGGTGTCGGCAATTACGCTGAGAAAGACGTCCGCGAAGCGGCTCGCGCGTTCACCGGCTGGCACACCGACGGCATCGGTTTTCGGTTCAACGAGGCGCAGCACGACGACGGCGACAAGACCGTACTCGGCAAGACGGGCGCCTGGAAAGGCGACGACGTCGTCAAGATTGCGCTCGAACAGCCGGCCTGCGCACGGTTCTTGGTGCGCAAACTGTATTCGTTCTTCGTGAGCGAAATCGACCCGCCGGCCGCGCTCCTTGAGCCGCTGTGCGCGTCGTTCCGCAAGAGCGAGTACGATGTCGCATCGCTTGTGAAGACGATGCTCGCGTCGCGACACTTCTACTCCGATCACGCGTTCCGCACGCGCATCAAAAGCCCCGTCGAGTTCGCGCTTGGTGCGGTACTCGCGACCTACCGGCGTTACGACGAAAGCGACCCGCATTCGCGTCCGCTGGCGCACCAGTCACTGATCAGGTGGCTGACCGGGATGGGTCAGACTCTGTTCGCGCCACCGAACGTGAAGGGCTGGCCGGGCGGTCGGACGTGGCTTAACACCGCGACCGTACTCGAACGTAACAACTTCGCCGCGGCGCTCGTCTCGGGCGTGGTGTGGCTGCCGCCGGCGGAACAGCAAGCGTTCGTCGTGTCGAGCGACCTTCCGCCGCCGAAGGCGTTGGACCCAGCTCGCGTGCTCGAGGAACAGAAGGCGACGAAGCCCGAAGACGTGGTGAGTGCGCTGCTCGACCAGTACGCGCCGGGTGGCGTGCGCGTGGAGGCTCGCGAGAAGTTGGTCGCGTTCGTGGCTGACGAGAGGCCAACCGGGTTGCTGCTCGCCCGCCGTGCGCGCGAAGCCGCCCACGCGATCCTGACGATGCCGGAATGCCAGTTGGCATAACTCTACTGAACACAACCCGGAGGATTCCCATGTTCAGCCGTCGGCAGTTCCTCACCCACTCATTACGCGGTTCGTCGCTCGTGGCTCTTGGTGCCGTGGTGCCGGAGTTCGTGGCGCAGACTGCACGCGCGGCCGCCCCCGGCAAAGACACCATCCTCGTCGTCGTCGAGATGACTGGCGGCAACGACGGCATCAACACCGTCATTCCTTACGCTGACGACCTGTACCACAAGGCGCGGCCCACTCTGCGCCAGACCAAGCAGCAAGTGGTCGTGCTGAACGACAACGTTGGGCTGCACTCCGGGATGCAGGCGCTTAAGCCGATGTGGGAGGCCGGGAACCTGTCGGTGATTCAAGGGGTGGGCTACCCGAACCCGGACCGGTCGCACTTCGAGGCAATGGACATCTGGCACGCGGCCGACCCGACGCGCAAGTCCAAAACCGGCTGGCTCGGGCGCGCGTCCGGCAGCATGAAGAACCGCGATGGCGGCGTGCCCATTCTGCACGTCGGACCGGGGAAGGCACCGCTGGCTGCCGCAGGCGCAGAGGGCAGTGGGGCCGTGAGCGTCGGCGAACAGAACGCGTTCAAACTCGAACTCGGCAATGGTGACCGCAAGGACGCCCGACGCAAACTGCTCGAAGAAGTCTCCGCGCCCGCGAAGACCGCTGGAAGCGGCGAAGACAATCCACTGTCATTCGTACAGCGGCGTCAGGTGCAGACGCTCACCGCGGTCGAGAATCTGCGCGAACTGCTCGAAGGTCCGAACGCGATTCGCGGGTTCGGCGGCGGGTTGCAGCAAAAGTTCCAGCTCATCGCGGGTCTCATCGCTCGCGGGTTCGGTACGCGCATTTTCTATGTCAGCCTCGAAGGGTTCGACACGCACGCCGAACAGGGACCGACTCACCAACAACTGCTGACGCAACTCGCCACCGGCATCAGCGAGTTTTTTCGCGAACTCAAGGACACCGGGAACGACGATCGCGTGCGTGTGATGACGTTCTCGGAGTTCGGCCGCCGGGTTAATGAGAACGGCAGTCGCGGCACCGACCACGGCGCCGCGTCGTGCATGTTGTTGGCCGGCACCGGGATGAAGGGCAAGGTGGTCGGCAAGCACCCAAGCCTGTCGGACCTCGACACCGATAACGACCTGAAGTACCACACCGACTTCCGCCGCGTGTACGCCACGCTGCTCGACAACTGGCTCGAGTGCGACAGCAAGAGTGTGCTGGGTGCGAAGTGGGATCACATCAAGGATTTGGCTGTGAGGTGATTTGTTCGTCGCGAGCGGCGGGCGTAAGCCCCTTGAGTAGTACTTGTTGCGGTTGGAATGGATCTCGGTGACCTGGAGGACGGCTTTCTTGACCACCGAGAAGTAGGTTGGGAATTCGGGCGCGCCTTCGCGTCACGCTTTCACGTCACGCTTTCACGTCACGCTTTCACGTCAGCCACGGTATGGTTCCTCGGAAGGAGTTGGGTTGTGTGGGTAGTATGCCAGAGCCGTGCAGTGCCGCAACGTTCGTTAGCGCGATACAAGCGGAATCGCGGCGCAGGCTGCAAATGGATCCCCACGGGCAGGTGTGCGGAGTACCTCCGAGTTATCGGGCGCGGATTCGAACTTTATTATTGCGGGAGAGCAACTGGCTTTGTACGATTAAACGCGTGACTGTATGATCTTAACAGTCAAGAAAGTCCAACTGGTGTTCATCCCACTCGCGCGGTCAGGGTTGAAGCGTAAGGAGGCGCTCGAACGCAACCGATCCGCATGACAAAAGCGATGGGTGATGATCCACAAAGGAAGACGCCCAATGCCCCAACTCGACTTCGCCACCAGGTTCGCGAACTGGCTCGCCACCATCGAGCCATGCGGGGAATCCGCAGTAGACCCGATCGACTTCGCTGCCACATTCGAGGTGCTCACGGGCAACCCGCCGTGCCCGTTGCAGCGTTTGCTCTACGAACAGCACTTCGCGAAGGGCCACATCCCCGCGTCCTGCAAGTTGCCAACCGGTCTGGGCAAAACAAGCGTCATCGCGGTGTGGCTGATTGCACTGGCGAACGGACACGCGGTGCCGCACCGACTCGTGTACGCGCTGAACTGCCGCTCGGACGTCGACCAGACGACGAACGAAGTTGAGAAGTACTTCGACAACTTGGGCATGTTGGGACTTTCCGAAAATCTGGCTCAGCACGTAGCGCGCGGTCAGCTCGCGGTCAACTGCGAGTGGAGCGCGGACCCGTCGCGTCCGGCGGTGATCTGCGGGACTGTAGAAATGATCGGGTTGCGGTTGCTGTTCAGCAGGTGCGGGTTCAAGTCGCGCGCGCTGTCCGCCGGGTTTCTCGGACAGGACGCGTTGCTCGTTCACGACGCGGGTCACCTCGAGCCGGCGTTCCAGAAAATGATTGAAGCGATTCGCGACGAGCAGGAACGCGAAGGACGCTCCCCGAACTTCCGACCGCTCCGCGTGATGGAGTTGACTGCAATCTCACACGCGGGCGACGCGAAGTCGTTCACGCTCACCGACGACGAAATGTACAAGGATGTGGATGAGTGCGTCAATGCGAAGAAGGTGATCCACATTCACGAGAGTAAGGACAAGGCGAAACTCGCGGAGGACGTTGCGGCGCTCGCGCTCGAGTGCGGGGAACGATTTCCTGGTTCCGCGATCCTCGTCTTCGTATGCGCTGTCGATGACGTGAGCAACGTGGTAGAGAAACTCCCGCCCGGTTCGTGCGAGCAATGGACGGGGACGCTTCCCGCGTATGATCACGATGACTGCGGGAAGAAGCTAATCTTGGAACGATTCCTGTCGAAGTCGACCTCCGATGGCAAGACCGTGTATCTCGTGTGCGCGAGCGAGGTGGGCGTGAACATCTCGGCAGACCATCTCGTGTGCGACCTCTCGACGTTTGAGAGCATGACGCAGCGGTTCGGCCACATGAACCGTTTCGGCGATTGCAAGGACACCGAGATTCATGTCGTGTGCTTGAATGAAGCGGATTCCGAGGAGTAGTAAGAACCCGTCGTGCGCCGGAAGCGAAGCTCGCGCTACTCCGGGAGTTGATCGGCGACGGCCCCCCCGCCGCACTCGATCCGAAGGCCCGCCAGATTGCGTTCGCGTCTGAGCCGACGTTCCTCGACACGTTCGACTTCACTCTTTGATGCGTGGGTGCTCACCACAATCCGCGACAGGCTCCCCGGACGTCCGCCTGTCGTACGTACCTCCGCCGCGTCGCGGAATGGCAACCGCCTGAAACGCAAAGCAGAATGAAGCCGGCGAGCGGAATCGATGGGCGAGGTTCGCGGAAGACCTCTTCTCGGATCGCCTCAGTGGGAATGCACTTTCTTGAAGTGTTCGGCGACCTTTTCCATCATGACGTGCCAGCCACAGTCGTCGCACGGTGGCACGGACGGATAGCACTTCGGACAATACAGCGGCCCACCCTTGAGGAATTGTTCGAGGCGGTCCTTATCCGCGGGCACGGCGCCGTCGGCTGAGAGCGGGAACGCGACGGGTGTTTTGCACTTCTCGCATGGTCGCGTCGAGTGGTGTTCGATCACGTGCTCAAAGTGGTGGTTGATGCCGGACGGAACAACACCGGAGCCGATGCAGAGCGGGCAAGTCATGTTGAACTGCGCAAGGATCGCCCGGCGGATGAACTCGCTCTTGTTCGGGAGCTTGTCGAGGAAGTTGGCGAGGTCGTCATCGACCTTGAAGGCGACGATTTGCGATTTCTCCGTCTTCTCTCTTTTGTCTTTCGCCATAACCGACCTCGCGCGACGATGAAGTTTTACGTCATCTTACGTTCACCACATTGTGTTCGCAAGACGAACGATCGTTGGCGCGTGTTGTGAAGCGAAGTTAGATCTTCTTGCGTCCCTTCATTTTCGCCTCGGTAATCGCGCCGTCCTTCGTGGTGATGTCAAATTTCATCTTGCCGGGGGACTTCGCGCTGCTCAGCCCCTTCAGCGCGTCTTCGTAACTCATCTCCTTCACGTTCCCGTCCAGGTCCGTGGAGGAAAACTTCGTCTTATCGGTGATCTTGTATGTGGCCTCCTTTTCGCCTTCCTTGACAGTCACTTCTTTCTTGTCCTTGTTGAACTCGACGAGGGTGACTTCGTCCGCGACGACCAACCCGGCCATAAAGAACAGGCAGGCGAAGGAGAGCAGCAGTTTACGCATCA
>SXID01000148.1 GCA_005772955.1 Planctomycetia bacterium
CTACTGCGAATCACGCCGCTACCTTCCGACGCCACGCGTGGTACAATTCAAACTATGCAACGTCTCAACAAGTATCTGGCGCACGCGGGTGTCGGCTCCCGGCGGCACTGTGACAAACTCATCGCGGCCGGGCGAGTGAAGGTGGACGGCGTCCGCGTCACCGAAATGGGCCTGAAGATCGACCCCACCGCGCACCAGATTGCGGTCGACGATCAGCCGGTGAAGGCCGAGAAGCTCGTGTACTGGGCAGTGAACAAGCCGGTCGGTCACCTCTGCACGAACCACGACCCCGCCGGGCGACCGCGTGCGGTCGATCTACTCCCGCACGTTGAGCAGCGTGTCTACACCGTTGGCCGGCTCGATGAGGGGAGCGACGGTTTGCTTCTGATGACCAACGACGGCGACCTCGCGATGGGCTTGACGCACCCACGATACGGAGTACCGAAGACTTACTTCGCACTCGTCGCGGGGCGCCCGACCGACGAAGACCTTCAGAAGTTGCTCGACGGTGTGTGGCTAAGCGACGGCAAGGTGCGCGCGAAGAGCGCGAGGCGGGTGAAGACGCAGGGTACCGGCACTTGGCTTCGCGTGGTGCTGACCGAGGGCAAGAACCGCGAGATCCGCCGGATGCTCGCGAAACAGGGCCACAAGGTGATGCGCCTCAAACGACTGGCCATCGGCCCGGTGAAACTGGACAAGTTGCCGAAGGGCAAGGCACGCCGGCTTAGCGAGGACGAGTTGAAGGATCTGAAGGCGTTCGTCGCGAAGTCGCAGGAAAAGATTGCCGCCGCGCGTGCCAGGGCGAGCGGGGGGCGTCAGCCCCCTGATGCGCTGCCCAATACGTAACGATTCTGCGATCCGACGCTTCACGATTTGCTATCAGGGGGCGGACGCCCCCGCTCGCCTGGAAAGCTATGTTCCACCGCACCGCGCGCGTTCTCGAACACGTCAAGTTGGCCGAGCGCACGTTCCGCGTGCGGCTACAGTGCCCCGAACTTGCCGCCGCGATCCGGCCCGGTCAGTTCGTGATGCTCCGGCTGCCGAACACTACCGACCCGCTTCTGGGGCGCCCGTTCGCGCTCTATGACACCGTTCTCGAAGACGGGAAGCCGGTTGCGTTCGACGTGGTGTACCTCGTCGTCGGCAAGATGACGGGTAGGCTCGTGGAGGTCGCTCAGGGCGAATCACTCCAAGTCTGGGGGCCGCTCGGCAAGCCCTTCTTGGATGTCGGCACGCCGGACCGCGTTGCGCTCGTGGCCGGCGGCATCGGCCAAACACCGTTCCTGGCGTACACGCGCGAACTGCTCGGAACCCGCGGCTTCGGCGGTGACGTTTCCCGCGCCCGCACCAAGAAAGTGTCGCTGTACTACGGAGTGCGCAACGCGAACCTCGCGGCCGGTGTGGACGACTTCCTCGCCGCGGGCGCAGAAGTTCACCTCGCGAGCGACGATGGCAGCATCGGCACGAAAGGCTTCGTCACACAGCTACTCGAATCGCACGGCAAAACCGAGCCGCTCGTGGGCTGCGGCCCAGAACCAATGCTGCACGCGTTGGCGAACCTCGCGGCGAAGTGGGGCGTGTCCTGTCAGGTGTCGCTGGAAACGCCGATGGCCTGTGGCGTAGGCATCTGCTTCAGTTGCGTGGCGAAAGTGAAAACAGAGGAAGGCGACGACTACAAGCGCGTCTGCATCGACGGCCCGTGTTTCGACGCGGCGAAATTGGTGTGGGAGTAGTCGTGTTTGGTGTTTGGTGTTTGGTGTTTGGGCTGCGCGTCTCCAGAGCGCTGTGCGGAACTGAAGAACTAGAGCGCTTTCCGGAAATGCGTAGCACCTCAACGAACCGCGACCGCAAGGGAGCGGCAAAGCTCAACCACTCCCTTGCGGTCGCGGCTCGTTAAACAACGCTACACCGTTCCCAAACGCGCTCGAAACACGAAATACGAAACACTAAACACGACTCAGAAATGACCACGCCCGGACGCATCCATGCGCCGGGCGTGATCGCGGTCGTGGCTTCCTTGCCAGCCGCTCGACGCATCAATTTCCTTACCGGTCCGCTTTCCCGATGCGTCGTCGGACGAGGTGTGGGCGTGGGAAGGACACGGTGTCCGTTCGTACCGACCCACCCGGCGTGACGCTCTTGGCCGCGGTGCCATCCGCGATGCGGACGAAGGGGAGGAGCACACGGTCGCCATCCGTGGCGAATTGCGCGTCCTGCGCATACCGTGTGTTTCCGCGTGTCTTCGCCGCTTGCCGCTGTGTGAGACGCGCCGTCTCGAACTTGGTGCGATCCGCGAGCGCCGCGAGTTCAGGGTGATTGGGGCAGAGGAACTTCGCCTTTGCCAGAACCCACCGCGCACGTCCCGGTTTACCCATCTCTAACAGACCGTTCACCGCGATGCGAACCACCTTAACATCGCCGGGCGCCTGTTCGGTCGCGGCGAGCATTTCACGAACCCCGTACCGCAGTTTCCCACACCGCGCCGCAGCCCGCCCGAACGCGGCGCGGTAGAGTGGCTTGGTTGCGTCGAGTCTCGCCGCCTTGCGGAACGTGATCGCGGCCCGGCGATCACAGCCGTCCGGGTCTTCTTCCCACGCACGGCCCGCGAGGTATCGCGTGCGTGCGTCCGTCACGTCGAGCGCTGCCGCCGCCTTCAGGTGCCGTCGCGCCAGGGCGAAACGGCCCGTGTCGAGGGCCAGCGTTCCGGCCAGTCTGTGTCCCTCCACCGCGATGTCCGCGGGGACATCGGGGCGTGCGAGGAGCCGGTCCAGTTGAGCGAGTGCGTCCGCTTTGCGACCGCTTTCGGCGATCGCTCGGACCGACTCCCAACCGGTCTGGATCAGGGTGAGCGTCCTGCTCATGCCTCTGCCTCCTGGTAGCGTGTTCACAGTGTGGTGGTTCGCGAGTTGGGAAGATATACCGGTCGCGCCCGGGTATGCAAGTACGAAATCGTGTGCCGTTTTCGTTGGGAAATTTGAAGAGAAAAACTGGAGAGACTCACTTGACAACTACCTCGGGTGATCGAGTCAAGTCGCGCCTTCCCAATCGCCGATGACGCTTCGACGGAAACGGCTTGTTCGCTGTCCGCTGGCGAAACACCCCCTGGAGACGCGGTCGTGGATTGGTCGCACTTCGGCATGGACCGGCCGCCGTTTCGCCCGGCCGTGGACGCTGCCGCGTACTTCCCCGCACCTTCGCACGCGGCGGCCCTCGCGGCCCTCGTCGCTGCGTTCGGGCGGCGTGATCCGGTTGTTCTCATCGACGGCCCGAGCGGTGTCGGCAAGTCGCTCGTCGCTCGCAAGTGGCTCGACGATCTGTTGCCCGACGTGCCACGCGTGATGATCCCGACTGGGCGCGCCGACAAACCCGCCGACCTACTTCAAGCGATTCTCTTTGACCTCGGCAAGCCCTATCAGGGATTGAGCGAGCAGGAGCTTCGGCTCGCGGTGACGGGGCACCTGCTCGACGCCGCGGGCGGCGGCTTCCCCACGGTAATCGTGGTTGATGAGGCCCAGCACCTGAGCCAGTCCGCGCTCGAAGAGTTGCGGTTGCTCGGCAACCTGGAATCGCGAACCGGGGCGGTCGTGTTCGCGGTGTTGATCGCGCACCCGATGTTGCGCGACCAGTTGCTCCGTCCCGCGTACGCGCTGTTCGCAGACCGCGTCGCGGTGCGGCAAACGATCGACGCATTCTCAGTCGAAGAGTCGGCCGCGTATCTTCAGCACCAGGTTCGCGCGGCCGGCGGCGACCCTGTGAAGGTGTTCGACAGTGAGGGAGTGGCGCTGCTCGTGTCCGCGTGCGGCGGGGTGCCACGTGTATTGAACCGGGCCGCGGTGCTCGCGTTCGAGTTGGGCGCGGAAGCAGGTGCGGAGTTGGTGGACGTGGAAGCCGCGTTTGAGGCGCTCGACCGGCTTGGCATCACGCCGCCGGACGAGGACGGCACCGGCGATGCGGTGTTGCTCCCGCACCCGGCCCGCGAGACGGAACCGGAGCGGCGCAGCAAGCGGAAGCCGGCTGCCGCGGGCGAAGCGAGTGAGCGCGGAGCCACTCGCGGACCGAAGGACAAGGCGGCCCGCAAGCGGTCGGTGTGACGGCGGGACCAGGGTTTCTCAGACAGGGGCATGGAATGAGCCGGGTGTTTAGCGCGCTGACCGGATCGAATCTGGCCCGCTCGGTAACGGTCGAAAAGCCGAACGCAGACGACGAACAGTTCGTCGTTGGAGCCGAGGAACCGCCGTTCGTGGAGATCGGCGGGCCGGGTGGCCCGGTGTTCTCTAACGCGGCGCCAAGGCCAGAAGCGAAGAAGACGTTCCCGCGAATCGCGACGCCCGTTGTTCCACCACCCACGGTCGTTGTTGATCCGTCGGGGACCGCGTACCTTTCGGTGCGCTTTCACGATGCCGCGCCGCGCATTGCGGGCCGTACCGGTGGGCCAGACGCCGGCCTCGTCGCGCTGCACTTCCCGGATCACCCCGTGAGCGGCGAGTACCGCACGCTGCGTGACGAGATCACCAAGCAATTGCCGGACGCGACGTCACGCGCGATCACGTTCACGGCCGCGTCCCCGGAAGCGGGCACGACCACGGTGTTGTTGAATCTCGCGCTCACGCTGGCCCGCGACGGGCAGCGAGTACTTGTGGCCGACGCGAACTTCACCCGCCCCGGCATCGCGAACAAGCTCGCGCTGCGTCCCGCGCCCGGTCTCGCGGAGGTGTTGGGGCAGAACCTTCCGCTCCCGTGGGCGATCCACCCGACCCCGGTGCCGAGCCTACAGGCGCTCACCACGGGCGTGGCGAATGACGACACCGCGTACGCGGTCGGACGCGATCTGCCGAAATTGATCGCGCAGTTGCGGCAGTGGTTCGATTGGGTGCTGATTGACGCGGGCGTGTGGGGCGTGGTGCCGGAGCGAGACGCGACCTGTTCGGCGGCGGACGCGGTGTATCTGGTGACCCGCGAACAGGACGCAGACCGGTCCGAGTTCAGCGGGCTGAAGACGTGGGTGAAGCAACTCGGCGGGTCGCTCCGCGGCTACGTCACCACGCGGGCGTGAAAATGGTTCTGTCCCTCTCCCCTTGCGGGAGAGGGAGGCGAGTCTTCGAGACGGGTGAGGGGTAGGACCTCACCTTGTCCGTTGAGCTTCACCCCGCACCCGGTCACGACGCTACGCGTCCTGCCCACCCTCTCCCGCAAGGGAAGTGGGCAAAAAATCACACCGTCGCAGGTTTCGTCTTCTTCGGGCCGCGCAACCTCATGTTCACCATTTCCACAATCAGCGCGAACGACATCGCGACGTAGATGTATCCCTTGTCGATGTGCTGACCCAAACCCTCCGCCACGAGCATCACGCCGATCAGGATGAGGAAGCTGAGCGCCAGCACCTTGATCGTCGGGTGCTTCTCCACGAAGTGCGCGATCGGCCCGGCGAAGTAGAGCATCACCAGCATCGCGATCACCATCGCAATGACCATCACCCACACTTGCTCGACCATGCCGACGGCCGTGATGACCGAGTCGAGCGAGAACACGATGTCGATGACCGCGATGGTCAGGATCACCTTTGCGAAACTGACCGCTTTCGCGACGGTCGGGACGGTGCCCTTCTGCTCGGCCTTCGCGTGCTCCATCTTCTCGTGCATCTCGAAGGTGCTTTTGCCGATCAGGAACAGCCCGCCGGCCAGCAGGATGACATCGCGCCACGACACTTCGCGGGTCTCCAGATCGTGTAGGATGCCGAAGTCCGGGAGCGTGAACAGCGGCGTTGTCAGGCCCAGTAGGAACGACAGCGAAAACAGCAAGAGCAAGCGTGTGCCGAGCGCCGCGGCCAACCCAATCTTCCGCGCCTTCGCTCGCTGTTCGGCGGGCAATTTGTCCGCGACAATCGCCAGGAAGATGACGTTGTCGATACCCAGCACGATCTCCATCGCGGTGAGCGTGAGGAGTCCCAAGAGTATCGCGACCAAGGATAGGTGTTCGTCGTGGAGCGTCTTGATCTCGCGCACGTTGGCCCGCCTCCACGTCGCTTCGGCCCCGCCGTCCTGGTCGACCTTGAACTCTTCGACCGTCACGCGCCCGCGCACGACCGACTTGTCTTGTAGCTGAACCGTGTCGAGTAGTTTCCCCTCTGGGTCGTTCGCGAACGTGATCCGGCGGACCTTCTTCATCACGATCGTGGTGCTGCCGGTGTCCGTCGTGAGGGTGACCGCGGACAGATTCAGTTTGCCGTTGGCCGCGGACCCGGTGAGCGGTTGGACGCTCACTTGCGGGAACTGTTCCGGGTCGTCGGCGGGCACCGCGTCCGCGTGTGGGTGTGCGAACACCGGGCGCAGCACGGTGAACAGCACGAGACCGACACCGACGGAGAGGACGACCACGGGAAACGGGCGGCGCGACATTGGCGAACCCTTCTTGAGGCGACGATTCCTGACGACTTTAGTGAATGGCGGCGCGTAAATCCACTAGTTTAGTACGCGAGAAACGATTCGCTCGCCGTTGCCGACCGACCGCGATTCCAGGACAATCGGCTCATGAGCCGTGAACAAGACTTACAGCGCGTGACCGACTGTGGGATCGTTGCCGTCGTCCGATTCTCCGATCCTGGCCCACTTGTCGAGGTGGTGCGAGCACTCGCCGCAGGCGGCGTGACGGTGGCTGAAGTCACGTTTACCGTGCCAAACGCGCTCGACGTGATCCGCGCCGCGAAGCGCGAACTCGGCAACCGTGTGCTGCTCGGGGCCGGCACCGTACTCGATTCGGAGACGGCCCGCGCCGCACTCCTCGCGGGCGCGGAATTCCTCGTCGCGCCGACCGTGAACCTCGAAGTCATCAAGATGTGCCGGCGCTACGACAAACTCGTGATGCCCGGCGCGTTCACGCCCACGGAAGTCCTGACCGCGTGGGAAGCCGGCGCGGACATCGTGAAGGTGTTCCCGGCCGACGTGGTCGGGCCGGCGTTCTTCAAGGCGCTGCGAGGACCGCTACCACAGGTGAAGCTGATGCCGACCGGTGGCGTCGATCTCGACACCGCGCCAGAGTTTCTGGAAGCCGGGGCGGTGTGTCTCGGGGTTGGTTCGCAGTTGGTGGAACCGAAGGCGGTCGCGGCCGGCGACTTCGCCCGCATCACGCAACTGGCGAAGCAGTACGTCGAGGTTGTAAAGCGACACCGCGCGACGTAAGTACCCAGGGCTTCCGCCTTGTGAGCCCCACGAAAGACACAAATGCCAGACATCATCGCGTTCGGGGAAGCCATGGTGCGGCTGGCACCCCCCAACTTCCAGCGGCTGGAACAGACACGCTCGCTCGACCTGGAAATTGGCGGTGCAGAACTGAACACCGCGGCCGGGCTGGTGCGGCTCGGGCGCTCCGCCGCGTGGGTGTCGCGGCTCCCGAACAACTCGCTCGGCAAACTGGTCGCGAACCGCGTGCGCGAAATCGGGGTGTCCGACGAGTTCGTGCAGTTCACGGACGAGGGCCGGTGCGGGCTGTACTTCCTCGAATTCGGTGCGGCCCCGCGTGCCAGTTCCATTCTGTACGACCGCAAGGACTCGTCCGTCGCGCTCACTCAGCGCGGGATGTTCGACTGGCCCACCATCTTCAGAGGTGCTAAGTGGTTCCACGTGTCCGGCATTGCGGCGGCGCTCAGCCCCGGTGCGGCCGAAGTGGTGGACGAGGCGATGAACGCGGCTCGCGACGCCGGTGTGAAGGTGTGCATGGACCTGAACTACCGGTCGAAGCTGTGGCCGAAGGAACACGCCGCGGAGGTGTTGAGCCTGATGCTCCCGCAGGTGGATGTCCTCATCGCGAGTGAGGCCGATGCCGAATACCTGTTTGGCATCACGGGCGCGGACTTCACCGAGGTGGCGAAGGGACTGGTCGAGCGGTTCGGGGTGACAACCGTGGCCGGGACGCGGCGCGAGGCGCCACTGGTGTGGCGGAACCGGTTCGCGGCGGTCGGCTATTCTGCAGGCGTAACGCACGAATCGGCGTGGTATGAGGTCGAGATCGTGGATCGACTGGGCGCCGGCGACGCGCTCGCGGCCGGGTTGATTCACGGGTTGCTCGACGGCGACTTGAAGAAAGGTCTCGACTATGGCGCCGCGATGGGCGCGATGAAGCACACAATCCCAGGCGACCTGCCCTGGCTGACGAAAGACGAGATCGAAGCCGCAATGCAGGGCGAAGGGTTGCGCATCAAGCGATAGGCAACGAACTTCTCCCCAACCCCTTCCCCAAAAGAGTGCAGTGTCACCGCCGTCCATTCGGCGCACCGCGACGGGGTCCGCGTACTCGCTCATGTCGAATCGCGTCAGCCGATCTTTCGAACCAAACAGGAACTCTGCGACGGCTTTCGCCATCTCCGTTTTGCCCACGCCGGTCGGCCCGATGAATAGTAGCGACGCGATGGGCCGGTTTGGGCGTGTGAGGCCGGCTTTCACGGTCGCGAGCAGGTCTGTGATGAGGTTCACCGCGTCCGGTTGGCCGATCACCCGCGACGCGAACCAGTGGTGCGTCTCCGCAAGATCGAGCGTTACGGCTGGGTCGATGATCGCTCGCGGCAGTCCGGTTTCGCGCGTGAAGCCGTCGTTCACTTCGCCTTCGACGATGGGCACGTCTCGCGCGCCGTCGCGAATGAGGTTTTCGAGGAACCGCAGCGGGCGTCCGGGGTACGCGGAGTAGGTCGCGTAACGGCGGTGCAGTCGATCGGTTGCCGCGCGCGCCAGGCTCGGTGACGCGCCGTGCGTTGTCGCGCGCGAAGCTCGCGAGAATCGCGCGGCCCTTCGCGTCGTTCGGTTCAGCCGGCGGAGCGCCGCGAGCGTATCCTTCTGAAGCAGTGACACCAGGTCGTCACCTGGATCGGCGATGACCTCGATACCGAGTTCGAGTACGCGCGAGGAGGTATTGCCCGGTTTGCGCCCGGCTTGGTCCGAATGGGACCGCGGTCCCCATTGGGCGGCGGGTCCGTGTTCGCTTGGTCCCACACGACTGCGTGGAACGTGAGTGTCAACGGATCGCGCCAGGCTTCGTTGCCGCGCGGCGGGAACAGTTCGAGCGTGAAGATGAGTCCGCGTGCGGCGTTCGCACGCCGTCGCTGAAGGAACGCGGCTGGGTTGCGTTTTGGGATGAGTTCGAGCAGGTTCCGGCGTGCCGCGTGGCCCGACAATGCGCGGTTCGCTCCGAGCCGCGCCAACTCCGGAAAGAGGAGCGGTTCCGCCAGCACCGCGCCCGGCCCGACCTTGTGCAGCACCAGCGAGACGGGGAACTCGATCTCGGAGGCCATGAAGCCTCCAGGCAACTCGTTGACATCCAAGTGAGGCGCGGACGGATCGTGTGGTTCGTGTGGTTCGTGTGGTTCGTGTTTCTCCATGTTTAGCGACAGCCCCGCAGGGGCCAACGCTAAACAAATCCAGTTTGCGGTGAGATTCGTCTTGTGTGTAGCCTATCTGACTGGTTCCTGTTCCTCAGGAGTAACGCCAATGACCCGGTTCCTGTCGGCCCTCGCGGTCGCCGCGTTCGCGGGCGTGTGGGCGGTTCCCGCCCCCGCCGCAGACGAGAAAACGCCACTCAAACACCTCGAAGGGCAAGTGTTCGACAAGTTGCTTGAGAAGCACCAGGACATGACATTCGAGCAACTCAAGGCGAAGACCGTCAAGCCGCGCGACTACACCGGCCTCGACTTCGACCCCACGAAGGCTGTTCACTTCGACACCGTGAACAAGAAGCTCGTGCTCACCGACGTGGAACTCGCGATCTTCAAGAAGACCGGGTTCGTGTCGGTCGATCAGAACCGGCGCCACTCGTTCGCGTCCGCTTACTACCAGATCTACGCGTCCGACATGCCGGTACTCGTCACCACCGACTCGATCATGCACGCGTTGCACAAGTCCTACGACGACATCCTGATGGACATGGAGCGGACCGTATTCGTGCCGACGATGCGCACGCTCCTCGCCAGTGTTCACGACGCGGTCGGGAAGATGGATAAGTCGAACACCCACGCGAAGGACGTTGACCTCTATGTGACCGTCGCGCGGAACCTGCTCACGGGTGCCGGCGGTCCGGCGACCGAGCGGTTGTGGAACGGGACGCAGTTGCTGGAACCGAGCAAGTTTGGGCAGGATAACGAGACGATCGCGCTGCTGAAGGAGATTCAATCGCTCAAGCTGAAAGACCCGTACAAGGACCAACCGATTCGCACCTACGGCGGCGAGCGCTTCCCGGACTTCTCGCAGTTCAAACCGCGTGGCCACTACACGAAACACCAGGAACTCAAGAACTACTTTCGGTGCATGATGTGGCTGGGCCGCGCCGATTGCGGCTGGAACGTGCTGCCCACCGAAGCCTCGCGCGGCGTGAAGGCCGACAGTGACCGCGAACTCCGCAACGCGATTCTGTTCTGCGAACTCCTTCGCGACACGAACGGCCTGAAGCCGCTGAAATCGCTCGACGAGATCATTGGGTTCATGGTCGGCAAGAGCGACAACCTCACCGTGTTCACGCTGCTCGACGTGATGGCTGGCGCGAAGGTGAAGAGTTTGTCCGACGCACTTGACGCGAAGAGTCTGGAGAAGGTGAAGGACGAGGTCAAGAGCGGGAAGCACGGTGCGCAGATGATCCGGTCGCAGGTGTTGTTGTCGAGCGTGAGTAGTTCGATCAAGACGCCGCCGCCGAGTCTATTCCAGGTGTTTGGGCAGCGGTTCATTATGGACTCGTTCGTGCTCGCGCAGGTCGTCTTCGACAGCATCCTGTTCAAGAATCAGAAGCAGCGCCGCATGATGCCGTCGGGCCTCGACGCGATGGCCGCGCTCGGCAACGACGAGGCTCTCCTGTTACTCGCGCCGGAACTGACGAAGTGGAACTACTCCGCGAATATGATGGCGTGTCGCGACTTTATCGGACTGCACCCGAAGGAGTACTGGAACAGCAACCTGTACGTGCTGTGGCTCGACTGCCTCCGCACGCTGAACGCGGACATGAGCGCCCACAAGAAGTTCCCGCAGGCGATGAAGTCGCGACCGTGGCAAATGAAACAGTTAAACACACAACTCGGCTCGTGGGCGGAACTGCGTCACGACACCGTTCTGTACGCGAAGCAGTCGTACACCGCGTACCCGGATTGCGAGTACCCGGCGGGCTACGTCGAGCCGTACCCGGAGTTCTACGCGAAGGTGAAGTTCTTCGCGGACGAGGCCGGCAAGCTGTTCGCGGCGGCCGAGTTCCCGGGCGAGAACAACGCGGCCGCCGTGAAGCGGTACATCGCGTTCTTCAAGCAGATGAGCGCGACCGTGGCCACGCTCGAAACGTTGGCAAAGAAGGAGTTGGCGGGCGAAGCGTTCACGGACGCGGAGAAACTGTTCGTGAAGAAGACCGTGGACCGGCGCGGCGGCGGGAGCGGTCCGCCGCGGTACGACGGGTGGTACCCGGAGTTGTTTTTCAACCGCACCGAGTGTGCCGAGTGGGCGCCGGTCGTGGCCGACGTTCACACCGACCCGGCGTCGCAGAGTTGCCTCGAAGTCGCGGTCGGTGATGCGATGTTCGGTGTCATCGCGATCGACAACGACAAGGATCGCATGGTGTATGTCGGGCCGCTGTACTCGTACTACGAGTTCAGGCAGAACGTTGAGAAACGGCTCACGGACCCAGAGTGGCAGGACATGATTCAGAATGGCAAGTTGCCCGCCCGCCCGGAGTGGACGAAGGATTTCGTTGCACCGACGCGGAAGAAGTAGGCTTTGTAGGGTGGGTCAAGGCTTTGCGCAGGCCCACCATCTTCGTGCTGCTTCGCGAAGACGGTGGGCCTGCGCAAAACCTTGACCCACCCTACGACCAGAATCACTTCTTCTTCTTGAGCGTGTCCACCTTCTTGTCGTTGTCCTCCAACTCCAACCCGTCGTCACCCTTGAAGGTCACCGTGAAGTCGTGTTCGATCTTTTGTTCGTTGAGCGTGAGTTTCACGGAGAGCTTCTTGCCGCCGAGCTTGTAGGTGCCTTCGAGCTTCAAGTCCTTGCCGTCGATGTTGACCATCGCCGTGAGTTTGCCGTCCTTGGCGAACTCGACGATCGCGCCGACCGGCGTGTCGCCGGTGGACTTCGTGATTTCCCACTTGCCGAGCAGTTTGGGCGTGTCGTCGGCCTTCGCGGACTGTGCGAGTGCGAACATCGTTAGCCCGAACACGGCGGCCAAGAGCGTCTTCATGCGGTTACCTTAATCGTGGTGTGCCCGAGAGGGGCGGGGTCATGGTACGGCGCGACCTGCGAAGCCGCGAGCGGCGAGTCACGCCGCCTGCGCGCGGCCGAGCATAAACTGGATTGCGTTCACAATGTCGGCCACGTCCGCGAGCGCGCCGACACCGGCGTCGCCGCACGCGAGTTGCTTCGATACGGGCGGCACCACGCGCAGCGTCGGGCTGCGGTCATTGATCTGCTGAATGAGCGTGTCGTCGGCGAGGTGCGCCGGGATGTGGCCCGCGCCCGCGTCGGCCGCGATCGTGCGCAGGTGGCGCCGCGTGAACGGGTGCTGCCACATGAGCGTGTTCATCGCGGGGGCGAATACGACTGGGCGCGCCACGTCCCACACTCGCCACACGCACGTCAGGCAGTTGTCGCACAGCCCGACCGCGAGCTTTGCCAACGTGTTCGCGTCGAGCGGCGCGATGGCGAAGATGTTAGCCCACTTGCGGAGTTCGACGTGCAAAACGGAATCGCCGCGTTGGTAGCGCTCGCCCGCGCTGCGACCAGGCCATTCGTCTTCGTCGAGGAAGACATCACCTCTCCCCCCAACCCCCTCCCCTAAGAAGGGAGGGGGAGCTGAACCCTCGCGCGCCGTCAACACTTGCGGTGCGCCAACATCCGAAAGCCCCTCCCTTCTTAGGGGAGGGGGTGGGGAGGGGTTCTTCCCGACTTCGGTGGGGTCAAAGAAGTACGTCGCCGCGGTGGTCGCGACGATCTTCACGGCGTGGCCGGCGCGTGTGAGGGAATCAAAGAGGTCGGGCACGCGCACCGCGGCCACGCTGCCGGTCGCCCCGATGAGGACGTTAGCCATTGCTATCTCGCTTCTGATACAGGTCTTCGAGAACCAGCACCAACCGGTCTGGTAACTCGCGCCGCGTCACGCGCTCGTAGTTGTCACCAACCAAACCGATGTACGCCCAGTGCGCCCGGCGAACATGTTGGTGATACACCGCACCCAGTCGATGGGAGTCTGCGTGCCGCCGGCGGTGATCAGGAAGTTCATCGTGGGTGTCGCGGAGCGGGTAAGAGGCGAAGCGGTGGGGTTAGGTTAGCGGATTCGATCGCGTTTGTGTTTTACCCTCGCCCCGGCTCTGTGGGGTGAGGGTCGCCGCGTTTCGCGGCGGGGTGAGGGGCATTTGGCTCCAGGAAGAGAAGACCCCTCACCCGCTCGCAAAGCCTCGCCGCCCTCTCCCCGCAAAATTGGGGCGAGGGCAAAGCCAAAAACCTCACGCGGCGCGGTGCGTGACCTCGGTGCCGCCTTCTAACCACCGTACCGTTTCGCGCACACCGTCTTCCAGCACGGTAGCGGGAATCTCGCAACCGGCCGCCCGCAGTTTCGTCATTTCCGCGCGTGTGAAGTTCTGGTACTTCCCGGCCAAGTCTCGCGGCATGTCGATGAAGCCAATGCGTGGCGGAAGCCCCAGCGCGGTGAACACGCCGCGTGCGAGGTCGTGAAACGTGCGTGCCTCGCCACTACCAGAATTGTACACGCCGTTGGGTGCATCGTTCTTCCACAACCAGAGCAGGTGGTTCACGCAATCGCCGACGAACACGAAGTCGCGGCGCTGCCCACCGTCGTCGTACTGCAGGTCGGTGGAGCGGAACAGTTTCATCTCGCCGGTCGCCTTCACCTGTCGGTGCGTGTGGTGGACGACGCTCGCCATGCGGCCCTTGTGCGACTCGCGCGGGCCGTACACGTTGAAGAACTTCAGCCCGGCCCACTTCGGCGGCGTCGGCTCCCCGGTCGTCGCCTCCGCGAGCGCCCAGATGTCGAACGCGTTCTTGCTCTTGCCGTAGAGGTTCAGCGGCTTGAGTTCACGCGGCGGCGTGCGATCGTCGAAGCCGCGCGAGCCATCGCCGTAGGTCGCGGCGCTGGAGGCGTAGAGCAGCGGCTTCCGCTTCGCGGTACACCACTCCCAGAGGTGCCGCGTGTACTCCACGTTGTTGCGGAACAGGTAGTCCCAGTTCGTCTCGGTGGTGGAACTGCACGCGCCGAGGTGGAAGATCGCGTCCGGCTTGATGCGACTGGCAGCAAGGTCTTCGAGGAAGTGGTCGTGTCGGCTGAACGCGAACCGCGGTAGGCCAATAAAGTTCTCGGCCTTCGCGGGCGTGAGTTCGTGGTCAACGAGGAGGAGCGAGTGCCCTTCAGTGGCGAGGCGGTGTGCGAGGTTCGATCCAATGAACCCAGCCGCGCCCGTAATGGCGATCATGGTGCGTCCCTTCCGTGGTGCTGGGCATTGCAACCGCTCCCTTGCGGTTGCGGCTCGTTTCGTAACGACAATCTTCTGAAGCCCAACGAGCCGCGACCGCAAGGGAGCGGTTTCACTTCGGTCCACTCGCGCGGCTGCGCGTGCGCGGTTTGGGCATCTCGACGGTCGCGAGGTAGTCGGCGAGTGCCTGCTCCGGTTCGGGCACGACCTCGCGCAACTTCGGTAGCAGCGGGCCTGGGTTCGGGTCGCTTCGGAGCGCTTGCAAGTAATCGTGGAGAACCTTCTTCGCGCCTGGCCCAGTGCGGAGCATCAGGTGGACCCACGCCCACGCTTCGCGGTACTCCGGTTTCTGCATCTCGGCCACGTCCTTCAACTTCTCCAGCCGCGCCATGTCCGGCTGAAATGGCCCGCGACGCAGTGTATCCAAATGCTGCGGGTTCACGCCATCCTGATGTGGGGGTAACTCGAAGTACCCTGCTAAACCTTCGTCGAGCCATAGCGGGACTTCCTTCAGTACACTGCGCAAGATCGCGTGCGTGAGTTCGTGCCGCAGGTCTGTGCTGAGGTGATCGCCGAGCCACGTGAAGATTTTGAGTTCGTCGGTTCCGCCGGCACGCGGCTCCGCGATGAAGTACGCGCGGCGCGGCGGCAGGTTTCGATACTTCGCCCGCATGTAGCGTTCGTAGCGCTCCTGCGTGTCGAACAGGAATACCTGCACGATGGCTGTGGAGGGCGGCAAGCGGAGTTCGCCGAAGACCTGATCCGGGAGCGCGTCGAGTTCCGCGAACAGCGGGTCGGTCTTGTCGATCTCAAAGTCGTGGTAGAGGACGTAGTAGGCGCCGCGTGTGTGTTTCTTGCCCGGCGGTGCGGTCGAGACAGGCGTGATCGTCACAGCCGATGGCGGCGGCGCGACATCGACACGTGTGTTCGGCGCGGGTGCGTCGAGACGGAGGGCTTCGCACCCCGCGAGCGCGCCGAACAGCGCGGTGAGCGCCGCGAGGCGAACGAGCGGGGGGGGGCGCAGTGGCGAACACGGCATACACATATCGCCCCACGACACGGAAGAGGATCGTGTGCCTTCAACGCGACCGGAATAGTTTCGGCCGTTGAGTGGGCGTCTCTTCACACTTCACGCGTGGTATCGGTCATCCAATCGCGCGACCGTTGCGGCGGTTCTTCTCCACCTTCGCCGCGGTCGCCTCTGATACCGCTTTCCACCACGTTTTCCAGCTTAACTGTCTTTCCCCAGTGCTCAGGTACGCGAGCAGGAAGCGGAGTAACTCCGTTCGCGTGATGTGCGGCATCGCGAGGAAACTCGCGTTCAGGCGAGCCAACTCTTTTGCCCGTCGCGTGAACGGAACCGCGTCCGCGCTTGCTCGCACCCCAACGAGGTCGATGAGGACCGGTGTCGCGTTCGCGGGGTCGCTCGTGGCGTTCTCCAGCATCACGTTGGGCGCTTTGAGGTCGCGGTGCGAAACGCCGCGGTCGTGCATCGTTCGCACCACGCGCGCCAGCTTCCCGGCCCACGCGCGAAGGATACGTGTATCGCGGCACGCCTTGACCGCTTCGGGCAGGCCGACCGCGTTCGGCACCTTCTCGGTAAGCAAATAGCCGGCCGTGGGGAGACATCCGGCGTGGTAGATGTGAAACATCGCGAGTGGTCGCGGGGTGGGTAGCCACCGCTCGCGCAGTCCGTGACCGAGCAGCCACGACCGCCGGACCGCGGACGAGCGAACCAAGTTTTTGAGCGGGTCGAGCAAGTTCCGCACGTTCACGCGTTTGAGGATGAAGCTTCGCGTGCCGTCCGGCGTCGGCATCTCCAGTTCCGCGACCGTGGAACTCACGCACTGCTTGAGCAGCCGCGTACTGGGTCGCGTGAACACTTCATCCGGATTCGCCATGATCGCGAAAAGGAAGTCGTCGGGTAGATCTTGAACGGCCAGACCGCGCACGTGCCCGACGCGAACCGTGCGGACCGTGCGGTGTGTGCCCTTGTAGCGTTCCGTTCGCGCGCGCCAGAATCGACGGTTGGAGGCGAGTGTCTCGCGTTCCAGTTCGCACGCCGCGTCCGGCACCGATGGGCGCGCCGCGCGGTACGCTTCCCAGAACCGGAGGCGCTCCGTCTGGCTTGTGCGAAGCTGGAACCACCGGTTGAAGCGGATCAGGTTCGCCCGGCTCGCGGCCCACGACAGCGGCGCACCGAAGCTGATCGCGTGAACGTCGAGCAGGCTGAACTTCGGCCCCCCTTCCTGCAGGGAGGAGTTGTTTTTCCCCTCTCCCCTTGCGGGAGAGGGGAAAAACGTCTTCCCCCTCCCTTCAGGGAGGGGGGCTGGGGGGGTAGGTTCTTCCCATGACACTAACAGGTTGCCGGGGTGCGGGTCCGGGTGGTTGATGCCGTTCTCGTGGAGCTGCGCGAGGAACGCGCCGAGGGCGCGCGCGAACTCGCGTCGCGAGTTCGGACTGAGTTCGCGACCCTCGATGAAGTCGGGGAACGGAACCGCGGGCGCGAGGTCGCGCGTGATCAGGAAACTCTGTCCCGGCCAGCGCGTGTCGGGCGTGCCCCACGCGAGCGGAACCGCCGCGCCGATGCCGATCGAACGCAGTCGCGCCGCGTTCTCGAATTCCAGTCGCGCCTTCGGCGGGCGCATCGCCTCGCGTGCCCACGCGCGTGCGCCGTTGATGCGGCAGTGCTTCACGTACACGGTGCCGGTCGGGAGCGCGACGCGATACACCGTGCGGTGCGGGCCGCTCTTCACCACTTTAGCCGAACCGTCTGCGAGCCACTCGTCGAGCGCCGGAGCCGCGCAATGGAACGGGAACTCGCCGTCGATCGACAGGTGCCACACGCGACCATTTGCGCGCACGACCGTGCCGGTCGCATCCGCGATCAGCGACCCGAACTTGCGCAATATGTCGCCGAACATCAGCATCCTTTACCCTGCCATTCGCGCCGTCGTGAGCCGGGACAGCGATTCCACCCACAGCCGCGCACCGGCTTCGACGCTGTAACGCGATTCCACTTCAGCGCGGGCCGTGTCGCCGAGACGTTTCCGCAGCGCGGCACCTGCTGCGAGTGCGCGAATCGCGTTCACCCATTCGTCGGTTGTGTTCGCGTGGAAGCCGGTGATGTCGTCGCGCACGAAGTCCCCCTGCACACCCACAGGGTTCGCGACGACCGGTAGCCCCGCGGCCTGATACTGAAGCACCTTCAGCGCGCACTTCCCGCGGCTCCACGGGTCGTCAGGCACCCAGCCGATGCCGATGTCGCACGCCGCAATCTCGGTCGCTTCACTTGCCTCGGTCCACACGCAGCGCTCGACCGGCATGTCGGGGAACTCCGCGAACCGGTCGCAGATGAGCTTCAGTCGCGTGCCGAGAACCGCGCGCCCGATCGCGCTCAGGGTTGGCCCGAATCGCTCCAGTCCTTGTAGCGTGCTTGATGAACCGACCCACACGAGGCGGACGCCATCGTTCGCGGAATGTGAGGCGAGTGGGTATTGCGTTACGTCCACGCACGTCGGGATCACGATGACGCGGTCCGCGGGTACGAACTTCCGCGCTTCCGCTGCGAGGGTCGCGTTCCCCGCAATCACCAGGTCGCACGCACTCACGGTCGCGCGGAACCGAGCCGCACGCTTCGGGTCGCTAAACCCTTTTGGTGAGTACGAGTCGCGCAGGTACACGGCGTCGTCGAAGTCGAAGAGGAGACGCCGCACGCGCCGGCGGAGCAGAGCCGTGGCCCATTGCGGGAGCAACTTGCGCTGGAGAAGGACCGCGTCGTAGGATGTGAGGTCGCGCCCGAGTGAGAATCGCCCGACGAGTGATTGCGGTAGCGGGCGGAAGTCGAGCGTGTGACCGGCCGCGATGAGCGCACCACGGAACGCGGTGAGCCGGTAGCGGCAGCACACGTGCGATTCGGATTCGACCAGCGCGACCAACCGCACAGCGACCCTCCATGGTCTGGAAATGCAGGAAGAGGATTAACCACAAAGGCACAAAGTACACAAAGAAGAGGAAGACCGGGCAGAGAGCCTTGTCATAAAGAACACTGTGTTCTCTTTGGTCTACTTTGTGTCCTTCGTGCCTTTGTGGTTAATCCTCTTCTCTTATCTCTTCCTTCGCGACGCGAGCGCCCGATCGATGTCGCGTTTGGCGTTCGCCGTCTTTAGTGACTCACGTTTGTCGTGCGCCTGTTTGCCCTTCGCCACTGCGAGTTCCACCTTCGCTTTACCATCCTTGAAGTACAACCGCAGGGGCACGAGCGTTAAGCCCTTCTCCTCGGCCTTGCACGCGAACTTCGCGATCTCGCGGCGGTGCAGGAGCAACTTGCGAGTGCGCTTCGGCTTGTGGTTCGCGCGGTTTCCGAACAAGTATTCGGGGATCTCTGCGCCGATCAGGAACACTTCGCCTAAGTCGATGCGGGCGTAGGCGTCTTCGAGATTTGCGTGCCCGTCGCGGAGGCTCTTCACCTCGGTGCCGACCAGCACGATGCCACATTCGATGCGGTCGGTGATCTCGTAATCGTGGAGCGCACGCCGGTTCCGGCACACGTTTACCGTGCCATCGGCGTTCGTTTTCTTGTCTTTCTTGTCACCCTTTGCCATGATGCGTGCATTCTACACCCGCGTGGTGCGGCGTCGTAGGTCGATTTCCTCCAGCGATCCCGCGACCCGCAGGCTAAACCGTGAGGTTCGTCGTTCTTGCACACGACTGGCCCGCGATCCACTGGGATTTCCTGGCGGAAGCGGATGGCGTGCTGCGCGCCTGGCGGTTGCTCGCGGAACCCGTGGTTGGTGTCGACATTCCCGTTGAGACGAATGTCGATCACCGGCTCCTGTACCTTGACTATGAAGGCCCCGTGTCCGGCGGACGGGGCAGCGTCTCCCGTTGGGACGCCGGCACCTGCGACTGGCTTATCTCCAACAAGGATCGGGTGGAGCTCGCGTTGCAGGGGGCGAAACTGAAGGGCCACACCCTACTTCGCCGCGTCGACGGTGCGTGGGTGTTCAGGTTCACGGCGTCGGCGGAAGCGGGTTGACGCCCGCGGGAGCGGCCGGGCCTGTTTCCAGAAACGACCGACCCGCGATCGTGAGCTTTCCGTCCTTCACTTCCAGCGTCAGCACTTGCGAAGTGGGTCGCGGTTGCTTCGCGAAGAACTTGAACAACCCCACCGGGTTGCTCTTGTTGCGATACCACGTCACTTCGATGCTCGAATCGCGGGCGACATCACCGAGTTTGTCGAGGATCGACTGTGAGCCGAACGGCACCCGCCCGGCCTTCAGGTCGCACACCTCCACCGCTGCTACGTTCACCTGATCGGCGACCAGCCAGATCTTCAGTTCCAGCCAAACCACACTGCTCCAGAACCCTTCGCGGTAGCGCACACCCAACTTGAGGCGGTCACCCTCGATGGCGATTCGCGGCGAGTGAAAGCCTTTGGGTAGTAGTTCGCACAGCCCGTCCTTCGGTCCAATGTTCTCCGCGAAGAAGCAGTTGAGGTCGTCCGCGGTGAACGTGTCGCCCCATTCTTCCTTTGCGCGGATGTCGTTTTGTAGGTCGAGGACGCGGGTGAGCAGTTTCGCAGACCGCTCGTGTGAGTCGAGGTCGGCGGGATGGCTCGCGGCAGTCGCGTAGAACGCCGGCTCACGCTTTGCGGCGAATACGAGTGTGCCGGTCGCGAGACCCGCGAACGTGGCCAGCAGAGCCAGCGCAAGAAACATCGGCCGCCGACGACGCATGAAAACCCTCCGCTCGAGGTGGAATACCGCACGGGCGGAATCTGGTCAACGCCGACCGGCGGGCGCGATTGCGCCATTCCCAAGGGCAAATAGGGGGTTGTAAAGGAATATGGAGACTTGGCAAACGCCGAGCCGTGCGGGTACGTTAGGAGATGTGACAGTTGCTTGGTGCTCAGAGTTAGGAGGGTTGGCATGACGCACTTCAAGGGTTACCGCGGGTTTGGTGCGGTTGTCATAGCAATGGGCCTGTTCGCCACGGCTTACGCCGCACCACCGGATGCGATCGACCTCGCGAAGGCCAAACAGCAGATTGCCGAGCAGAAAGCGGAACGCGACCTGGCCGCCGTTTTGGCCGCCGCGGACCAGCAGGCGCGATTCAACCGCCCAAAGGCGGTCGAAATCCTGAAGACTGCGAAGCAGGATCTCCAGTTCGCCCAGATCGGCGAAGCGGCCCGCACACGCCTCACGAACGCGATTGATCAGAAGCTCGCGGCGTTCGAGGGTCGGCCGGTCGCGAACCCGAACCCCGGCGTAAAACTCGACCCGAAAGGCCCGGAGGCGATCGCCGCTCAGAAGCTCGCGAACGAGAAGGCCGTCGCCGAATTCAAGGACGTGGTCGCGGGACTCAAGACCGTGCAGGCGGCTCAGAACGCGGGCAAGAGCGCCGAGGCGAACGCCGAAATCGCCCGCTTGACGAAACTGTACCCGAGCAACCCATCGGTGGACGCGCTCAACCGCAAGGACGGCATTAAGACTCGCCTCGATGACGCGATCGCGTTCACGGTGGTTCAACGCGACCGCTGGAACGCGGTCCAGAAGGGCATCATGGAGTCGTCGCTCCCGGCCGTTCGCGACATGGAGTTCCCGAAGGATTGGGTCGAGAAGTCGGAACGGCGGCTGAAAGCCAACACCCAGCAACTGAGCGCGAAGGAAAAGAAGATCATCGAGGCGCTGGACAAGCCGCTCAACATCAACTTCCGCGACCGGCCTTTCGAGGAGGCGCTGCAAGACCTCTCGAACATGCTCGACCAACCGCTGCTGCTCGACAAGAAGTCGATCGAAGACCTCGGCCTCGACCTCAAGAAAGGCTCGAGCCTCCAGGCGAACGGCCTTTCCGGGCGCACCGTGCTGCGGTCGGTCCTCGCGGCGCAGGGCTTAACGTTCGTGGTGAAGGATGAAACCATTCAGGTTGTCACTGTCGAGCGCGCACGCAGCATTCTGACAACTCGCGTGTACTACCTCGGCGATCTGGTGCGAGGGGTCGGGCCGTTCAGCGACCTCCGGTGGGGACCGGTTGCGAACGCGCAGCAGGCGCAAGCGAACGCGGACACGTTGGTGGCGATGATCCGGAAGTCGATCGATCCGCTCTCGTGGAACGGCGAAACCGGTGGGCCGGGGTCGGTCACCTTCCACTACCCGAGCATGTCGATCATCGTGCGTGCCTCGGCCGAAGTTCACTACACGCTGGGCCGCAGTTTCAAGTGACCTGACAGTTACGCAGTCGGGTACGCGGTAGGCTGCTTTAGCCCCAATCGGGGCTAAAGCAACCTGCCGCGTACCCTTCTCGCGTTCCAGAACGCCCGGCTTCCGCGGGAGCACCTTCACATGAAATCGAAGCTCACGGAATTCGTCTTGGTTGCCATCCTCACGTTGGTTGCGCAGTCGTCCGTACACGCCGCGCAACCTCCGAAGGGCGCGGAGAAGATCGCGGTTCCGCCCAAGAAGACGTTCAAGGTGGACGGGCACACCGCCTTCGTCATCATGCCGAAGGTGGCCGATGAGAAGAAGCCAATACCGTGGGTCTGGTATGCACCGACGTTCTCGAGCCTGCCCGAAGCGCGGGAACACTGGATGTTCGAGAAGTTCCTCGCGTCCGGGATCGCAATCGCGGGCGTCGATGTCGGGGAATCGTACGGCAGCCCCAAAGGACGCGCCGTCTACTCGGCGCTTTACAAAGAACTCGTCACCAACCGGAATTTCGCGCCGAAGGCGACGCTGCTGGCACGGAGTCGTGGCGGGTTGATGCTCTACAACTGGGCAGTTGAGAACCCGGAGCGCGTGGCTGGCATCGCGGGCATCTACCCAGTGTGTGACCTGAAGAGCTATCCTGGCTTGGAGAAAGCGTGTGGCGCGTATGGGCTAACACGAGCCGAACTCGAAGACCAACTCGACAAGCACAACCCCGTCTCGCGGCTCGCACCACTCGCGAAAGCCGGCGTGCCGATCTTCCACATCCACGGCGACATCGATGCTACCGTGCCGCTGAAAGACAACTCCGGGGAGGTGGCGAAACGGTACGAGAAGCTGGGCGGCAAGATGGAACTGAAGGTCGCGATGGGACAGGGCCACAACCTCTGGGAAGGGTTCTTCCAGTGTCAGGAACTGGTGGATTTCGTCCTCGCGCGATCCGCGCCAGCGAAGGAACCGAAAAAGTAGACCCGGGGTTTCAATCCCTGATCTGCTTTGCACGCAAGCCTCACGCCCTGCTGAACGCGGGCCGACTCTCTTCCACTTCCTTCATCGCCTCCGCTGTCGGGTCCGTGATTGTCGGCGGTGTCGGTGGCACATCTGGATTCTTCAGGCGCGCCACGAACGCGGCCACGCGGCTTAGCCCCTCGCGCAATCGCCCGTCGTCGGCGGCGAAGCTCACGCGAACGTGACCCGCGCCACTCGGCCCGAACGCCACCCCCGGACCCACCAACACGCGATATTCCCTTAACAGTTGCTCCGCGAACGTGCGCCCGTCGAGCTTCAGCCCCGAAACCGGCACCCACACGAAGTACCCGCCGCCGGGCTGTTCCGGTTCGAGGCCCATCGCGCGCAATCGGTCGAGCGTGTACTGGCGCTTCGCCTGATACTGCTTCGCGGTATCTGGCGAAGGCGTTTCCGAGAGCAACCGCGCCGCCGCCTGCTGACACACCGGCGGTACGTATGGTGCGCTGAGGTTGGCTGTGAGTTGGCACGCACGGATGAGGTGCCGCGGACCGCTAAGCCAGCCGACACGCATTCCGGGTTGCCCAAACTCCTGCGACACCGAACCGGCCGTGAGCGTGACGCGGTCCGTGCCCGGCATCGCGGCCAGTGCACGCGGCTTGTCGGAACGGAACGCGGCGAACGACTCATCGAGATACACGAGCACGTCGTAACCGCCCGCGATCCAGGCGATGTGTTCCAGGTCTTCGTTTGCCAGACACCCGCCCGCGGGGTTGCCGGGGTCGCTCAGCACGAGCATTTTCGCGCCGCGCATCGCGCGCTCGAACGCTGCCGGGATGTACCGGCACCGGCCGTCTTCCGTCCACGTCGGCACCCACCGCACCTTCGCGTGACGCGACTTCGCGCCGAGTGTGAACAGCGGCGAACACGGGTCGAACATCACGACGCGGTCGCCCGGGTTAACGAACGCATCAAGTGCCGCGGCGTATGCCCCTGTGGCGCCGTGGGTCGCCATCACATCTGTCGTCGGGGACACGGTGCGCCCGGTTTCTTGATAGCGGTCCGCTATGGCCCGGCTGAGTTCGGGCAGAGTGGCTGGAACACGTCCGGGCACCGCGTGAGAGCCTGTGCGGCCCACGCTGATGGCCCCGCGCGCCGCGGGCGCATCGGGAACAGGTTGGTTCAGGTCGAGTACGTCGGGGTTCGGTGAATTGGGAACAATCGCGGCGTCGAGAAGTTCTTCGACCGGTGCGGTCAGCACACGATCGGAGTAGTATTTGAGGTACGCGGTGCCGCCGTCGGTGAGGCGCCGTGCCCGCGGCGTGAACCGAGCGAGCCGCGTGCGGATGAGCAACTTCGTGAGCCAAAAGGGAATCGCCACGCTGGTGCCTCCATGCTGAGTGGTGCGATTCTCCCAGAAGTGGCGACGCGATGTAAAGCCCAGCTCGCGTGAAGAAATAATGGAAGCCTCGCGAGGCTCCGTGTCTCTACTCTTGTGGGCGCTGATTTCGGAAGGCTTTTCATGGCACGCGAACCGTCGGCCGCGATACTCGACCCGCTCCGCCGGCTTATCACCCGGCAGACGGGCAGTTCGCTTCCCGACGCGCAGTTGTTGGAGAACTTCGTTGCGCGGCGCGATGAGGCGTCGTTCGAGGTTCTCGTCTGGCGGCATGGCGCGATGGTCCTCGCGCTGTGCAAGCGCGTTCTGCGCGACACGCACGAAGCTGAGGACGCGTTCCAGGCTACGTTCCTCGTGTTCGCCCGCAAGGCAGGTTCCATCGCGCAGGGCGAAGCGGTCGCGTGCTGGCTGTACAAGGTCGCCTATCGCATTGCGATTCGGCTCCGCACCGCGAGCGCGAATCGGCCGACCGCGACCGAACTGGCGGATGAGCTTCCGGCACCGGACATGCCCGACGATGCCGAGTGGCGCGACCTGCGCCCGTTGCTCGACGATGAAATCGCGAAGCTGCCGGAAAAGTACCGCGCTCCGTTCGTGCTGTGTTACCTGGAAGGCCGCACCAACGAAGAGGCTGCGGTGCAACTCGGTTGCCCAAAAGGCACGGTGTTATCTCGGTTGTCGCGCGGACGCGAATGGTTGCGCGATCGCCTCGCGCGTCGCGGCGTCACGCTCACCGCGGTTGTGTTCGCATTCACACTCACACGCAACGCGGCTTCGGCCGCGCTCCCCTCGGCACTGGTTCCAGTCACAACCAATGCCGCCATCCCGTTCGCGGCGGGGAAGGCGGCGACCGAACTGGTTCCCGCAAACGTCGCCACACTTGTCGAAGGAGTATTACGCGCCATGACATTCACGTACCTCAAGACCGCGGCCGTTGCGCTGCTGTCGCTCGTTGTTCTCGGAAGCGGAATCACTTGGGCCGCGTTCGGCACTGCTAACTCTCCTGCACCGGGCGAACCGGTCGCGCTGGTCGCGCCGGAGTCGCGCGCGGCCGCAACGGAAGGCGACCGCGATCGTGAACGCCCCGCTCCCGCCGCGATGACGGGCAAAGTGGTCGCGGTTGCGAAGGACGGCAAGTCGTTCACGGTGGAAACTCCACCAGCCGCGCGCGGCGAAGAACCGGGCAAAGCCGTCGTCAAGTTGGGTGAGAAGGCGACCGCGACGTACAACGGCGTCGGCACCAACGGCGCGAAGCTCACCGAAGGCTACATCGCGCAGGTGTGGCTGCAAGACGGGTCGAAGGATGTCGCCACCAGCGTGTCGTTCAACGGACCGGAACCGGCGGGCCGCGGGGGTGACGTTAGCGGTGTCGTGGCTTCGATCGCTAAGGACGGGAAGTCGGTCGAGATTAGTCTGGTCGGCGTCCGCGGCGAACGTGGCGAACGCGGTGCGGAGCCGAAGAAGGTGACCATTCCGTTCGACCTCAAGACCATTCTCAGCTTCTCGAACGTCGCGAAGGACGGAGCGACACTTGCCGCCGGGCAGCGCATCACGGTGTGGTACGCTGACGACGGCAAGACCGCGGCGAAGGTGCAGTTAGTGGGGGCGATGGGTGAAGAGGGGCGGCGCGACGCGAAGCGCCCGGATATGCTCGGGAAGGTGACGCGAGTTTCCGACGACGGCAAGTCGATCACCGTCGAGGTTCCTCCGAAGGAACGCGGTGGCGAAGCAACGCAGATGACGGTGAAGATTGGCGACAAGGCGACGACCGCGTTCCACAACGTGCCGACGGACGGGGCGAAGGCGGCGGCCGGAATGCAGGCGCAGGTGTGGTTGGCGGACGGCGAGAAGGAAACCGCCGCGAAGGTCGCGTTCGTCGGCACCGTGCCGGAACGCTGGGTTGTTGTGGCGGGCAAGGTGGTCGCGGTCGCGAAGGACGGCAGTTCGATCACCGTAGAGCAACCAAGCACCGTGCGCGGCGAGGAGCCGAAGCGCACCGAGATCAAACTGAACGCGAAGACGAAGGTCGCGTACTTCGGCGTCGGTGCGGGCGAGGCGAAGCCGGCCGAAGGGCTGATGGCGAGCGTCCGCTTGCTCGACGGCTCGACAGACACCGCCGCGCAGGTTACCTTCGGTAAGGTCAGCGAACGCGGCCGGTAACACGTCGGGTGGACAACGCATTCTGACGAGCCGGAAGCGTCAGCGACGGGCAACGGTGTCCGTCGCTGACGCTTCCGGCTCGTCGCAATAGCGCCCTGCCTGGCTATGATGACCTCATATGACCGACACCGTACTCATCGTGGACGACGAGGAATCCGTTCGCCGGACGTTTCAGGAGTGGCTCACGGCCGCGCTGCCCGGCGCGAACGTGTTCGCGGTGCCCGACGCCGAGTCGGCGCTCAAGGTCGCCAACGAGTACGCCGTCGATCTCGCCGTACTCGACTGGAACCTCGGGTCCGGTAGCGACGGGCTGCGCCTCCTCGAAGACCTCGTTGAGTTTAGGCCGGACGTGGTCGCGATTCTCGTGACCGGGTTCGCACACCAGGCCACGCCGCTCGACGCGCTCCGCATGGGCGTGCGAGACTACATCGACAAGAACCAGGACTTGAACCGCGACTCGTTCGTCGCGGCCGTGCGCCGTCAATTAGAGCGCATTCACCCCGCGAAGCAGCAGCGTGAACTGAACCGGCGGCTCGCGGCGTTCCGCGAAGCGGTCGAGAAGGTGCTGCCGATCGTGCAAACGTCGGCCGCGTTCAACGACCCGGTGCCGTTGCCCGCCGCGGTAAAATCCCTTCTCAGATTCGTTATTCGCGGGACGCGCGCCGCCGATGGCGCGCTGATCGTGCGTCACACCGCGGCCGACGGCACCGAATCCACGGCCGCTTACGGTTCCGACGGTGTGGCGCTTCCGACGCCGCTCGTGCCGTTCGGGAACTCGCTGGCCGCGAGCGTCATCAGCTTCCAAGAACCGATCGCGCTCAACGACTTCGATGCCAAAGCGCTCGGGCCGATGGAACTGTTGCCGTTCGAGATGAACCGGTCGTGCATCCTCGCGGCCCCGCTGCGGGTCGCGTCGGATACCGTTGTTGTGGTGGAGTTGTTCGACAAGGCTTCGCCCGGCTTCACGGAGGAAGACCGGCGGCTGATCGCGTCCGCGGCCGAAGTCGGAATGGACCTGCTCCGTCAGGCGGTCGCGGAGCGGCAGACGCACCAACTACTCTTTGACGCCGTGGAAGCGGCGCTGCACGCGACGGCGCACCTGGTGGACATGCCAACGGCACCAGACACGGCTCCGCCGCCTTCCGTGATGGCGCGTCTGAAGGAAGGTTTGGGTGCGGACTCGACCGCGACCGCGCCACCGGACACGACCCTCCGGTTGGTCGAAGCGGTGCGGGCGCTCGCGGTGCGGCATGGGCCGTCAGCCGTGGAACACTGCGTCAAGGTGGTGAACGATCTGCGCGAGTTGCTGGACGAGATGACGGGCACGGCATGACGAGTCCATCACCCCCGAACGCGCCGACCGTGTTCGACGACATCTTCGCACGGCTGACGCCTGACAGCATCTTCCAGGATGCGCGAGCAACGGGCGAAGGTATCGCCGTCGCGGTGATCGACTCCGGTGTGGATCGTGCCGTTCTCGAAGCGAAGTTCCTCGCTGCGGGCACTCCGATTCAGTTGATCGAAGGCGCGATCTTCCGCCCAAGCGGTGCGCCGTTCGAATACACCGGGCACCAGTCGTCGTCGCACGGCACCACGGTCGCTGACATCATCCTGACGATGGCGCCACGCGTGAAACTATACTCCGCGGACGTGTTCGGCCTGACCGGTTCGTGCGAAGTCGAAACCGTCATCGCGGCGCTGCGCCACTGCATCGACGTGTGGAACGTGAAGGTCGTGAACCTGTCGCTCGGCGTGCCCGAACACAAGCTGCAACAGCTCCCGCGGCGGCAGCAGTTGCAGCGCGCGATCGAAGAAGCGTACTTTCGCGACGTGCTGGTGTTCGCGGCGGCGCACAACGAACACCCGCTGACGCGGAGCTACCCAGCCGCGTTCGCTCCGCCGCTCATCTCGGTGGATAAGGGTCTGTTCGACGACCCGCTGCGCTTCGCGTACAAGCTGACGGAACAGGTGGAGTTCCAGGCGCACAGCCGCGGCTACTTGGGGCCATTCGCGCGCGAACCGGCAACGAGTTGGGCGACACCGCACCTGGCGGGCATCGCGGCCCGCATCCTGTCGCTGAAACCGGACCTGAAGCCGTTCGAGATCAAGACGATTCTGTACTGGCTGTTCCGCAGCGGCGGGAACGGGAAGCCGGCTCAGTAAATCGCGATGTTCGGGAACCGTTCGCGCGCTCCGCTCAGGAGACACGGTTCCTCGTGGCCCAACGTGCCCGGCA